>JADGHL010000090.1 GCA_019686135.1 Myxococcaceae bacterium | reverse complement strand
CAGATCCCCCACCCGCCCGAAGCCGAGCAAGAGCCCGCTCACCACCAAAAGGTAGGTCGTGACGACCCACTCGATGGAGGCGACGTCCGTCTTCAGCGCCTCGCGCATCACTGGGAGCAGCGCGTTGACCACGCTCCCGTCCAGCGCGGACATCAACGTGCCCACGCCCACCGCCACCAGGACCCAGCCGCGATCCGGTGCTCCCTCGTCGTGCAGCCTTCCGCCGTCCGTCACGGAGCCCGCGTTATCAGAACGCCCTCAACTCTGCATTTTGCCGCGCACACCTGCGTGCTACAGACCGCTCATGGCGTCCGTAAAGAAGATCCGCAAAATCCTCGTCGCCAACCGCGGCGAGATCGCCATCCGCGTGATGCGGACCTGCAAGGAGATGGGCATCGCCACCGTCGCCGTCTACTCGGAGGCGGACCGGTCGGCCCTGCACGTCCGCACCGCCGATCAGGCGATCTGCGTGGGCCCGCCGCCGTCGCGCGAGAGCTACCTGGTGGGCGCGAAAATCATCGACGCCGCGAAGCGCACCGGCGCCGACGCCATCCACCCGGGCTACGGCTTCCTCTCCGAGAACCCGAACTTCGTCCGGATGTGCGAGGCGGCGGGCATCACCTTCATCGGCCCGCCCGCGTCCGCGATGGAGGCGATGGGCGAAAAGACCCGCGCGCGCGCCAATATGATTAAAGCCGGCGTGCCGGTGGTGCCGGGCTCCGAGCCGCTCGCGTCGCTCGAGGAGGGCCGCGCCTTCGCGGAGAAGATCGGCTACCCGATCATGCTCAAGGCGGCCGCCGGCGGCGGTGGCAAGGGGATGCGGAAGATCGAAGACCCGAAGGACTTCGAGTCCGGCTTCCGCGCCGCCCGCAGCGAGGCTTTGAGCGCCTTCGGCGACGACAAGGTCTACATCGAGAAGTACCTCGAGAAGCCGCACCACGTGGAGATCCAGGTGTTCGCCGACACGCACGGCCACACCATCCACCTCAACGAGCGCGAGTGCTCGGCGCAGCGCCGCCACCAGAAGGTGGTGGAGGAGACGCCCTCGCCCATCCTCACCCCACAGCTGCGCGCGGCGATGGGCGAGGTCGCGGTCAAGGCGGCGAAGGCGGTGGGCTACGTCGGCGCGGGCACGGTGGAGTTCCTCGTCGACGCGAAGCGGAACTTCTACTTCCTCGAAATGAACACGCGGCTCCAGGTGGAGCACCCGGTCACCGAGTGGGTCACCGGCATTGACCTCGTCGCCTGGCAGATCAAGGTGGCGATGGGCGAGCGCCTCCCCATCCTCGAGCCGGTCCAGCCGAACGGCCACGCCATCGAGGTCCGCATCTACGCGGAGGATCCGGCGACCAACTTCATGCCGTCGCCCGGAAAGATCCGCTACCTGCGCGTGCCCGGCGGACCGAACGTGCGCGACGACTCGGGCGTGTACGCGGGCTACACGGTGCCCAACGTCTACGACCCGATGATCTCCAAGCTCTCGGTGTGGGCGCCCACCCGCGCCGAGGCCATCGAACGGATGCGCCGCGCGCTCTCGGAGTACGTGGTCAAGGGCATCACCACCAACACCCGCTATCTGCAGGCGATCATGGAGCACCCCGAGTTCCGCGCCGGCGACTACGACACGAGCTTTCTGCCGCGGAACCACGAGGCGCTTCTGTCCAAACCGAACGCGCACCTCGAGGAGATCGCCCTCATCGCCTCGGTGGTCTACGCCGCAAAGCGGGACGAGGAGAAAGCGAAGTCGGTGACGATCGCCGCGTCCGGCGACCACGGCGGCATCTCCCCGTGGCGCCTGATGCGCTCCGCCGTCCGCCGCTGACCCCACCGCCTCATCCGGACCAGCTACTTCATGCGCTACTACGCCACGCTCAAGGGACAGAAGGAACCGGTCGTCGTCGACGTCGAGCCGCTGAAGGACGGCCGCTACGCGCTCACGCTGAACGGCAAGCGCCACGAGGTCGACGCGCTCGCGCTCGAGCACGGCGCGGTGTCGATGGTCATCGACAACGAGTCGTACTCGGTGGAGTTCGAAGACCACGAGGACGAGGTGGCCGTGCTGGTGAAGGGCCACGTGGTGCGCGTGGACGTGGCGGACGAACGCCGCCGCCGGCTGCGCGCCGCCACCGCCGCCTTCTCCGCCGAGGGCAAGCAGACCATCACCGCGCCCATGCCGGGCAAGGTGGTGAAGGTGCTCGTGAAGGTGGGCGACGAGGTGAAGGAGGGCCAGGGGCTGGTGGTGGTGGAGGCGATGAAGATGGAGAACGAGCTCAAGAGCCCGAAGGCCGGCAAGGTCGTGGAGATCACCGCGAAGGAGGGAAGCGCGGTGGAGATGAACGCGAAGCTCGTCGTCGTGGAGTAGCCGCTTCCGCCGTCCCCTTGCGTCCGCCGTCCCCGTGTCTACCCCCTGAGGCATGGGGGATCCGGACGCGCCGCTCGCCGACCTGCTCGCGCGCCTGCGCGCCTCGCCCGATGGGCTGACCTCCACCGAAGCGGTTGCCCGCCTCGTTTCCGCCGGACGGCTGGCGCCTGCACGTTCGCGCCTGCGCGAGGGCCTCACCGAGTTCGCCCGCGCGGCCGCGAGCCCGCTGATGCTCATCCTCCTCGTCGCGGGCGCCGCCTCCGCGTTCCTCGGTCAGATCGGGAACGCCGTCATCATCGGCACCATGGTGGTGCTCAGCGCCACCATCAACTTCTGGCAGACCTTCCGCTCCGCGCGCGCGGTGAGCCGGCTACAGGATCGCGTCGCGCCCACCGCGACCGTGCGGCGCGACGGCGCCTGGCGCGTGGTGCCGAGGTGGCAGGTGGTGGAGGGCGACGTCGTCCGGCTCTCGGCGGGCGATCTGGTCCCCGCGGACGCGCGGCTCCTGGAGGCGACCGATCTCCACGTCCAGCAGGCGGCGCTCACCGGCGAATCGCTCCCGGCCGCCAAGCGGGCGATCCGCGACCGTCTGGAGAGCGCCGGGCCGGACGCGGAGGGGTTGGTCTTCCTCGGCACCTCGGTGGTGGGCGGGTCGGCCACCGCAGTGGTCTACGCCGCCGGGAGGCACACCGCGTTCGGCGACATCGTCGAGCGGCTGTCGGCGCGGCCCGAGGAGACGGAGTTCGAGCGCGGCGCGCGGCGCTTCGGGCTGCTCATCCTCAAGACGACGGTGTTCCTCGTGCTGTTCATCCTCGTGGTGAATGTGACCGTGGGGCGCAACCCACTCGAGTCGCTCCTCTTCTCCGTCGCGCTCGCGGTGGGACTCACGCCCGAGTTTCTGCCGATGATCACCACCGTCACGCTCGCGCAGGGAGCGATCCGGATGGCGCGCGAGAAGGTGATCGTGAAGCACCTCCCGTCCATCCAGAACCTGGGCAGCATCGACGTCCTGTGCAGCGACAAGACCGGAACGCTCACCGCGGGCACCGTGTCGCTGGACGCGTCCATCGATCCGTTCGGCCAGCCCTCCCGTCGTGCGCTCACGCTCGGCGCGCTCAACGCGCAGTTCGAGTCCGGCATCCGCAGCCCCTTCGACGCCGCGATCCTCGCCTGCCCACGGCTTCCGCCCATCACGGGCTGTATGAAGATCGGCGAGGTCCCGTTCGACTTCGAGCGGCGGCGGCTCTCGGTCGCGGTGGAGGCGCACGGCGAAACGTTGTTCGTCACCAAGGGCGCGCCCGAGAGCGTGATGGCCATCTGCGCTTCGTACGAACGCGCCGACGGCACCATCGCCCCGCTCATGGGCGAGGCCGCCGAGCGGTGCGAACGGGAAGCGGCGGCGCTGAGCGAGCGCGGGCTCCGGGTGCTGGCGGTCGCGTGGAAGCGCGTGCCTGCCGTGCGCAGCTTCAGCGCCGACGACGAGCGCGGGCTCACGCTCGCCGGGTTCCTCACCTTCTCCGATCACCTCCTCGAAGGCGTGGGCGAGTCGATCGAGGCGCTCCGACGCGACGGCGTCGAGGTGAAGATCCTCAGCGGGGACGATCCGCGCGTCACGCGTCACGTCTGCCGGAAGGTGGGCATCGACGCGGACCGGGTGGTGACCGGCGACGAGCTGCGGCGGATGAACGACCTCGCGCTCTCACGCGTGCTTCAGAAGGTCCGGGTGTTCGCGCGGCTGTCGCCGGGGCAGAAGCAGCGAATCATCCACGCGCTGCGTTCGGGCGGGCACGTGGTCGGCTTCTTGGGTGACGGCATCAACGACGCGCCCTCGCTGCACGGCGCGGACGTGGGGATCTCCGTCGCCGGCGCAGTGGACGTCGCGCGCGAGGCGTCCGACATCCTCCTGCTCGAGCGCCGGCTGGACGTGCTCCACGCGGGGATCCTCGCCGGGCGGCGCGCGTTCGGGAACGTCTTCAAGTACCTGCTGATGGGGACCAGCTCGAACTTCGGCAACATGTTCAGCATGGCCGGCGCGGCGCTGTTCCTCCCCTTTTTGCCGATGCTGCCCACGCAGATCCTCCTCAACAACCTGCTGTACGACGTGGCGCAGCTCACGCTCCCTACCGACAACGTCGACCCGCGCCTGGTGGCGCGCCCGCACCGCTGGGACATCTCGGCGATCCGCCGGTTCATGCTCGCCGTCGGCCCGGTGAGCTCGGTGTTCGACGTCCTCACCTTCTGGGTGCTCCTGCGCGTCTTCGACTTCGGCGCGTCGTCGTTCCAGACCGGCTGGTTCGTCGAGTCGCTCGCGACGCAGGTGCTGGTGCTCTTCGTGATCCGCACCGCCGGGCGGCCGTGGACCAACCGCCCCAGCCTCCCGCTGGTGGCCTCCGCACTGTCGATGGTGGCGCTCGGCGTGTGCCTGCCGTGGACGCCGTTCGCACGGTGGCTCGGGTTCGTCCCGCTTCCCGGGAGCTATCTCGCATTCGTCGCGGTGGTAGTGCCCGTCTATCTGGCGTTCGTCGAGCTGCTCAAAGGCCGCCTGCTGCGGAGCGCGCTCGAAGGACGCCCCCGCAGAGCCTGAAGCAGACAGCGTGCGCACGCCCACGTGGCCACACGGCGGCCGGGCAGCGGAGCGCGCCGGGGACTTGTCCCGATGCGCAGCTTCTTCGCATGGAGCTCACCGGCGGAATGACGCAGGACACCCGGTGCGGACACCTGTCGCAGATCCGCGACGTCGGCCCGCGGACCCCCGAGGGCTGCGAGGAGTGCCTGCAGTCCGGCGACCGTTGGGTGCACCTGCGGCTGTGCCTCGAGTGCGGACACGTCGGCTGCTGCGACGAATCGAAGAACCGCCACGCCACCCGCCACTTCCACGCCACGCACCATCCGATCATCCAGTCGCTCGAACCGGGCGAGCGCTGGCGGTGGTGCTACCTCGACGAGACGTTCGTGTAGCCATGGCCACTCTCGCTCGCCCACCTCCGTTGATCGATCCCTGGCCGCCGTTGGAGCTGGCCGGGTGGAAGGACACCCGCGACACCCTGCAGCGCTGTCTGCAGATCGCCGGGAAGCTGCGCATCGCGCTCACGCCGCCGACGAACCATTGGTGGAACGCCGGCCTGCAGCTCACCGCGCGAGGCCTCACCACGCTGGCGCTGCCGTGGCGCGGCGGCGCGTTCGAGCTGGCCTTCGACCTCATCGACCACGAGGTGGTCCTGCAGACCAGCTGGGACGATCGCCACATCCACGCGCTGGGCGGACAGACCGTGGCGGACTTCTACCGGGAACTGTTGGCGGCGCTCAGGGCCATGGGCGTGGAGCCGGAGATCTGGGACGTGCCGGTGGAGGTGACGGACCGGACGCCGTTGCACGCGGACACGCACCACGCCGCGTACGACCCCGACGCCGTGCGGCGCTTCTTCCAGGTGCTGCTGTCCGTGCACAACGTGCTCGACCGGTTCCGCGCCGGGTTTACCGGCAAGGCGAGCCCAGTGCAGTTCTACTGGGGCGGGTGCGATCTCTCGGTGAGCCTCTACTCCGGCCGCGGCGCGCCACCCCGCGAAGGCGACGCCATCCTGCGCGAGTCGTCGACGGAGGAGTACTTCTCGGTGGGCTTCTGGCCCGGCGACGAGCGCTATCCGGACGCGGCGTTCTTCGCCTACTGCTCGCCCGAACCGGAGGAGTTCCGCGACGGGAACCTCGCGCCTGCCGCAGCGACGTACGAGCCTAGGCTCGGCGAGTTCATCCTGCCGTATCAGGCCGTGCGCCAGAGCCCCGACCCCGACAAAACGCTCCTCTCCTTCTGCGAGTCCGCCTATCACCGCGCCGCGTCGCTCGCGCGCTGGGATCGTGCGAAGCTGGAGCGCCCGTTGATCCTCCCGAAGCCGAGGAGCCGGCCCTTCGACGCGGAAGAGCCGGCTCCCCAGGGAGGCTGAAGCTTCCGGTTTCGCGGCTACGGCACGGGCAGCGCGCGCAGCACCAGCGCGTCGCCCACCGCGATGCGCAACAGCAGCGACTTGCCGCTCGGGGCGTTGCGGATGACCTTGAGGAAGTCGCGCGCCGAGCGGATCTTCTGGCCGCCCGCTTCGACGATCACCATGCCCGGCTTGAGCCCCGCGTCGTCCGCGCGCGAGCCCGGCTGGACCTGGGCGATCACCGCGCCACCGTCCGGCGCGTCCTGGCCGTCGATCCGCGGATCCACGTCCCGGAGCGACAGACCGATCCGCCCCGTCTTCTCGTCCTGCTCGACGCCGTCGCTCGAGCGCGACCCGATGCCGCGGTGCTCGAGATCCGGGCGCTCGCCGAGCGTGACCTTCACCGTCTTCTTCTGACCGTGGCGCAGGATGTCGAGGCTCGTCGCCGTACCCGGCTGCTTGAAGCCGATCATCCGGGTCAGGTCCTTGGACGAGCCGACGTGCTGGCCGTCGACCGCCACCACGACGTCGTCGCGCTGAAGGCCCGCCTTCGCCGCCGGCGTGTCCTCGGTGACCTGCACCACCACCGCGCCCTCCTTCACGTCTACGCCCAATGCCGGCGCGAGCTGCGGGGTGAGATCCTGGATCGCCACGCCCAGCCAGCCGCGGCGGACGACACCCTTCTCCAGCTGCCCGAGCAGCGCGCGCGCCATATTCGACGGCACTGCGAAGCCGATGCCGTTGCCGCCGCCGATGATCGCCGTGTTGATGCCGATCACCTCGCCGCGCATGTTGAACAACGGGCCGCCGGAGTTGCCCGGGTTGATCGCCGCGTCGGTCTGCAGGAAGTCGTCATACGGGCCGGCGTGGATGTCGCGGGCGCGCGCGGAGAGGATCCCCGAGCTGACGCTGGAGGCGAGCCCGAACGGGTTGCCGATCGCCAGCACATAGTCGCCGACCTTCATCGCGTCCGAGTCGCCGAGCTTCACGAACGGGAGGTCCTCCTTCACGCCTTCGAGCTGGAGCAGCGCCACGTCGGTCAACGGATCGCGCCCGAGCACCTTCGCGTCGAACGCCCGCCCATCGTCCAGGTGGACGCGGATCGACACCGCGTCCTCGACGACGTGGTTGTTGGTGAGCACGCGGCCACGCGGGTCGATGATGAAGCCGCTGCCCGCTCCCTGCCGGACCTGGGGGCCGGGCATGAAGCGGTGACCACGGCCGAAGAGGTCGGCGAAAGGATCGAACTGAAGATCGCCGAAGCCGGCGTTCTTGACGCTCGCGGTGACGTCGACGTTGACCACCGCGCCCTTCACCGCTTCGACGAGCGGCGCGAGCGAGGGCATCGGCGCGAGCGTCCGCTGGGTGTCCGGCTTCACCTGCGCGGAGAGATCCGGGCCGCTGCCGCCGGTGCCGGGCTGATTGGGAACCTGGCTCGACGGCGGAGCGCGCTGCGGGACCGTCTTCGCGGGCGGCTCGACACCGAACGTGCTGCCGTGGTTGTCACAACCGGAGAGTCCGGTGAGCGGGAGTCCGAAGAGCGAGAGCGTGGCCAGAAGTGCCGTGACGCTGCGAAGTCGCATGGTGAGGTCTCCAGGCAGGTAATCAATCCCTATCGACAATCCAGAACACGACTCATTCCCAATAAGGCGTTGGCGCGTCCTCGCAACCCCCGGGATTTCGGGGCGAAACGCCACAACGCGGGCTTGCGTGACCCGGCGTTCGGTTCTACGCACCGATCCATGTCGGATTGGAAGACGGAGAAGGATCGCTGGTGGAAGCAGGTCTATGAGAAGGCGAAGGCGAAAGCGCCGGAGCGGCGCGCCACCTTCGAGACCTCCAGCGGGATCGCGCTCGACCCCGTGTACGGGCCGGACGTGCTCGCCGCCGAAGAGGTGATGGAGCGGCTCGGCCTGCCCGGCGAGTTCCCGTTCACGCGCGGCGTCCAGCCGACGATGTACCGCGGCCGCTTCTGGACGATGCGGCAGTACGCCGGCTTCGGCAGCGCGGAGGCCTCCAACGAGCGCTACCACTATCTGCTCAAGTCCGGGCAGACGGGGCTCTCGGTAGCGTTCGATCTGCCCACGCAGATGGGCCGCGACGCCGATCATCCGCGCGCCAAGGGTGAGGTCGGCAAGGTCGGCGTGTCCATCTCGTCGATCCGCGACATGCAGGTGCTGTTGAAGGGCATCCCGCTCGACCGCGTGTCGACGTCGATGACCATCAACGCCACCGCGTCGATCCTCCTGTCGCTCTACGCGGCGGTCGGCGAGCAGCAGGGGGTGCCGCTGGAGAAGCTCTCCGGCACCGTCCAGAACGACATCCTCAAGGAGTACATCGCGCGCGGGACGTACATCTATCCGCCGGAGCCGTCCTTGCGGCTCATCACCAACATGTTCGCGTTCTGCGCGAAGCGGATCCCGAAGTGGAACCCGATCTCCATCAGCGGGTACCACATCCGCGAGGCCGGCTCGACCGCGGCGCAGGAGATCGCCTTCACCCTGGCGGATGGGATCGCCTACGTCGACGCCGCGTTGAAGGCCGGCCTGGACGTGGACGCGTTCGCTGGGCAGCTTTCCTTCTTCTTCAACGTGCACAACCACTTCCTCGAGGAGGTGGCGAAGTTCCGCGCGGCGCGGCGGCTGTGGGCGCGGATCATGAAGGAGCGCTTCGGGGCGAAGAACCCGCGCTCGCAGATGCTGCGCTTCCACGCGCAGACCGCCGGCTCAACGCTCACCGCGCAGCAGGTGGACAACAACGTGGTGCGCGTGGCGCTGCAGGCTTTGGCGGCGGTGCTGGGCGGGGCGCAGTCGCTGCACACCAACTCGCGCGACGAGGCGCTCGCGCTGCCCACCGCCGAGGCGGCGCGGCTGGCGCTCCGGACGCAGCAGATCATCGCCTACGAGTCGGGCGTCTGCGACGTGGTGGATCCTCTGGGCGGGAGTTACGTCATCGAGCACCTCACCAACGAGCTGGAGGCGAAGGCGGAGGACTATCTGCGCCGGATCGACGAGATGGGCGGGATGGTGAACGCGATCCGCCGCGGCTTCCCGCAGCAGGAGATCCAGGACGCCGCCTACCAGGCGCAGCGCGCGCTGGAGACGAAGGAACAGATCGTCGTGGGCGTGAACGAGTTCGTCGAGGACGAGCCGCCGCCGAAGGATCTGCTCCGCGTCGACGAGTCGGTGGCGGTGAAGCAGGCCGAGCGCCTGGCGCAGCTGCGGAGGGAGCGCCACGACGACGCGGTCACGCGCTCGCTGGATGCCATCCGCCGCGCGGCGCAGACGCCGGACGAGAACCTCATGCCGCTCATCCTCGACGCGGTGAAGGCGGAGGCGACGCTGGGGGAGATCTCCGACACGCTCCGCGAGGTGTTCGGCGAGCACAAGGAGATCCTCGTCCTGTAGCTGGCCGGCTGCCTGCCCGGCGGGCGCCTCCGGTTGCGGCCGGAGCGGGGTGTCCCAATCCTTCCTGAAGGAGGCGCCGCCATGCCGGATGTCCGTTCAGCTCCCGAGCACGTCCCCGACCGTCACCTCGACGCGGGCCTTCAGGTCTTCGAGCTCGAAGAGCAGATCGACGAGGTCCTGCGCAGCGCTTCGACGCTCGAGCACGGGCACAGCGCGGAGACGCTGGCGAAGTACCCGTCGCTCCGGCTGGTGCTGATCGGAATGCGGGCCGGCGCCAGCCTCGGCGAGCACAAGGCGCACGGGCGGGTCTCCCTGCAGACGGTGCGTGGCGAAGTGGTGCTGGTCATCGGCCCGCGACGCATCCTGCTCCCGGCCGGAACGGTGGCGTCGCTCGATCGGGACATCCTGCACGACGTCGTCGCCCAGGCGGACAGCGCCGTCCTGCTCACCGTGTGCTGGGAAGGCCATCCCGCCTGAGGCCGGATGTGATAGGCGGAGTCGCATGCGACGACTCCTCCTCTCGGCTCTCTCCGTCTCGCTGACCCTCACCGCGTTCGGCTGCCAGAAGAACGAGGCCGACTCCGGCCCGAAGCCGCCGCCCGTCACGTCGAAAAAACCGGTGCACGCCGCCGAGCCGCCGAAGCTGAACCGCGTGCCGCGCGCGGACTTCAACCGGCTCGCCGCTGAGCTCGACCTGCCGATCTTCTGGACCCGCGACGCCAACCAGGACGGCGCGATCTCTCCCGACGAGCTGGCGGTCTACTGGGGCGCGGTCCCCAACGCCTCCCGCGACGACTACGTGAGCAGGGGCGCGTTCACGCCGAAATTCACGACGGCGTACGAGGAGATCGCGAAGCGGTACCAGACGCCGCCCACCTTCGGCGACGACGATGAGGGTCAGCGCCAAAAGCTCGTGCTCGAGGAGCTCGCCCAGAGCCGGCCGACGCTGATCGAGACCGACCTGACCCACGCTTCGGAAGGCGAGAAGCGCTTCGTCTCCGACATCCTGAAGGCGGCGGTGCTGGCCGAGAGTCTCTACCAGCAGCAGATGGGCATGGCCGGCTTCGATTCGCGGATCCCGCCGGACGACGCGGCGAGCCGGATGATGTTCTTCCGCAACCAGAGCTTCCACTGCACCGCGCCGAAGACGCAGGGGAACCCGAAGTGCAGCGCGATCCCCAACCCGCCCACGGAGAAGCTCTCCGGCCTCTATCCGTCCGGGCCGCTGCAGGATCCGGGCTTCTGCGAGTCGCTGCAGAAGAACAAGGACGAGTCGCTCACGGATCCGTTCACCGTGGTGAAGGAGGGTGAAGGCGGGAAGCTGGAGGCGGTGCCGTACAACAACGTGTGGCCGAAGGAGATGACGGCGATCTCCAACCTGCTCAAGGACGCGGCGCAGGCGTTCCCCGAAGGGGAGGAGCCGGCGCTCAAGGCCTACCTCAACGCGGCCGCGCAGGCTTTCCTCGACAACGACTGGGCGCCCGCCGACGAGGCCTGGGCGAAGATGAGCTCCACCAACTCGAAGTGGTACCTGCGCATCGGCCCGGACGAGGTCTACGACGAGCCGTGCAGCACCAAGGCGCTCTTCCACACCAGCTTCGCGCGGATCGATCAGGGGTCGCTCAAGTGGCAGAACCTGCTCGATCCGCTCAAGAACGAGATGGAGCAGGAGGTCGCCACGCTGGCCGGTAAGCCATACAAGCCGCGCAAGGTCAGCTTCCACCTGCCGGACTTCATCGAGATTGTCGTCAACTCCGGTGACTCGCGCTCGCCGTCGGGCGCGACCATCGGCCAGTCGCTGCCGAACTTCGGCGCGGTGGCGAACGAGGGCCGCGGGCGCACCGTGGCGATGACCAACATCGGCACCGACCCCGACTCGCGCGAGGTGCAGGAGGCCACCGGCAAGTCGCTGCTCTGCTCGAGCGTGATGCCGCGCTTCACGACCGATCCCGAGCCGCAGCTGATGAGCACCGTGCTCCACGAGGCGGCGCACAACCTCGGGCCGGCACACCAGTACAAGGTGAACGGGAAGATCGACCGCGAACAGTTCGGCGGCCCGCTGGCGAGCATGATGGAGGAGCTCAAGGCGCAGACCGCGGCGCTGTATTACGCGGACTGGCTGGCGGCGAAGAAGCTCATCACGCCCGAACAGGCGGGGCGCGCGCACGTGCGCGACCTCACCTGGATCTTCGGCCACATCTCGCGCGGCATGTACGACGAGCAGCACCACCCGCGCACGTACTCGCAGCTGGCCGCGATCCAGCTCGCCATGCTGCTCGACGCTGGAGCGATCAGCTGGCACCCGGACGAGGTGGCGGCGAACGGGAAGGACAAGGGGTGCTTCGCGTTCGACCTCCCGAAGTGGCCGGAGACCACGAAGGCGATGCTGAAGACCGTGGCGGGGATCAAGGCCCGCGGCGATCGCAAGGAGGCCGAGCGGCTGGTCGCGGACGACGTGGACGTGACCGGCGATCTCAAGCACCTGCACGAGGTGATCACCGAGCGCGTGCTCCGCGCGCCGAAGGCCAGCTACGTCTACGCGATCGAGCTGTAGGCAAAGCTGATAGGGTCGAGGGCTCCGGGAATGTCCTCGACGACTGAGCCGCAGCAGGTCTTCGTCCGCAACGACAAAGGCAAGCTCTGGGGCCCCATCACGCCCCAGACGCTGGAGCTTTTGCTCGAGAATCAGCTGATCGAAGGCCGGATCCAGCTGTCGCTGGACGGGGTCAACTTCGCCTTCCCCGGCCGGTTCCCCGAGCTGCGCGACTACGTCCCGGTGGAGCTGTGGGGAGAGAACGTCCCGCCCGGAGGCGTGCCGCCACCACAGCCCGCCCCGCTCCCGGCGATGGCTCAACCGGCGGAACCGCCCGTCGCGCCGTCGTCCCCCACCGCACCGCTGGCCGGCCCCGGCGCGATCGCCCACGCCGCAGCGAAGGCTGTGGCAGCGGGGGTCCCGTTCACCCTCGGCCCCGGCGGCGTGAGGGTGGCGCCGACCGTCCAGCCCGGCCCCGGAGCGATTCCACCCGGCGCCCGACATCCGGCGCCGCCCGGTCAGTCCGTGCGAACCCCGCCGACGCTGTCCGGGCCCGGTGGAGTGAACCGGGCCACGGGGCCGCGTCCGGCTGCACCGGTCGTCGGGCCCGCCACGCCGAGGTCAGCACCGATTGCGCCGCCCATCGGAGCCAGCTCCTCGTCGATCGCGTCACCTGCGTTCACCGGCGCGCCAGGCGCGGCGCCCATCGCCCCAGCGTTTGCGGCCGGATCCGGACCAACGATCACGGCGGCCCCGCCGGGCTCGCCACGCTCGTTCACCACCGCGCCAGGTGCAGCACCGATCGCACCGCCCTTCATCACTGACTCCGCGCATGGCGCCCCACCCACTGCGGCCGTGCCGGGCTCGCCACCCGCGTTCACCACCGCGCAAGGCGCGGCACCGATGGCGCCGCCCGTCGGCGCCGGCTCATCGCACGGCGCGCCAACCAGCGCGTCCACAGCGCCGGTCTCGCCACCAACATTCGCCACTGCGCCCGGTGCGGCACCGATCGTGCCGCCCGTCGTCGCCAGTTCCACGCATGGCACACCGCCCACCGCGGCCGCCGCGCCAGTCTCGCCACCCGCTTTCGCCTCCGCTCCCTTCGCAGCACCGATTGCGCCTCATTTCGCCCCCGGTTCCGCGCACGGCTCGCCATCCGCGTTCACCGCAGGGCCAGGCGCGGCGCCGATCGCACCGTTCGTCGTCGGCGGCTCCGCGCCAGCGGCGCCACCAGCGGGTTCACCCGCCTCCTCAACGACGCCGAGTTCGCCTGCTCCGCCCGCGCCACCAGGTCCGCCGCAGCAGGGTGATCTCGCCCAGGTCTCGCCGATCCGGCTCTACTTCCTCGCCGCGTCGTCCAATCAGACCGGCCTTCTGTCGCTGAAGCTTCCGGACCGGACGATCGAGATCCACTTCCGCAAGGGCAACCCGGAGTACGTCGGGTCGGACCACGCGGACGACGCGGTCGCGGGCTTTCTGGTCCGCGAAGGTCTGGCGACCAACGCGCAGATCTCGCAGGCCACGGCGGAGCTTCCGAAGTTCGGTGGCGATCTCGTCGCCGCGCTCTTCGGGGCGGGGATCCTCAATCCGGCGACCGCCTTCCAGCACCTCGCGCAACGCGCGCAGCAGCTGTTGCTCAAGGCCGTACTGGCGACCACCGGTTCGTTCACCTTCAGTGCCCAGGAGTTGCCGTCGCACAAGGCGATGCCGCTGGGGAACCGCTGGGCGGTGCTGATGGATCTGGTGCGGCGCATCCCTGCCTCCGAAATCAAGCGGCGGCTCGCGGATGCGTCGAACAACCCGGTGATGAAGTCGGGAGGCGTGGTGCCGGTCAGCGACCTGCGCCTCACGCCGCAGGAAACGCGCGCGCTCGGGTTCATCGACGGCGTGCGTTCGCTGATCCAGCTCGCGCGCGATCTGCCGCAGGACGCTGACGTGTTCTTCCGTCTGGCGTTCGTGCTGCGGGAGATGGACATCGTCTCGTTCTCGGCGGTGACCGTACCGCCGCCCAGCGAAACGCCGCGTCCCGCCGCTTCGACCGCGGCCGCACCGAAGCCGTCCACGCCTCCGCCAGCGGCGGCGCGTCCCTCCCCTGCCGCTGCGCACAGACCCACGGCACCCCCACCTCGGGCGCCCGTGGCCGGACCCGGCGCGCGGCCTGCGGTGTCGGCGCCTCCGGCAGCGCCTGCGCAACCGACCGCCGCGCCGGAGCCCCCGCCCGTCGACGTGCAGACCGAGCTCAAGAACCTGCGCACCGCCGTGGCGAAGCTGAAGGACCAGAACAAGTTCGAGATCCTCGGCCTGACGAAAAAGGCCGATGGCGCGGCGGTGAAGGTTGCCTACTTCAAGCTCGCCAAGACGTACCACCCCGACACCGTTCCGCCCGGTGCCCCGCCCGAGCTCGCGAAGCTCAAGGCGGAGATGTTCGCGGCGGTGGGGAATGCCTACCGGACGCTCTCCGACGACGCGAGCCGCGCGGCCTACCTCGAAGAGCTGGAGAGCGGGCTCGGCGAAGTCGACGTGGCGAAGATCCTTCACGCGGAGGAGTTGTTCCAGAAGGGCATGATCCTGGTGAAGGCGAAGAAGTTCCCCGAGGCGGTGGAGATGCTCTCGGAGGCGATCACCGAGAACCCCGACGAGGGCGAGTTCTACGCGTGGCGCGGGTACGCCCGCTTCTTCACCAACCCCGATAACAAGGCGGGCAAGGCGGAGGCCGATCGGGACATCCAGATCGCGTTGAAGAAGAACCCGCGGTGTGCGCCGGCACACTTCTTCTCCGGGCAGATGTGGAAGCTGCTCGGGGATACGAAGCAGGCTCTGGCCGAGTTCAAGAAGACGCTCGAGTTGCAGCCGGATCACCTCGATGCGCAGCGGGAGATCCGGTACCTCAAGAAATAGGAGTTGCGTGTGGCGTTGACCGGAAAGCAGCGGCGGCAGCTTCGTGGGATGGGTCATCACCTCAACCCGGTGGTGATCGTCGGGCAGGAGGGCGTGACGCCGGGCGTGGTGGCCGCGGCGGCGCAGGCGCTCCACGACCACGAGCTGATCAAGGTGAAGATCAACGAGGGCCCCGAGGATCGGAAGACCGCCGCGAAGCGGCTGGCGGAGGAGACCTCGGCCGAGCTCGCGCAGGTGCTCGGGCGGACCGCGCTGTTCTACAAGCCCCATCCGGAGAAGCCGAAGATCGTGCTCGCGCCGGGCCGGGCAGAACCGGGAGAAGAGGAAGAGGTCGAGGCGGAGGAGACGCTGGAGGTGGAGGAGACGCTCCGCTACGGAACGCCGATCGAAGAGGACGCGTTCGAGGACACCGACGTCCACGCTGCGCACTACGAAGAAGAGGAGCCGGAATCGGCGGCGAACGAAGCTCCCGACCCTGAGCCGAAGCCCGTCGAGGAGGCCGTCCAAGCACCCGCCCCCGAGAAGTACGCGCCGCCACACGTGGAGCCGGAGCCGGTCGCGGCCGAGGAGGCTGTTGGCTCAGAGGAGCACGCCGAGCCGCCGGAGGCGCCACGAACCACCGCGGCCAGGAAGAAGCCTACGAAGAAGTCCTCCGCGAAGAAGACCGGAGCAACGAAGAAGGCCAGCAGCGCAGGCAGGTCGGCCGCAAAGACGAGGAGCGGCGCAGGGAAGAAAGCCGCCTCTCGTTCCAGCAAGGCGACCGCGAAGAAGACCGGAGCAGCGAAGGAGACGACGCGCGCAGGCAAAGCGACCGCGAAGAAGTCCACCGCGACGAAGTCGACGAAGAAGACCGCCAGCGCCCGCAAGCCGGCCACAGGGAGGTCGGCGACGGGCAGCACCGGCAAGACGACGAAGGCGAAGTCCGCGTCCGCGAAGGGCTCGAGCAGCCGCAGCAAGTAGGAACACTCGCGGGCCGAGCGGGACGCACCAGGTTCGCAGTCAGCGACACTGCGAGGAACGCGCCTGAAGAGGAAGCCAAACGAGCCGAGCGCCCGCTGCGAGCAGCGCAGCGAAAGGCGTTGTCGAAGACGGAGCGGAGCGCACAGCGGGCGCGCGGTGAAAGGCACAGAGAGGGACGGGGATGGCCCGGGTAGGGCTGGCGTTCGTCGCCGGGGGCGCCCCGGCGACGGCGGCCGCTGCTGCTCGCCTCCAGCGCCGCTTCGTCTCCACCGCTGCCACTCCCCGAGGTTGCGCCCGGCGCCTTCGACAGGCGCTCGGCCTGACCCCTCGGCCTTGCGCGCTCAGCTGAAATCGTCACGGTGCATCACTTTTCGCTTGACACGCTCTCGCGCGCAGCTCGCTTCGTCGAACCGGGCCACGCGAAACGCCCCTCCACGCGAACGCTGAGGGGCCGCCAAGGCGAGAAGTCGACAGGGGCCTTTGGTGCCCCGCCTTCGCCGCCTCGTCGCTCGCAGCCCATGGACGCGCCAGGGGCCTTGTTGCTCGACTTTCTGCTGCACCTCGCCGAGTTCGACCGGTGCGAGCTCTACTCCGCGCTCGGCCACTCCTCGCTGTTCGCCTACCTCGTCGACGGCCTGCGCATGTCCAACGGCTCCGCCTGGCGCCGCATGGTCGCCGCCCGCCTCCTCCGCAAGTTCCCCGCCATCAGCGACTTCCTCGCCGACGGCCGCCTCAACCTCGCCCGCCTCCAGTACCTCAAGGACGTCCTCACCCCGGAGAACCACCTCGACCTCCTCCACCGCGCCTCCCTCGGCACCGAGAAGGACGTCGCCCACCTCGTCGCCACCCTCCGGCCTCAGCTAGACGTCAAAGACGCCATCCGCAAACTGCCCACCCGTGATCTGGTCACTTCCAGAATGGAAGTGAATGACGCCGCGCCCGGCACTTCCAGGATGGAAGTGGGCGGCGCCCCGTTCGCTGCTTCCAGGGAGAGGGTGACGGACGCTTCAGCAAGCACTTCCAGAGTGGAAGTGAGGCGCGCCACGGCAGCCACCTCCACGGTGGACGTGGAGGGCGCCGCCGCCGGCACTTCCAGAATGGAAGTGGAAGGAGGCTCGGACGTGAAGGGCGTCGGGGCAGCGACTTCCAAACTGGAAGTGGGCGGCGCCCGGTTCGCTACCGCCAAGGAGGAAGTGATCGACGCTGCGACGGGCGCTTCCAGAATGGAAGTGACGAGTGCAAACAGCCCTATCGAAAGGGACGAAGCCCAGCTCATCGATGGTCCGCGCGCGTGCTCGGTCGAGTGCGGGCTTCTACCGCGGCGCCAGGGACCGGGCCCCGATCACGACGGCCTCACGCGTCAGGGCGGATCGGGTTAGCCTTTCGTCATGAACGGCAAGTCCAGCAAGGACGTGGTGACGAGCGCGCTCGCGGAGATCGAGCCGCTCGTTTCCGGCAAGAAGCGACGCGCTGCCACCGATGCCGACCTCGCGAAGCTCGGCAGGATCCATCCGGATCTCCGCGCGCTGTATCGATGGTGCAAAAACCTCGACGCCGTCTTTTCCTCCGTCGAGGAGGGGTTCGAGTGGCTCGACGTCAAGAGCGCGTCAGCCAACCTCCGGATGCTCCGAGACGCGGGCGGCGACGACTTCCCGGCCACGCTCGTCCCGATCGCCGGCGACGGCGCTGGCAACTTTCGTTGCCACGACACGAAGACCGGCCGAGTCGTCGACTGGGATCACGAGACGCGCAAGACGGCGCGGATCGCGCCCGATCTCGACGCGTACCTGCGCAAGCACGTTCTCGAGAAGCTCGTGCGTGAGAAGAAGGAGCGCGAGAGCCTCGACGCGTTGAAGGAGAAGGCCCCCCTCGTCGCCAAGCGCGCGCCGGTCCGCCCGACCAAGATCGCCAAGGTCCCGCGCGCCGATCTGAGCAAGCTCGATCGCGAGGGCTACGCAGGCGGCGCGTGCGGCGCGATGTTGCTCGACGGCGAGCGCGTGCTCCTCGGCTTCCAGAACCTCACCCAGATCTGGGATCTGAAGAAGCAGAAGGCTGTGGCGGAGGCGTCCACCGATTCCATCGGCGGCGTCACGATGCACGAGGGCACCGGACGCATCCTGTCCGTCAGCCACGAGACGCTCATCCTGAGCGACGCCGAGCTGAAACCGATCGCCCTCTGGGAGGCGCACGACGACCGGATCTGGGACGTCCGCTTCTCGCCCGACGGCAAGACCGCGGCCACGTGCGGCGCCGACCGGTCGATCCGGCTCTGGGACGTCGCCAGTCTCACCGGCATCCCGCGCGAGCTCCCGAAAGTGAGGTGGGACGCTCAGAAGGGGAAGCCGTTCGCGTCCTTCTCGGGACACGGCGACATCGTCGAGTGGTGCGCCTTTTCGCCCGACGGCAAGACGCTCGCGAGCGGCGGGTGGGACAAGACCGTCCGGCTCTGGGACGTCGCCAAGCGCAAACCGCTCTGGAACCGCAAGGAGCACTCCGGGCGCGTCATGTGCGGCGCCTTCAGCCCCGACGGCAACACGATCGCGACCGGCGGCGAGTCCAAGAACGTGGTGCTCTTCGATCCGCGGGGCGCCGTGGTGCACCGATGGAAGGCGGATCAGTACGGAGTCCGCGCGCTCGCGTTCGTTTCGAACGAGCTCCTGTTGACGTTGGGAACGAAGCTCGCTCTCTGGGAGCTTCCGAAAGGCAAGCTCGTCGCCTCGATCGAAGCGCCCAAGGAAAACTCGAACCCCACGCGGCTCTCGGTGCGAGGTTCCCTCGTGCTCACCACCGGCCGCCTCGCTCTGCACGAGCTCCGCTGATGCCTCGACCGAAGTGCTGCAGCTCGCGCATGCCCGGCGCCGTGCATCGTGCGGGTGTGGCCGGGGCCTCGTAGGTCCCGCGAGCTCACGCGCGTTCGACGTGGAGAATTCGTCGCCTGCGTGGCGAAAAGCGGGACACGAGCTCATCCGACACATGCAGCGCTATCCTGGGCGGGATGACTCTCGCGATCGTCGGCAGGTCGAGCTCGCATTTCACGCGCACGGCGCGAATCTTCGCGCACTGATTCGGCCGCTCTGAAACTGATCCACTCGGCCGACGTGAAACTGATCCTCCCCGAGTTGAGGGACGCGGACTACACAGCTACCGCTTCTTGCGGCTAGTCGGTCGTTCCGAGGTTCCCGCCGGAGCGACAGCAGGGAGCGGAGGCGGGTCGTTGGGCAGTGCCGGGGAGCCGGGCAATTCACCCTGACGCCGGCGCATCCGGAAGTTCTTCCCCTTGGTCGTGATGATGGTCGCTCGGTCTGCGAGGCGGTCGAGGAGGGCCGTCGTGAGCTTCTCGTCGTCGGCGAAGACCTTCGGCCATTCGGAGAAGCTCAGGTTGGTCGTCACGAGCACGCTTCGTCTCTCGTAGCGCGCTGCTATGGCGTTGAAGAGCAGCTCGCCACCAGCCCTATCGAAAGGGACGAAGCCGAGCTCATCGATGATCCGCTCGCGTGCTCGGTCGAGCGCGGGCTTCTTCCGGGGCGTGGGCTTGCGCTGACCGACAGGCGCGCCCTTGAGGTACCGCTTCACCGTGTTGCGGGAGATCCCAAGCGACTTCGCGACCTCTCGGCGCGAGACGCCCTCCACCCGCTCGCGGTGGCGAATCACTGCGACCAGATCCATTTGCAGCATCCCTCCGGGATCCCCCACCTGCACCAGCAAGCAAGGTTTCCCTGTCAGAGGGGCGGATCAGTTTCAGACCGGCCGGTGGATCACTTTCACGCCGGCCGAATCACAGAGGGCCGCCGCCACTCGACCATGGCCACGCCGGTACCGTCGCGGTCCGATTCCCACACGTCACTTCCAGAATGGAAGTGCCCTTCTACGCATCGTGCACCCAGCGTTCCGCGGGCCTCAGGCGCCCCTGCGCTTTCGGGCCGCCCCGGGGGCAGGCGCTGCGGTAGGGCGGACACCGAAACGCGCGGACCCGGAAACGCTGCTTCGGTCGAGCAGACGAGAGTCTCAGCGAACGCACATCCCGCGCCGTGCGCCTGAGCCGTTCCGCGCAGGCGGTCTCCCGACGCCGGCCCCCGACAACCAGGCTCACAGCTCGCGCGACAGCCCGCCGATCTCCACCGCCCATCCCGGGGCAGCTTCAGTGCGCTCCGGACCGGACCGCCTCTACGGCCAGCACTGCGGCCTCGTCGATCGCGTCGATTAGACCGGGACCGAAGTACTGCCGCTTCGACTCGCCGGTTCCCGCTTTCACGACCGCGGACGGCTCGAGGTAGCCGAGGTAGCCGTTGCTCAGCCCGAGCACTCGCGATGCCCCGCTCTTCTGTTCGATCTCGGCAGCGGCGGCCTCGGATGGTTCGGCGGGCAGTGCGACCACCACGAAGTCGTCGATCCTGAGCGCGCTCACCTCTGCTTCCCTCGGCGCCGAAGTGCACAGCAGGTTGTCACCAGCCGCGCGCGCGAAGAACGGCGCAAGTCGCGAACCGTCCGGCCGGGGCATGCCAAAGGTCACGCGGCTCCAGCCGACGTGCACCGTCGAGCGCGCCTCTCCGGTGGCGCTCTGGGCGAGCGCAGTCACCGCCGCGGCGAAGCGGGTCTCCGGCGAGCCGTCGGTGCCCTCCGGGGGAATCGCGGACGCGTTGCCGCCGGCGCTCTGGAGGATCAAGGTGACCGGTCCATCGTCCTTATCTACCAGGCCCGGATAGTCCGGCGAGAGGTGGCCCGGCGAACGGCCGGCGAGGGTCGGATGGGCCGAGAGAAGCCAGACTTCGGCGACCGTCCCTGTCCCGTCTGCGCGGTCGAACGAGAGCCGCGTGAAGTCCGAGTCCACGGCCGATCCGCTGCGCGCCCGGACGAGCCCGGCCGCATCCGCCGTCCCTCGTCGCACGGACGCCGGCGCGAGGACCGCGTCCGCATCCTCCAGCGCGCGAACGGCGGCGGCGACCAGCGCATCTGCAGCGTCCTGCCGGTACGAGCCTGTGCCGGCAATCTCCGAAACCAGCCGCTCGTCGTAGCCGCCCATCGACGAGTGCGCGTGGCTGGCGACGACCAGCACCTCCGAAAACCTGTGCTCGGCGACGCCGGTGCGGATCCGTTCCACCAGCGATCGCGGCGCCGTGAGCAGATCCAGCTCGACGATTGCCACCTTCACCGGCGCGACTGCCAGCACGACCGCTCGGGCCTCGATGGCGTGCCGGGCCGAGACCGCCTCCGGCCGCGGCGGGCCGTAACCTGCAATGACGATCGGAAACGGCACCCTCACCTCGGCGCGGGCCGCACCTACCGAGAGCGCTCCGGATGCCGCCCCCACGCCGGCGATGGCCGCCGGCGCAGCCTCCCACCGGCCGCACCAGTTCCACGAGGCGATCGCGTACGCCCCACCGACAGCGAGCAGCAACAGGGGCCCGAGCGCCCGGAGATAGCGACGACGAATCAAGAGGCGGCACGCACTCTAGCGAAGGGATGGGCGGTTTCAGCAGGCCGACATGAGCCTCCTCCGTCTTTCGTCTGCTCTGCCGTCTACGGCAACCCCGGCTTCGAGCGCGTTCGTCAGATCGAGCCTCTACGCTGTGTCGGGGTGGAGGTGACGACGGCGTGGAAGACGGGTGGAAGCTGAAGGTGGTGAACTTTCCCGGGCACGAGCTCTATGGACTCACGTCGCAACTTCGGCGGGCGGCGATGTCGGTGCCGATGAACCTCGTGGCAGGCGCGAGGCGTCGCTCCCAGTCCGAGCTCGCGCGGTTCATCAACATCGCGCAAGCCTCACTCGCTGAGGTCCAATACCAGTTGAAGCTGGCCGAAGATCTCCGGCACCTGCCGTCCGACCACGCGCTCGCGCTTCGGGCGGAGGCAGACGCCATCTCCGCCATGCTCTACGACCTGTGGCGTTCCTTGACCCGCCCGGGCAACCACCACCGTCCGTCTACATCTCCAACCCCACGCC
>JADGHL010000089.1 GCA_019686135.1 Myxococcaceae bacterium | reverse complement strand
CAGGTCAGCTACCTGCCGCGCGAGGGCGGCGGGGAGTGGGCGGTGGGCACCTGCATCCAGCTCCACGAGAGCGAGCGCCACCAGCAGATGGCGGAGCTTCTGACCTCGGTGTCCGCGGCGATGGTGTCGACGCACTCGGAGCGCGCGGCGCGCGAGGCGGCGATCGCCCAGTTCGGCGCCGCCGGGCTGCAGGCGGCCTTCCTCAAGGAACCCGAAGAGCCGCTGGCGCGCGAGGCGCTCCAGACGGGCCGCGTGGTGTTCGGCGGTCCGGAGCAGCCGATCCCGGATCGCGCCTGGCTGCCGATCGCCGGTCCCGACGGCACCGAGGTGCTGGCCCTGCGCGGCGGCGGGCTGGCGTCGGTGCACGCGCCCACCCTCGCCCTGTTCGCCCGGGTGGTCGGGTCGGCGCTGGTTTCGGCGCGGATGATCGCCCACCTCGAGGCGGTGGGCGCGGAGTCGAAGCGGCAGCTCGCCGACACGCAGCTGCTGCTCGACCTGGCGCGGATCACCGCGGGGACGCTGGAGCTGCACAGCATCCTCGACGCGGCGTGCGACTTCCTGGTCCGGCTGCTCGACGTCTCCAACGCCTTCATCCTCCTCTACGACCAGAGCGCCCGCGTGCTGCGCGGGGCGGCGGCGTCGCGCGATCACCGCGAGTTCTTCCGCACGGTGGAGATCGCCATCGACAACCCGGGGGTGGCGGGGACCGCGGCGCGCGAACGCCGGCCCATCGTCGTCTCCGACACCATGGACTATCGGGCGGGCCGGCGCGATCTGGTGGACCGCTTCGGCGAGCGCGCGCTGATGGCGCTGCCGCTCATCTCCCGCGGCGAGCTGTTGGGCGTGGTGGTCATCGACGATACCCGCGGGCCGCGCGTCTTCGCGCCCGAGCTGATCCAGCTGGCGCAGGCGTCGATCGGCCAGCTCGCGCTCTCGGTGGCGAACGCCCGGCTCTACGAGTCGCTCCGGCAGTCGTACTCGGAGCTGGCCGCGGCGCGCGCGGAGATGGTCAAGCGCGAGCGGCTGGCGGCGCTGGGCGAACTGTCCGCCGTGGTGGCCCACGAGGTCCGCAACCCGCTGGGGGTGATCTTCAACGCGGTCAGCTCGCTTCGGCGGATCACCTCGCCGGAGGGCGACGCCCGGATGCTGCTGGGGATCATCGCGGAGGAGAGCGACCGGCTGAACCGGATCGTCGGCGAGCTGCTCGACTTCGCCCGCCCGCGCGCGCTCTCGCTGCAGCTCGCGAACCTCGGCCGGCTGGTGGAGGAGTCCGTGGACGCGGCGCAGGCGGAGCGTTCGCCGGGCGCCGTCGTCCGTTTCGACCTGCAGATTCCCCCGGACCTGCCGGAGCTGCCGATGGACCGGCACCTTCTGCGGCAGGCGCTGGTGAACGTGCTGGTGAACGCGGTGCAGGCGATGCCGCAGGGGGGAACGGTGTCGGTGCGCGCGCGGCTGGAGCCGGCGGCGGGCGAGAAGTGGGCGCGGCTGGAGGTGAGCGATCAAGGCGGAGGCATTCCCCCGGAGCTGGTGCACCGGGTGTTCGAGCCGTTCTTCACCACCAAAGCGCGCGGCACCGGGCTGGGGCTGGCGCTGGTGAAGCGGATCGTGGAGGACCACCGCGGAGAGGTGCAGGTGCGGACCGATCCGGGGCGGGGGACGACGTTCATCTTCCGGCTCCCGCTGGCCAGTGGCCGCGAGCCCAGGTGAGCGGCCGAGCATCCTCGCGGAGGTTGTTGCCCGATGTGCCAGGGCGCGATAGTTGCGCGCCGTGAGTACGAGCACGGGGGACGCCCCCACCCGGGGCCGTGTGCTGGTCGTCGACGACCAGCGCAACATGCGCGCAACGACCGCGATGCTGCTGCGCGCGGAAGGCTACACCGTCCACGAAGCCGGCGGAGGCGAGGAGGCGCTGGCCACGCTGGCCAGCCAGCCGGTGGATGTGCTCCTCACCGATCTAAAGATGGAGCCGATGGACGGCCTCACCCTGCTCCGCAAAGGGCTGGAGACGGTGAGTCAGCTCCAGGTCATCGTGATGACCGCGTACGGCAGCATCGAGACCGCGGTCGAAGCGATGCGGCTGGGCGCGTACGACTACGTCACCAAGCCGTTCAAGGACGGCGAGCTGGTCCACCGGGTCCAGAAGGCGTTCGAGCGCAGCAAGTTGGTCTCCGCGGTGAACCTGTTCGCCGGCGAGTTCAACAGCCGGCACGGGCTCTCTGCGCTGGTGGGCCGCAGCCCGGCGATGCACGAGCTCACCAACCGCATCATCCGCGTGGCGCAGAGCGACGCCACGGTGCTGGTGCAGGGCGAGTCGGGGACGGGGAAGGAGCTCGTGGCCCGCGCGGTCCACGCGCAGAGCCGGCGCAACAAGCAGCCCTTCGTCCCGGTCAACTGCGCGGCCATCAGCGAGACGCTGCTCGAGTCCGAGCTCTTCGGTCACGCGCGCGGCGCGTTCACCGGCGCGGTGAAGGCGCGGCGCGGGTTGTTCGAGGAGGCGGACGGGGGCACGCTCTTCATCGACGAGGTCACCGAGACCTCGCCGGCGTTCCAGTCGAAGCTGCTGCGCGTTTTGCAGGACGGCGAGGTCCGCCGCGTAGGCGAGAACAGCGCCATCAAGGTGGACGTGCGCACGGTGGCCGCCACCAACCGCGACATCGAGCAGGAGGTGGCGGAGAAGCGCTTCCGGCAGGACCTCTTCTACCGGCTCAACGTGGTGACCCTCCGGGTGCCGCCGTTGCGCGAACGGCTGGAGGACGTGCCGCTCCTGGCGGAGCACTTCCTCGAGCGGGCCAATGCGCGGAGCATCCGCAAGAAGCGGCTCTCGCAGTCAGCGGTCGATCACCTGATGACCTACTCGTTCCCGGGCAACGTCCGCGAGCTGGAGAACCTGGTGGAACAGGCGGCCGCGCTCGCCGAAGCGGACGAGCTTCTGCCGGAGGACTTTCCGCTGCGGCCGAAGCGGCTGGCGGATTCCAACGGCACCACCCGCGTGCCGACCACCACACCCCAACCTTCACTGGCGCAGGTGGTGGATGAGGCGGAACGCCGGGCGATCCAGAGCGCGGTGGAGCGGCACCCGGAGGACCTGGCCATGGTCGCCGAGGAGCTGGGCATCTCCTCCACCACCCTCTGGCGGAAGATGAGGCGGCTGGGCATTCGCACCCCCGCGTCGAGCTGACGCCCGCCGCCACAGCCCGAATTCATTTCTGTAGGTTGGCCATATTCTCAAACACCTGAAATCAGGCCGGTTTTTCAGATCTGAAATGGACTTTCACCCCTGAAATCCGACCGATCGGCCGGTACTTGTCTCGCCGCACTGCAACAATCAGTAAAATCAACAACTTGGCTTGAAGTAAGTGATTGGCACTCCACCTGCAAGGTGTAGCGGCGAGTACGCGAAGAGGAGTTGAAGGAGGTTCCCCCCCACCACTTCAGCTGGTTCGACGTACTTCGAAGAAGCCCCGCGGCTCGGTGCTCCAACGGCGCCGAGCCGCTCTTCTTTTTATTTTGGCGACGCATGGGCGTCCTTCACGACAGAAAAACGCCCCCAACCTCTGGGCGGTGGCAGGTGGCCGTGTGGGTGGGTCTCGCCCTGTTGCTGGGCGGCTGCCTGGACCCGAACGACCCCGGCGCGCTGGTGCCGCCCACCGCGAGCGAGGACCCGGGCCTGCCGCAGCTTTCGGTGGAGGTCGCCGGGGCGCGGCGCGGGCTGCACGTTCAGACCTTTGGCGATCCCTCGCTCCCGCCGCTGTTCGTCATTCCGGGAGGACCGGGGGCGGACTTCCGGCTGCTGCTCCCGCTGGCGGCGCTGGCCGACCACCACTTTGTGGTGATGTGGGACCTGCGCGGGGCGGGGCTCTCGGACCGGGTCCCCAACCGTGAGCTGACGCTCGAGAGCATCGACGAGGAGGTCGCCGCGGTGAAGGCCCACTTCGCGCCGGATCGGAAGGTCTCGCTGGTGGGCCACTCCTTCGGCGGGGCCGTCTTCCTCCGCTACACCGCGCGCCACCCCGACGATGTGGAGAAGCTGGTGATGATTGAGCCGATGCTCTTCACCGCGGCGGCGCGCGCCGGTTACAGCGGCGGCCGTCCCGCGGCCTTCGCGCCGCCGGTGCAGGAGGCGTTCTGGCAGAACGAGTACCTCTCGCCGCAGGACCACGCGGCCGCGGACTTCAAGGTCGCCGGCGCGATCCGCGAGGCGACGCGGAACTTCTACTGCGATGGAGAGGAGCCCGATCCCTATCCGCTCTGGCGGTACGGGGCGATCGCCTCGGAGGTGGTGATGGCGCGGATCGGTGAGGCCGGGCCGGACTTCGACTTCAGCGAAGGCATCGACGCGTTCGACGGGCCGATGCTGCTCTTGGCCGGCTCCTGCGGCGCGCTGGGGATCGACGTCCAGGAGCGCTTCAATGTGGAGCGCGTTCCCGGCGCGGAGATCGTGACCATCGACGGCGCCGGTCACATCAGCCTGTTCACGTCCCGGGCGGACGAGACGATCGCCGCGTTGCGGTCCTTCCTCGAGGCGCCGCCGTGAGGGGGCGCTCCGGACGGAGGTCCTTGTGGCTGGTGACGGTCCTTGCCGCCGGGATCGCCTCGGCGCAGGCGCTCCACGTCACCGCGCCGCGCACGCGGGACGAACAGCTCGCGGCCACGGTGGGCGTGGAGCCGGAGCTCATCTCCACCCTCAGCTGGGCGCACCGGTTCTCGACGCCCGGCTCCGCGGGGTTCTGGGCCGGTGCCGGGTTGAAGCTGGCGCCGGCGACCCTGTTTCACTGCGGCGCGCTGCGCGCCCAGCTGTTGGCCGGCGCCGAGCGGTACGGGACCAGCGGGTTCGGCGGCGGCGTTGGCGCGTTCGCCTACTACGTGCGCGATCAATCCGACGTCGGCCGCTTCGACGGGTTCGGCGTGGAGGTCCGGGGCGGGCCCGGTTACCGTGGGCAGCGCTGGTCAGCGGCGTTGGACCTGGGCTACCAGCTGACCTTCCTCACCCACATCGCGCACGGGCCGATCTCCGAAGCGACCTTCGGCGATCGCCAGTCGACCGGTCCCTTCGCCGGGCCACGGGACGGCTGGTACGGCATCACCGCGCAACGCTTTCGCGTCGGTCTGGCCGGCGGCGTGGCGATCGCGCAGCACTGGAGCCTGACCCTCGCGCTGGGGTCGCTCGTGTCACGGCAGCGCCAGGGCATCTTCTTCGGGTTCAACGCGGGCCAGTTCCCGGTCTACGCCGAGGCGGGCGTCCTCTTCGGCTGGCCGCGCGGACCCTGATGGGCAGGGGCCGGAAGCTCCGCGGCTCCCGGCCCCGCGCAGGATGCGGACTACGGGACGGTGAAGCTGGCGTGGGCCGTGCCCACCGTCGACATGTCCGAGAGGTCGACGAGGTCGACCTGGAACTCGTACGACCCCGGCGCGTACGCGACGCTGAACCGCGTGGTGGTGCCCGCCGGACGATCCAGGCCGGCCTGCGAAGCGGTGAAGCCGTTCGCCGGACCGAACCAAGCGATGCCGGAGCTGTCGGTCTGGAACGACGCGGTCCAGCTCATGTGCGGCGCGATCTCCTCACCGGGGAGCGGGTAGTACGCCACCTGGTTTGGCACCGGCAGGCCGTCACGCACCAGGGCCACGCGCCACCGCAGGAGCGCGTTCGGATAGAAATCCACGGGGACGCGCGCCGTGACGGTGACGAGGCTCCGCGTGTTGGCGGTGAGCGCGTCGAGGCCGCCGAAGGAGATCTCCGGCGCCCCGGCGGCGACGGTGTAGGAGACGGTGGCCCCGCCGAGCACCGCGCCGTCGCTCACGCGGATGAGCGTCAGCGTCATCCGCTGATCGCCCGCGGTCGTGGTGAGCACGCTGAACGGGAGCGTCCGCCCGCCCACCTCGGTGAGCCCGGAGTCCGCCACGGTGAAGCCGCTCGACGGACCGAACCATCCCTCGCCGTTCGAGTCGGTCTCCACAAACTGGGTCCAGTCGGTGTGCACCGGGGAGTCACCGGGCACCGGGTAGTACGAGCGCACGCCGACGATCGCCATGCCGTTGACGTCGGTCACCTCGTACTTCCATCGCACCAGGGTGGCAGGGTCGAACGTGCCGTAGAGGCGGCCGTTGACCTGCACCTCGCTGCGCAGCCCGGCCTTCACATCGTCGAAGCCGAAGAAGGCGAGGTCGAGCGCGTACGGGTCGGGACGGCACACGCGCTGGGTGGAGGTCACCTCCGTCTCGTCGAGCACGCCGTCGTCGTTGCTGTCGACCCCGGCGTAAATGGCCGTGCCGCCGTTGGCGCAGTTGGCGCCGGGAGGCTCCTCCTTCAGGGTGACCAGCGCGGAGTGGCCGTCCCTGCCATCGGCACCGTCCCGGCCATCCTCCACCACGACCGAGGTCCCGTCGCTGCAGCGGATCCGGCGGGTCCCGTCGGTCTCCTGCTCGACGGTGCAGGACACGCCGTCCTCGCCGTCCTTGCCATCCAGCCCGTCGGCGCCCTTCTCACCCGGGTCGCCCTTCGCGCCGTCGTGCAGCTCGCTCACCGTGCCGTCCGGGCAGGTGATGGTGACCGTGTCGTCCACACGTTCGGTCGTGCACGGCTGCGCCGGAGAACCCCCGCACCCCGCCCACAGCAATGCTGCGACGCAGGTGCCCACCCACTTCTTGATCTGAGACATGTTGCTCCTGAAAAACCGAAGTCGGAGGCCGCCGGCCCGCGGATCGGCATCACGACGGGGCGGGCTGATATCCGCGAAGCGCGTGCGACGGAACGCGCGATCCGTGAACCGAACGGGCGCCGGATGATCGCCGCTTCGCCCAGCCATCAACCGATGTCAGCTCACGAGAAGCTCGGCTGCCTGCCCCCCGTCGGCACGCCCCCGACCTCCTTGATCGCGTCTTCCCGCTGAAGGAAACGGGCAGGATGGCGCTGCGCATCGAGGACTACGCCTTCGTCGGCGACACCGAGGCGGGGGCGATCATCGGCCGCGACGGTTCGGTCGACTGGCTGTGCCTGCCCCGGTTCGACTCGCCGGCCTGCTTCGCCGCGCTGCTGGGGACGAAGGACCACGGGCGGTTCCTGCTCTCGCCACCGCACGGGGACATCACCGCCACGCGCAGGCGGTATCGGCCGGGGACGCTGATCCTCGAGACGGAGTTCGTCACCGCCTCGGGCACGGTGCGGGTCATCGACTTCATGCCGCCGCGCGATCGCCGGCCGAACCTGATCCGCCTGGTGGAGGGCGTCCGCGGCGAGGTGCGGATGAACCTCGAGCTGATCATCCGGATGGACTACGGATCGATCGTCCCGTGGGTGCGGCGGGTGGACGGCGCGCTGCACGCGATCGCCGGACCGGAGGCGCTGGAGCTGTGGACGCCGGTGCACACGCACGGGCGCGGGCTCACCACCGTCGCAGACTTCACCGTGAAGGAGGGCCAGCGCGTCCCGTTCTTCCTCGCCTGGCATCCGTCGTGGGAGGCGATTTTGCCGCCACAGGACGCCGAGGTGGCGCTCAGGGACACGCAGGCGATCTGGGAGGCGTGGTCGGCGCAGTGCACCTATCAGGGGCCGTACCGCGAGGCGGTGCTGCGCTCGCTGGTGACGCTCAAGGGGCTGACCTACGCGCCCACCGGAGGCATCGTGGCGGCGGCGACGATGGCGCTGCCCGAGTGGCCGGGGTCGGTCCGCAACTGGGACTACCGCTACTGCTGGCTGCGCGACGCCACGCTCACGCTTTACGCGCTGTTGTCGAACGGCTACCGCGAGGAGGCCGCCGCTTGGCGCGACTGGCTTCTGCGCGCGGTCGCGGGCGATCCCGCGAAGCTGCAGATCATGTACGGCATCCACGGCGAGCGCCGGCTCCCCGAGTACGAGCTCCCCTGGCTCCCCGGATACGAGGGCTCGAGGCCGGTGCGAGTGGGGAACGCGGCGGCCAGCCAGCTGCAGCTGGACGTGTTCGGCGAGGTGATGGACGCGCTCTACCACTCGCACAAGGCGGGGCTGGAGCCCGATCCCTTCGCGTGGAAGATGCAGGAGACGCTCTTGCACCACCTGGAGTCGAGCTGGATGCAGGCCGACGAGGGGATCTGGGAGGTCCGAGGCGGGCGCCGGCACTTCACGCACTCCAAGGTGCTGGCGTGGGTGGCGTTCGATCGCGCGGTGAAGTCGGTGGAGGACCACAAGCTGGAGGGGCCGGTGGACCGCTGGCGGGCGCTGCGCGATCAGATTCACGCGGACGTCTGTGAGAAGGCGTATGACCCGACGCGGCAGGCGTTCATGCAGAGCTACGGCTCGTCCCCTCTGGACGCCTCGACACTGCTTCTGCCGCTGGTGGGCTTTCTACCCGCGAGCGATCCGCGGGTGCAGGGCACGGTGCGCGCGATCGAACGCGAGCTGCGCCGCGACGGCTTCGTCCTGCGCTACTCGACCGACGAGAACGGCGCGGACGGATTACCGCCCGGTGAGGGCGCGTTCCTCGCGTGCACCTTCTGGCTGGCCGACAACTACGCGCTCGCCGGGCGGACGCACAATGCGCGCACCCTCTTCGAACGCCTCCTGGGGATCCGCAACGACCTCGGACTGCTCGCGGAGGAGTACGACCCGGTGACGAAGCGGCAGCTGGGGAACTTCCCACAGGCGTTCAGCCACGTGGCGTTGATCAACACGGCTCTGAACCTCAGCGTCCTACAGCCCCGGCCCGCCGAGGACCGTGGTCAGTGAGCCCGAGGTCGTGGCGTCCCCCTCGAAGATCTGTGACGCGCCACGACTCCCTGAGGCCATGGTCGCCCGGCTGTCCAGCTGATACGCCCACTTACCCGCGGCCCGCAGCCTGCAAGCAGCCTCCGGCCGGTTCTTCACCCCAAGCGCCGAAGGACACACACATGAAGATCGCGCTCTCTGCCGCGGCCCTGGCCGTGGCGGCTACCGTCACGCTCTGGAGTGCTCCCGTCGACGCGTGCGGCTGTTTCGCGCCGCCCGATCCGACCGTCCCGGTCGTCCAGGCCGGCGAGCGGATCATCTTCGCCACCGAGAACGGTGAGGTCACCGCGCACATCCAGATCTCCTACGACGGCCCGGCCGCGGAGTTCGGCTGGCTGTTGCCGCTGCCGTCCGTGCCCGACCTGCAGCTCGGCAGCGATGAGGTGTTCAACGTCGTGACGGCGCAGACGCAGCCGAAGTACCGCCTCAACCGCGTGTACGAAGGCAACTGCACCTTCGATCCGTCGCGCATCCTGCGCGCCGCCAACGCGGGCGCTCCGGAGGCCGACAGCGGCGCCGCCGGCGGGAGCGGCAGCGCTTCGCCGCTGGTGATCCAGGACTCGGTCGGACCCTACGACTACGCCGTCCTCAAGGCGGACAACAAGGACGAGATGCTGAAGTGGCTGAACGACAACCGCTACTTCATCCCTGTGGGGACGCAGGACGCGGTCGGCCCGTACATTCGTCCCGGCGCGTACTTCCTCGCGCTCAAGCTCAAGAGCGGCAAGTCCACCGGCGATCTCCAGCCGGTCGTGCTCCGCTACCAGAGCGATCTGCCGATGATCCCGCTGGTGCTGACCTCGGTCGCCGCGAAGCCGGACATGGGCATCCAGGTGTGGATGCTGGGCGAGGGCCGGGCGATTCCGCGCAACTACTACCACACGGTCATCAACGACGCGTTGATCGACTGGAATACCGGCGGCGCCAACTACAACGACGTGATCATCGCCGCGACGAAGGAGGCTCCGGACCACCACACCTTCGTCACCGAGTACGCCGGCACGTCGTCAATCATGGACGGGCTGCTCGACTACCCGGGCCGCTTCGGCTCCGAGGCCGAGCTCGCGGCGATGCCGGATGCGGTCAGCTTCGTGGAGTACCTTTGGGCCCACAACTTCCAGATCCAGTCCCAGGGACAGCAGGCCTTCTTCACCCAGCCGGCGTTCCCGGCGACGCTCGACGCCATCCTCGGCCGGTACATCCCCGTGCCGCAGGGAATGCTCGATCAGGGCTACACCGCGTCGGGCTTCTATTCGAACATCCGCTACTTCCTCGGTGACTTCCGCGCGCGGAACCCGCAGCTGTTCGTGAACTACAGCATCGACTACCGCCCGGCGGAGATGGCGCAGGAGATCTTCGAGCGCGTGGTCACCCCGGCGCGCGAGGCCAGCAAGCTCTTCGCCGAGCACCCGTACCTCACCCGCCTGTACACGACGATCTCCCCGGACGACATGAACAAGGATCCGGTGTTCAGCTTCAACCCGTCGCTGCCGGACTGGTCCAACGTGCACGAGGCCACGCTCACCTATCACTGCGGCTCGTACGCGTCCGACCAGACCCACACGCCGGCCACCCTGGTCACCGAGTCCGGTTACGCGCAGATCTTCAACGGCGGCTTCGGCGGCGGAACGTTCCAGCCGCCGAACCTCCCCGCCTCGCTCCGCGTGGAGATCCTCCGCGAGGAGGGCGCGCCGGAGACGATCATCAACAACGTGGACGTCATCCTGAGGAAGGCGGGCGGTTGCACCACGGCGGGCCTCGAGCTGTCCGGCGCTGCGGCGCTGGTCGCGCTCGCGGGGCTGGTCCGCTCGGCGCGGCGCAGGGCGAAGAAGTAGCGCGATGGAAGAAGTCGTGCGCCCCGGGCGCGGTCGCTTTGGCATCGTCGGTGCGGCCGCGCTCGTCGTCGTCACCGCCGCGTGTGGCCCGCCGTCCGAAGTCCAGCTCGGCGGCGTGGCGGAGGATGGCGTCACGTTCGCGCCGCTGGAGGGCGACCAGCCGCTGGTTCCCGGATCGCAGGGCGGGTTCCACGTCTGGGTGAAGCTGAGGTTCACCGGCTTCGAACCGGGCAAGCACACGGTGCAGCGCACTGCGCGGCGCACGCGCGACGAGCGCCTGGTGCTCACGACGCGGACGGGCATCGCCGTCGGAGAGCCGGATGCCTCGGGGACGTGGGAGACGCCGGATCCGCTGCCCTCGTTCATGTGCCCCGCGCCGATCGGCGTCTCGGTAATCGACGAGCCGATCCGCTTCGAGGTGGAGGTCCTCGACGAGGCGGGTCAGGCGGTCGCGCATGACGGGGCGGTGGCCACGCCCCACTGCCCCGAGGGAGAACAGGCGCAGTTCTGTCAGCAGATTTGCAGCGGCTGAGCCGGGCGAATGGACAGGCCGGTTCGCGCACCGCTGTGAAGCCCGCTGCGCACCACACCCCGGACGTGCGGATTCCTACGGCGTTCCGGCGGGTTGCGCGGGGCGTTCCGCGCGCCGCGCTTGCGGTGTGCCTGCCCACCTGACGAATATCGACGGGCGCCGCCACCTGGGCACCGGACTGGAGCTGTCGTTCGAGCCGCCCACCGCCCGCATCTGCGAGGCGATCGGCCGGCTTGTCGGCGTGCCGCTCCACGACGCACAGGAGGTCTCGGCCGCGCTCAGCGCGCAGACGGCGCGCCTCCACGCCCGCGCGGCGCGGTGACCGGGACCGGAGGAGGAGGACCGCGGGTTCTTCGACCTGTGGGTCAGGCGCGCCCTGAAGAAACTGCCGGACGCCGCGCGGCCGCCTCCGCCCAACCACGCGATGTGAGGCGCGCGCTGGTCGGCCCGGATCCTGCTGTGACTGCCCGGGGTGAGGGCGGCGGGCATGAAGCAGGATCTGCTGTACGGGTTGACGAGAGTGGTACGCGAAGAGGCGGGGTGGATCGTGCGGGTGCCGCGCCGCGACGGGAGCGCGCTGGAGTACGTCTGCCGGACGCGGCAGAAGGCGCGCTACATGGCCGCGGTGTTCAAGCTCGGACCGACGTGGTTTCCCGAACCACACCGCATCGCACCGGCGCGGGGCGCAGCACGGACGATGGAGGCCGTGGCGCGACTACTGGCGCGGCCCGGGCGAGCCGAGCCCGGTGTCGACCCATTCGCAGACTTCGCGTTCGACCTGCCCGCAGTCGGCTGAGCGCCGCGCGGCCTACTGTCCGAACAGCTTCCCCGCCTGGGAGAGCCAGCTGGAGATGAGGCCCGGCGCGATGCCGAGCACCACGACCGCCGCGGTGGACAGAAGGAGCGCCGCCTCCGTCCACCCATGCCGTTCCGGCAGCACGCCCGTCTCCGGCGCCGGCCGCATGAACATGTAGACGACCACGCGCAGGTAGTAATAGGCGCCAGCCGCGCTGGCGAGGATGCCCACCACTGCCAGCCACACCAGCCCGGCGTCCACCGCGCTCTTGAAGATGAGCAGCTTCCCCATGAAGCCCACCAGCGGGGGGATGCCGCCCAGTGAGAGCATGAACGCGGTCATCGCCACCGCCCACCAGGGCCGCCGGTGCACCAGCCCCGCGAAGCGATCCAGATCCCACGCGGTGCCGCGGTCCTCCTCCTCGCGGCGCTCGAGCGCGGAGACCACGCCGAAGGCGCCCACCGCGCTCACCGTGTACGCGAGCAGGTAGAAGAGGATGCCCCGCACCGCGTCCTGGCGCAGCGCCGCGGTCAGCCCCCCGGTGGCGAGCGGGGTGGCGCCGAGCACGCCGCCCGTCGGCGCGCCGCCGCTGACGAACAGCGACGCCACGCCCAGCAGCACGTAGCCGGCGTGGGCGATGGACGAGTACGCCAGCATCCGCTTCACGTTGCGCTGGGGGATGGCCAGAAGGTTGCCGATGACCATCGTCGCCAGCGCGAGGAAGGCGAACAGCGTGGCCAATAGGTGCGAATCGAGGTTGTGGCCGAGCGCGAGGAACACCCGCACCAGCGCGGCGAAGGCGGCGGCCTTCACGCCCGCGGACATCAGCGCGGTCACCGGAGTGGGTGCGCCCTCGTACACGTCCGGGGTCCACATGTGGAACGGCACCGCCGCCACCTTGAACGCGAGCCCGCCGAGGAGCAGCCCCAGCCCGAGGTAGACCAGCCCCTGGGTCTTCGCCAGCGCCGCGGACATCTGCGGCGCCATCGCCGAAAGCTGCGTGGTGCCCGTGGCGCCGTACAGGAGCGAGATCCCGTACAGCAGCACCGCCGAGGAGAACGCGCCGAGGATGAAGTACTTGAACGCCGCCTCCGCCGGGCGCGGCCCGCGGCGCAGGTACGCGGCCAGCGCGTAGGTGGAGACCGACAGCACTTCGATGTTGATGAACAGGACCACCAGCTCGTTGGACACGCCCAGCAGGCTCATCCCCGCCGCGCCGAACAGCATCAGCGCGTAGAACTCGCCGCGCTCGGCCTTGCGGTGGCGCAGAAAGCCCGCGGCGATGAGGACCGAGAGCCCCAGCCCCACGCACACCGTCAGCGAGAGGAACGCGCTGAACGGATCCAGCACCGCGAACCCGAGGAACACCGCGCGCGCGGGCTGGAACATCAGCCAGCCCGAGACGAGCGCCGCGGCCGCGGTGAAGACGAGCGCGATGATCGGCTGGTGGGCGCGCGAGACGTGGGCCGGCCCGTGGTGCGCGGACGGCGTGAGGAAGACCTCGGCAAAGAGGAGCACCGCCCCGCCCAGCATGAGGATCAACGCGGGGAGGATGGGATGGAAGTCTGCGAAGGTGACGTCCGGAAGGGTCATGGGAACTGGCTCGTCGTCGCGCTCACGGCTGACGGGCTGAAGGGGAGGGCTGCACCCGCTGGAGCTGCGGGAACCGCCGCTCGATCGGACGGCGGACCGGCGTTTCCACGGGGCGGACGGTCGGGGGAATCTCCACCGCCTGCAACGCGGCGGGCGAGGGAGCCGGCACAGGGGTCGGCGCGGCCGGGAGCGCGGCGATCTTGGGGGCACTCTCTGCCGGGGGCAGATCCGCCACCTCCATCCGCAACAGCCGCGCGGCGTCCGCGGGGGCGTGCGGCGAGCCGAGCGTGGCGCGGGCCACGAACCGCGCGCTCGCGGGCTCGATGCGCTCGAGGAACGGCTGCGGCATCAGCCCCATCACCAGCACCAGCACCACGAACGGGAGCGCGGTGACGATCTCCCGCGCGTTGAGGTCGGAGAGGTGGTGGGCCTCGCGGTGGGAGGGCTCGCCGAAGAAGACGCGCTGGACCATCCACAGCATGTACGCCGCGCCCAGGATGACCGCGGTGGCCGCGAACACGCCGAAGCCGTACTTGAGGAAGTCCGACTTGAAGGTCCCCAGCAGCACCAGGAACTCGCCCACGAACCCGTTGGTCCCCGGCACGGCGATCGACGAGAAGGTGATGATGAGGAAGAACGCCGCGAACACCGGCATCACCTTCGCCACGCCGCCGTAGTCCGCCATCAGCCGCGTGTGGCCGCGGTCGTAGAGCAGACCGAAGAGGAGGAAGAGCGCGCCGGTGGAGACGCCGTGGTTGAGCATCTGGTACGCCGACCCGGTGGCGCCCTCTTTGCTCATCGCCAGCATCCCCAGCATGCAGAAGCCGAGGTGGGACACCGACGAGTAGGCGATGAGCTTCTTGATGTCCCGCTGCGCCAGGCACATCAGCGCGCCGTAGACGATGCCGATGACGGCCAGGACCGCGAGGAGGATCTGGAACTCGCGTCCGTTGGCGGGGAACAGCGGGAACGCGAAGCGCCAGAACCCGAAGGTGCCCATCTTCAGCATCACGCCGGCGAGGATGATCGACCCGGCCATGGGCGCCTGAACGTGCGCGTCCGGCAACCAGGTGTGCACCGGCCACATCGGCACCTTGATCGCGAACGCCAGCGCGAAGGCGAGGAACAGGTACGGGCCCCACGTCTTGAGCGTGGCGGCGACGGGCGAGAGGTGGCAGTTCTCGCCGCCCGCCGCAAGGCACGCGGACAGCTCGCGGTTGGCGCCCACCAGCGCGTTGTAGATGGTGGCGAGGTCGAAGCTGCGCGCCCCCGCGTTCGGCTGGGAGATGAAGTAGATGGCGAGGATCGCCACCAGCATCAGGAACGAGCCGACCAGGGTGTAGAGGAAGAACTTCACCGCCGCCATCACCCGGTCTTCGGATCCCCAGACCCCGATGAGCAGGTACATGGGGATGAGCATCGCCTCCCAGAAGACGTAGAAGAGGATGATGTCGAGCGAGGAGAGCGCTCCCAGCATCGCGGTCTGCAGGACCAGGAGGGAGAGGTGGAACTCCTTCACCCGGTTCTGCACCGTGCCCCAGGACGCGAGCACCACCATCGGCCCGAGGAAGCCAGTGAGCAGGATCAGCGACACCGCCAGGCCGTCGACGCCGATGTGGTAGCTGATCCCCAAAGCGTCGATCCAATGCCAGCGGGTTTCGAACTGGAACTCCGGCCCGTTGGGGACGAAGTCCAGGTACAGCCACACGCTCGCGAGCGCGCTCAGCAGCATCCCCACGAACGTGGTGCCGCGAACCAGTGTCCGCTCACCGCTGGGCAGAAACGCCACCAGCCCCGCGAACAGGAGCGGGAGGAAGATGACGACGTTGAGCAGCCAGTTGGAGGTCTCGGTCATTTCAGCACCTGCACCAGCGCCCACGCGACGCCGCCCAGAAGAGCCAGCGCCATCACCGCGGCGTAGCTCTGGGTGTCACCGGTCTGGAAGTAGCGGAGCACGCTGCCCACGCGGGCGGTGACCCACGCGGTCCCGCGCACCGCGAGGGTGTCGATGACGACCGCGTCCACCACCCGGAACAGCAGGCTGGCAAGGCCGCGGATCGGCTTGATGATGACGAGGTCGTACAGCTCGTCGACGTAGAACTTGTCGCGGGTCCAGGTCTGGAAGCGCTTCGCGAACGCCGGCGCCGGCTGCCCCGCGCGCGACGGGAAGAAGCGGGTGTACGCGAAGATCGCCGCGCCGGTGGCGACCCAGGCGATGACGAACGCGAGGATCCACGAGAACGCCAGCGACCCCTCGTGGCTGACCGCGACGGTGGCCTGGGCGCTGGTGATGGACTCCGCGGTGGCGAAGATCGGCCTAAGGAAGTTCTCCATCACCGGCTCGCGGCCGTGCTCGCCCGCCGACATCAGCGGGATGCCGTAGCCGATCGCCAGCACCGACAGCGCGGCCAGCAGCACCAGCGGCACGGTCATCGCCCAGCCGGACTCGTGGACCTTCTCCTCGGGGATCCGCGCGTCCGCGGCGCGATCGCCCTGGAAGGTCAGGAACCACACGCGGGTCATGTAGAAGGCGGTGCCCGCGGCGGCGAGCAGCCCGAGGATCCACACCAGGTGGGTGATGGCCTCGTGCCCGGCCAGCGTGGTCCCGTGGACCGCGTGGAGGATGGCGTCCTTGGAGAAGAAGCCGGAGAGCGGGATCGCCCCGGTGATGGCCGCGGTGGCGATGGTGAAGGTGACGTAGGTGACCTTCATCTTCCGCTTCACGCCGCCCAGCTTCTTGATGTCGGTCTCGTCCGCGTTGCCGTGCATCACCGACCCGGCGCCGAGGAACAGGCACGCCTTGAAGAAGGCGTGGGTGACCAGGTGGAGGATCGCCGCCCAGAAGGCGCCCACGCCCACCGCCATGAACATGAAGCCGAGCTGCGAGACGGTGGAGTAGGCCAGCACCTTCTTGATGTCGTCCTGGGCGAAGGCGATCACCGCGGCGAAGAGGGCGGTGAGCGCGCCCACCACTGCCACGAAGGCCATCGCGGTCGGAGAGAGCACCAGGAGGAAGCTCATCCGGCAGAACAGGTACACGCCGGCGGTGACCATGGTGGCGGCGTGGATGAGCGCCGAGACCGGGGTGGGGCCGGCCATCGCGTCCGGGAGCCAGACGTAGAGCGGAAGCTGCGCGCTCTTGCCGGCCGCGCCGAGCAGGAACAGCAGGAGGATCGCCGTGAGGACGGTGCCGTAGGTGATGCCGGACAGCGGCCCCTGGGCGATCTCCGTCTGAAGCGTGACCGCGGGGGTGCCGGTGGGCGCGTGTCCCGGATCGACCGGGAGCGCGCGGGCCAGCGCCTCGAGTCCGGAGAAGTCGACCGGGCCCTTCTCGCGCAGGCCGGTGGCGAACGCCTGCTGGGCGGTGACGTTGCCGAAGTTGTCGACGTTGGCCTGCTTCACGAACGACCACATCACGAGGCACGTGAGGAAGGTCGCGATGAGGAAGGCGAAGTCGCCGACGCGATTGGTGATGAACGCCTTGCGGCCCGCCCAGGCCTTGGCCGGATCCGAGTACCAGAAGCCGATGAGCAGGTACGAGCACAGGCCGACGCCCTCCCATCCCACGAACAGGAGCAGGAGGTTGTCCGCCATCACCAGCGTCAGCATCATCGCCACGAACAGGTTGAGGTAGGCGAAGTAGCGCCAGTACCCCGCGTCGTGGCTCATGTACTCGGTGGAGTAGAGGTGGATGAGGGTGCCCACGCCGGTGATGACCAGCAGCAGCGTGCCGGAGAGGTGATCGACGCGGAGCCCGAAGTGGACGATGAAGTCCCCGGCGCTGAACCAGGTGCCGTGGTCCATCCCCACCGCGTAGCGGATCGGCCGGGTGTCGAACGGGGTGGTGAAGACCTGGTTCCAGTCGTTGATGTGCCAGAAGGTGAGCAGCGCGAGGACGAAGGAGCCGCCCACCGCCGCGGTGGCGATGAGGTTGCTGTTCGCGCGCCCCAGCCAGCGGCCGAACACGCCGTTGATGAGCGCGCCCAGCGCAGGCAGCGCGATGATCAGCCACAGCGCGTGGCGGACGCTGTCGGCGTCAAACGGCGAGGTCATGAAGAAGTGCTGAATGGATTCCATCGGGAACTCGACTCACCCCGCTGCGCACGTCAGTGCTTCATCGTGCGGATATCCTGAATTTGCACGCTGCCCCGGCTGCGGAAGATGGCGATGACGACCGCCAGGCCGATCGCCGCCTCCGCCGCGGCGACCGCGATGACGAAGAAGGCGTTCACGTGCCCCAGGTCGTCGCCCCGCTGGCGGGCGAAGGCGAGGAAGGTCAGGTTCGCGGCGTTGAGCATCAGCTCCACGCACATGAACACGACCAGCGCGTTGCGGCGGACCATCACGCCGAACATGCCGATCATGAAGAGCACCGCCGCCAGCACCAGGTAATGGGTGATGGGAACCATCTAGATCCTCGACTTCGCGACGACGACTGCGCCGACGATCGCCGCCAACAACAGCAGCGAGACCGCCTCGAACGGGAACAGGTAGGTGCCGTAGATCAGCTCGCCCATGCGGGCGATGGTGCCGAAGCGCATCGCCTGCGCGCCGGTGAGCGTGGCCGCGCTGCCGTCCAGCTTGAGCACCACGATGCAGATGACCACGCCCAGCCCGAGCGCCGCCGCCCCGCCCAGGATGCGCCCGACGGTGATGGGGCTGCGCGGCCCGCGTTCGGACAGCGACAGCAGCATGATCACGAACAGGAACAGCACCATCACCGCGCCGGCGTAGACGAGGACCTGCAACACCGCGATGGTGTGCGCCCACAACAGCACGTAGATGCCGGCGAGGAAGAAGAACGCCGCCACCAGGGACATCGCGGCGTTGATCGGGTTGCGGGAGGCGACCACCATGCCCGCCGCGCCGACCAGGCACACCGCGAAGATGTAGAAGAGGACGTCGGGGACGCTCACGCGAAGCCTCCGCTGCCGAAGTGACCCCAGCCGTGGTGACCCGCGCCGAAGGGGCACCTCTTTTCCTGGATGTGCGCCTCGAACTCGGCGCGGAACTTGGTGACGAAGGAGTGGGTGGGCAGCGCCGCCGCGTCGCCGAGCGCGCAGATGGTGTTGCCCAGGCCGATCGGCGGGTACGGGGCGATCGCCTGCACCACGTTCAGCAGCTTCTCCACGTCCCCCGGCTGACCGCGGCCCTCTTCGATCGCCCGGATGATGCGGGTCTGCCAGGCGGTGCCCTCGCGGCACGGGGTGCACTGGCCGCAGGACTCCTCGGCGTAGAAGCGCGCCACCCGCCACAGCGCGCGGACCATGCAGGTTTGATCGTCCATGACGATCACCCCGCCGGACCCGGCCATGTTCTGCACGTTCTTGAGCGCCTCGAACTCCAGCGCCACGTCGATCTCGTCGCCGGACAGCACCGGCGCGGACGAGCCGCCGGGGATGACCGCCTTCACCTTGCGGCCCGGGGGCATCCCCTGTCCGTACTGCGGGCTCTCGATCAGCTCGCGCACCGTGACGTGGAGCGGGATCTCGTAGACGCCGGGGCGGTTCACCGAACCGGAGAGGCACACCACGCGCGTGCCGCCGGAGCGCTCGGGGCCCAGCTTCGCGTACCACTCGGCCCCACGCTCGATGACGTGCGGCACCGAGGCCAGCGTCTCCACGTTGTTCACCACCGTGGGGCAGCCGAACAGGCCCACCACCGCGGGGAACGGCGGCTTCAGCCGCGGCCAGCCCTTCTTGCCCTCCAGCGACTCGAGCAGCGCGGTCTCCTCGCCGCAGATGTACGCGCCCGCGCCGCGGACCACGTAGCAGTCGAGCGGATAGTCCCGGCCGAGCAGCTTCTTGCCGAAGATCCCCGCCTGGTAGGCCTCGTCGAGCGCCTTCTGCAGAATCTCCGCCTGCTTCTTGAACTCGCCGCGCAGGTACACGTAGCAGGTGTGCACGTCCAGCGCGTAGGAGGCGATGGCGATCCCCTCCAGCATCATGTGGGGATCGTTCTCGAGGATGTAGCGGTCCTTGAACGTGCCCGGTTCGGACTCGTCGCCGTTGACCGCGAGGTACTTCGGCTTGGGCGAGTCCCTGGGGACGAAGGACCACTTCATCCCGGTGGGGAAGCCGGCGCCGCCGCGGCCGCGGAGGTTGGACTTCTTCACCGCGTCGATGATGGCCGCCGGGCCCATCTCCAGGGCCTTCTCCAACGCCTTGTAGCCACCGTTCTTCTTGTAGCCGTCGAGGGTGTGGGAGCCGGGCTTGCCCCAGTTCCTGGTGATCAGCTTCTCGAAAGGCGTGGTGCTCACGTCAGCTTCCCCAGGAGCTCGTCGACCGATTCACGGGTCAGGTTCTCGTAGTGCTCCTCGTTGACCTGCAGGCACGGCGCGGTGCCGCAGGAGGCGAGGCACTCGGTCTCGCGGAGGTAGAACATCTCGTTCATCTCACCCGCGCGCAGGCCGAGCTTCTTCTCGAGGTAGGCGAGCAGTGACTCCGCGCCGCGCAGCGAACAGGAGAGGTTGGTGCACACGTCGATGGTGTACTTGCCCGGCTTCTTCGTGTGGAACATCACGTAGAAGGTGGCGACCTCGTAAACGCGGGCGACCGAGGTCTCCAGCCGTTCGGCGACGAGCGTCATCCCCTCCGGCGGGAGCCAGCCTTTGATCGACTGGAGGAGGCGGAGCGCCGGCAACATCGCCGCGCTCTTCCGATCCGCCGGGTAGTGGGAAAGGATCTCCGACAACTCTTGGTCGAACTTCATCTGTTCGGCCGGAGTGAACAGCGCCTCGTTGGCCATGGCGGCGCGCTTCGTAGGCACGCGCCGGTGCATTGTCAACGCAAACCCGCGACCGCTATAGTGCTTTTCCGTCTGGCCCCGCGATGGCGTCCGCCCCCGAGGACAAACGCACCCATCCCCGCCTTCCCTGGGTGCTGCGAGTCGATTATCCCGATCGCGATCGGTGCCTCGACGCGACCGAGAACCTGAGCCAGGGCGGGCTCTTCATCCAGACGGATCAGACGTTCGACGTCGGCCAGCCTGTCCCGCTATCACTTTCTTTCCCGGGCCTGCTGGATCCGATAGAACTCGTCGGAGTCGTGGCGTGGGTGCGGCCGTCGAAGGGTGAGGAACGGGGCGGTGTCGGCATTCGCGTCGAGCGGGAAGCGGACAAGAAGCGCTTGAGCGAGCTGGTTCAGGGTGGCGCACCGACGCCGGGTGGTGGATCGGCCCCTTCGGCCCTGCCGAAGGAGGGCTTCCGGATCCTCATCGTCGAGGACAACCCGCACATCATCGACATGTACAGCTACGTCCTGCGCAAGCTCGCCTCGGGCGAGCTGGCCGGGAAGGTACCGCTGGAGGTGCACTTCGCGCCGGACGGCCACTCGGCTCTCCAGCAGCTGCGCGAGAAGCCGTTCAACCTCATCCTCACCGACCTCTATATGCCGGTGATGGACGGGTTCGCCCTGGTGGAGCGGATCCGCCACGAAGAGGCGCTCAAGTCGATCCCGGTGATCGCCATCTCGGCAGGCGGGCGGGATGCGCAGCAGAAGGCGCTCGACCTGGGCGTGGACATCTACCTGCGCAAACCGGTGCGGTTCGTCGAGGTGCTCGAGACCGTCAAGCAACTCCTCCATATCAAATGAGTTGGGAGTGCGTGGTTTGTCGTGGGTAGGTGATGGATACCAACGCGTTCGTCGAGTGGTTCAGGGCCAATTCGGAGGCGCTCCGCGCCCGCGATCCGGAGGTCGCCGGGCAGGAGGTGATGGTCGAGCTGCAGAAGCTCGATGAACGCCTGGTCGCCGAGGTCTCGGACGAAGTGGGCGGCCCCCGCGAGCTGGTCTTCTCCGCACAGGGGGATTCGGAGCTCTTCGAGCTGCTGGAGGACCTCGCTCCCCGGCTCGCCACCGAGGGCTGGACCATCCACCCGCTCCGACCGCCCCGCGGCTTCGAGTTCAAGCTCGACGCCGACGGCACCGTGCTCGACGCGCGAACGCTCTACTTCGAGCCGCTCGAGTCGCCCTCCATGCCCGGCATCCTCGGCCTGCGCCTCTTCGTCGACGAGCCGGCCGTGCCCGCGCTGTCCGAGCTGGCGTGGTGGGTGCTGGAGACCGGCATCGGCGAGAAGGCGTGCGCCCTCATCGAACACCTCGAGGTCGCCGCGCTCCCCGAAGACACCGGCGACCTGATGCCCATCCGCGCGCTCGCCAACTTCATCGATTGGCACACTCACCGCCGGCAGAGCGTCGCCCGCTCGTAAGGCGCAGCGCTCCATTCGCCGCTCGCTGTGCTGCCGGGGTGACGAATCCCCCTTCGCGCACGTAATCTCCGCGACCATGCCTGCGGCACTCACCCGGGACACGGTCAGCGGCGAGGCGCTGTTCATCCTCAAAAACCTTCGCGAGAACGGACGGCTGGGCCGGTCCAACAAGCTCGCCGACGTGAAGAGCGCCCTCGAGCCCGCGGTCTCGCTCGAGTTCGACACGTACTTCTTCTTCCTGCGGAAGTTCCACTACATCGCCATGGACCGCGAGGCGCAGCTGCGCCTCACCCCCGAGGGCGAGAAGGTCATCGACGGCGAGGGGTACGACCGCTTCGCCGGCGAGGTGGGCGACTTCTTCGCAGAACACCTGCAGCCGGAAGAGGCCACGCACTCCGACGGCGAGGTCGTCCTTCCGCCGCCTCCACCCCCCGAGGTTCTGATCGAGGAGCCCGCCATGCC
>JADGHL010000088.1 GCA_019686135.1 Myxococcaceae bacterium | reverse complement strand
GCCCGGCGTGGGGATGAAGACGCTGGGGTCGGGGTCCTTGCCGGGCGGCGGGGTCGCGGGGATCCGGTAGTCGTGGACCAGGTCCAGCCGCTTGCCGTTGAAGACCTCCAGCACGTCGAAGTCCCAGCTGAACTGCGAGGGGTGGTAGGGCGAGACCGTCTCGCCCGGGCGCGGCTGCTGATCGAGCGCGAGGAACCCTTTGGGCGGCAGCGCCTGCACCCCGTAACTGTCGAGGTTGAAGGCGTTGAAGTAGCCCATGATGGTGTCACGCGGGTGGTTCACCTGCACCAGCACCTTGTCCGGGCCGTGCGCCGCCATCGCGCGCAGGTTGCCGAAGATCTCTTTCGGCGGGCGGCGGAACCAGTTGAAGCTGCCGTGGTTGACCGGCCCCTTCTGGAACTTCAGCGGCCAGCCGTTGAAGTGGCCCATCTCCAGCGTGGTCATCTCCACGCCGACCGAGGTGGCCAGCCAGTCCTCCAGCCCGAGCGCCTCCACCACCGGCCGGAAGTCGCTCACGTAGTTGTGATCGGTCGAGGCGATGTAGTCGACACCCTCCGCCGCGTACGAGAGCACGCGTTGGTCGATCGAATAGTCCGAGTCCACCGAGTGCTCACTGTGCACGTGGAAGTCGGCGCTGATGTAGTCGGGCGTGTCCAGCACGTGGTGGAGCACGAAGCGGACCTCGGTGTCCTTGCCCGCCACCAGCTCCACCTCCTCGTGGGCGAGGTCGTACTCCACACCGCGCGAGGCGTAGACGGTGTACCTGCCCGGCTTCACCTCGCGCCCGCCGCGCCCGTGGTTGATGAAGAAGTGATCCTCCAGATACCGCTGCGTCGACGGATCGTCCTTGCGGTCGGGCACGAAGTCGGTGGCGCGCCGCGCCTCGCCGATACGCAGGTTGAACAGGTGCTCCCACGGCAGCTGCCCGTCCTCATCCGGCGCGCGCAGGCCCTCGATCGAGATCTTCGCGGGGAGCGGCCGCCCCTGATCGTCCACGACGACCACCGAGAGCGTCGCCGGGCGCCCGAGCTCGAGATCGATCGTCGCGCCCTCCTCGCCGATCTCCCGATAGTCCGCGACGTGCTGGGCGCTGTAGACCGGGTCGCGCGCGCGGCTCACCGCCACCGCGCGGTACCGGCCGGGCGGCACCCACGCCACGTACGTGCCGTCCTCACGCGTGTGCGCCGCCGACTGGTAGTCGCCCACCTCGTCCTGCAACACCACGGTCACGTCCGGAACCGGGACGCCGGTGCCCGCCTCGCGGACCCGTCCGGACACGCGCGCGACCTTCTCGCCCTTGAGGTCGTAGATGACCTTCTGCGCGGAGGCGACGTCCTCGCCACCCACGGCGAGGTACGCGGTGTACGAGTAGGTCTTGCCGGGCCCCAGCTCCGCGGGGAGCTTCCCCCAGTAGGTGCCGAGGAACGAGCTGTACGCGAGGGGGATCAGCATCGAGTCGCGCTTCGCGTTCGGGTAGTACGCCTCCTTGCCATCGCCGTGCAGATATGTCGCGCCCTGGGGATCGGCGGCGAACGCGTAGCTGGTCCCCTTCCCTTCGGTGACCACCATCTGCGCCACCTCTCCGGGCAGCGCGTTGATCGCCGCCGGCTGCGCGTAGACCTCGTCCAGCCGGAAGCGCATGTCGTAGCCGGCCTTGCCGGGCACAAAGAGCTTCTGCCCGGCCCCGAGGAGCGTGATGAACCCGACCGGCACGTCGACCGGGAAGCCCACCGCCTCGGTGCCCGCGTTCTTCACGGTGGCCACGGCCTTGACGTACTGCGCACCGGGCTCGAGCACGTAGTCCACCTGGTAGGTGAGCTTCGCGTCGTTGAGCACGAGCGCGTTGATCCCCTTGGCCAGGGTGAGGAACTGGTCGCCTTCCCCGCTCACGCGGATCACCGCCGCCTTGCCATCGCTGCCGTCGGCGACGACCTCCACCTTCGACGGCTCCATCGCTTCCAAGAAGAACGCCGGGAACAGCTCGGTGAACTGGTCGTTGCCGGTCACGCCGGTGGCCGCGTGGGCGGTGCCGCTGCGCACCAGATCGATGTCGATGAGCGATCCGCCGAACGCGCCGAATCCGCGCGAGTGGCCCACGTCCTGGATCACCGCCTGGATGATCCCGTTCGTCAGCTTGAAGTCGCCCACCTCGCCGAGCGCGCGCCGTCCGCCGATGAGCTGTTCGCGCGAGGTGACCCGGAAGGCCTGCGCGCCAGGCGGCTTCGCCGGCGTGCACGCCATGGAGAAGGCGACCAGGACCAACGGGAGGAGCCAGATGCGGGGAACGTTCATCGGATCGCCCCGGGGCTAGAAGGTGATCTGCGCCAGCGCGTCGACGCTGTCGTTGTCGATCGAGGCGCCCGGCTCCTCGATGCGGTGGGTGTACTGGGCGAGGATCCGCGCCGGAAAGCCCTTCACCCGGTAGCCCACCATCCCAATGATCTCCGTGAGCATGTCGTTGGTCTGCACGTCGCTCGGCTCGAGCCGGTCGAAGCGGACGCCGGCCTCGATGCCCACCGGCTCGTAGACGTACTTCGCCTGCGCGACGATCCCCATCGCCTGCTCGTCGGGGATCCCCACGTCGAGGTGGTGGAGGCTCTGGAACAGCACCATCGCGAACGCGTTCACTCCGGCGACGTTGACGGTCACATCGCCGCCGTACCCCAGCCGCGTCTCGTCGATCCGCACCGGCCGCTCGCCGTAGGTGGCCGAGTTGTAGAACCCGTTGGCGCCGACCGTGACGAGGTCCCGGTACCCGGCGGAGAGGCGCGCCACCGGCGTCACCGAGTTGTTGTCGTTGTTGAGCACATTCGCGCCGTTGCCGTTCACCAGCGCCACCGCGTACTGCACACCGACATCCCCGCCGAGCCGGTCGGAGGAGATCTGCAGGCCGATCTGCCGATCCAACGACAGCCCCGATCGCGCGAAGCCCTCCGGCGGGAGTACGCCTTCGCTGACGATCGACCGGCTGATGAACGGCAGCGCGTCGTCGGGGAGCAGGACCTCGGCGTTGAACGGCGCCTTGAACTGGCCGCCGCGGATCCGCAGGTACGGCGACACGCGGTAGTCGAGGTAGCCGTCGCGAAGCGCCACCACCCGCGATCCCTCCAGCGGGTCGAGGTCCCGGCGCATCGGAGCGGCGCCGTCGATCGAGATCACCGCCTCCAGATCCTTCGCCGGGTGCAGCGACACGCCGATCCGCGCGTTCACCAGCCGGAAACCACTGTTCGACCCGACCAGCGCGTCGTTCGAGGGGCTGGTCACGAAGAAGTACCCGAGCTTCACGTAGCCGAAGAGCTCCGGGTCGAGGCGCGAGAGCAGATCCACCTTCGCGCCGGCCGTGGTCTCGCCAGGCGTGTGCTGCGCGGCGGCGGCGGGCTGCTCCCGGATTCCGCCCGGCTGTCCGGGCGGCGCACCCGACTCACCGGTCCCGGAACCGGTCGTCACCGGCTGATCCGCCAAGGGGGGCTCCGCGGGCGCCGTCTGCGCGAACGCGACGGCGGGAACGGTCAAGGTCGAGAGCGCCAGCGCGGCGCTCACAAGGGTGGCCCTCATTCGCGGCAATCCTTTTGAGAAATGTTGAGGACTGCGCTTCTAGCTTTTTCCGACGCCGCTGGACAGCCGGGCGGCCTCAGCGCGCGCGGCGGCGGAGCCGTCTCAGCACCCTGCCCAGCACCGCCTGGGCTTCGGGGACGCGGAAGCCGTAGGTGATGGCGAGGTAGGCCAGCCCGTACGGAACGAGGACGAAGGCGCCGATCAGCTCGGGGCGCAGGCCTTTGGGCAGAGGCAGAAAGTGGCCGCCCCACGCCTGGAGCGCGCTCTCGTTGGCGCCGAAGACGTGAGCGAGCGCGACCTTGATCGCCACACCCAGCAGCGCCGCGGCGAACCCGGCGCCCCAGAGCATCGCGATGCGCCGCACATCCAGCGGCACGTTTCCGATGCGGCGGATGAGCTGCCGGCGCAAGAGCACGAACTCCAGCCACGCGGCCACGCCGGTGGCACCGACCAGTCCCACCGCGCCCAGATCCGGCGGCAACCCCAGCCAGCGGGGCAGATGCAACCCGGCGACGTACGCGCCGGCGGCGGTGAGCGTCACGCGCAGCACCGAGACCTTGAGCGGGGTGATCGTGTCCTTGAGCGCGTAGAACGTGGACGAGAGCAGCCGGGACTGGGTGGTCGCGAGCAGCCCGACCGCCGAGCCGATCAGCACGTACCAGACGAGGCGCGAGTCGAACCCGCTGAAGTGCCCGCGCTGTAGCAGCGCCGCGGCGATCACATCGCCGAGCGTGACGAAGGCCACCGCGGACGGGATCACGAAGAACGCCACGCGGCGCAGGCCGGCGCGCAGCCGCTCCCGGAGCCGCGCCGCGACGTCGTCCTCCTCGCCCGTGGCGCGGGACATCTCGGGGAGCTCGGCGGCGCTGATCGACATCCCGAAGATCGAGATGGGGATCAGATAGACCCGCTGCGCGTAGTCGAGCGTGGAGAAGGCCACCGCCGAGATCCACGAGCCGATGATCAGATCGACGTAGGCGCTGACCTGCACCACGCCCCGCGCCACCACCACCGGCCCGAAGCTCCGCAAGACGCGCGACAGATGGGCGGAGGGCCTGAGGTTGGGGCGGAAGCGGCCCAACAGAGCGATGGACGTGGGGAGCTGAACGAGGAACTGCAGCCCGGCGCCGGCAACCGCGGCGATCGCCACGGAGCGCGCCAGCGTCGCCGCGTTGGCGCCGCGGCCGAACACCAGCATCGTGGCGATCATCGCGCCGTTCCAGATCACCGGGGCCGCGTAGGAGAGGAAGAACCGGCGGTGGCTATTGAGCACGCCGAGGCACCAGGCCGAACCCACCAGCATCCCGGTCATCGGGAAGAGGATCCGCACCAGCGACGTCGCCAGCGCGCGCGTCTCGCCCTCGAAGCCCGGAGCCACGACGTCCACCAGCCACGGCGTGGCGAGGATCCCCACGGCGACGAGAAACCCGGTGAACAGGGTCAACAGCGAGAACACCGCGCCCGCGACGCGCTCGGCGTCGTCCTTCTGCTTCGCCCCGAGCAGCTGCGAATAGACCGGGATGAACGACGCCGAGAGCACGCCCTCGCCGAGGAGGTTCTGCAGGAAATTGGGGATGCGCAGCGCGGCCTTGAACGCGGCGGAGACGTCGGTGTTGCCGAAGTAGCGGGCGAACACCGCCTCCCGCAACAAGCCGGCGAACCGTGAGGCCAGGATGCCCAGGCTCACCAGCAGGGCACCGCTGCCGCTGGCCCGCGAGCTGACGACCGGCTGCGCCGGACCGCCCGGCCCCGGAGACACCGCGGACCGCGGCGCCGGTGCCGCTCCCTCCCCGTCTGCCTCTGGCCGCGCTGACGCGTCGCTCACGCGGGCGCACCGTATTCGATCTTCCATTCCACGCTGCGAGCAAACTCGTCTTGACGCTTGCTCGGCCGGTTGCGCATGGTGGGCGGCGATGACGGACGGACCGCCGAATACCTTCGACACCGACGTCGCGAGGATCCGGCTGGTGCTGATGCGGGAGCTCGAGACGATCAGCGTCTACGAGGCGCTCGCACGCCAGGCCACGTCGCCGGAGATCCGGGCCTTCTTCGAGCACCTCGCCGGCGAGGAGAAGGAGCACGTCGCCGAGGCGGCCTGGCTGCTGCGCAAGCTCGATCCGTCCCAGAGCGCCCTCTTCGACAAGCCGATCGCGGAAGGCCACTTCGAAGGCCGCGCCCCGGCCGACGTTGCGCCCCCGCCCGAGCCGAAGGTGCAAAGGACGATCGACGCCAATCTGCTCGGCCGGCTGCCGCGCGATCCGCGGCACGTCGTGCATGCCATCCCCGCCCCGCCGGCCCCCGGCGGGGCGACCTTCACCGTGGGTTCGCTCAAACGGCGCCCCTAGCTTCCCCGAGGAGAACAGCCATGGCCGACTTTCTGGGACATGCCGAGAACCCGCTGCGCGAGGAGGAGTGGGCGCGCTTGAACGAGACGGTGATCCAGGTCGCCCGCCGCTCATTGGTGGGGCGCCGCTTCCTCGATCTTTACGGGCCGCTGGGCGCCGGCGTGCAGACCGTGCCGCACGACGAGTACTCGGGCGTGTCGCCCGGGGCGGTGGACATCGTCGGCGAACAGGAGACCGCTCCGGTGTTCACCGACAACCGGCGCTTCAAGACGATCCCCATCATCTACAAGGACTTCCTTCTCCACTGGCGCGACATCGAGGCCGCGCGCGAGCACAACATGCCGCTGGACGTCTCCGCCGCGGCCGGCGCGGCCGCGTTCTGCGCGCAGCAGGAGGACGAGCTCATTTTCTACGGGGACACCAAGCTCGGACACGAAGGGCTGATGAACGCCACCGGGCGGCTGACCGTGGAGCTGGGCGACTGGTCCGAGTCCGGCGGCGGCTACGAGTCGATCGTCGAGGCCACGCGCAAGCTCAACGAGCACGGCCACTACGGCCCGTACGCGGTGGTGCTCTCGCCTCGGCTGTATTCGCTGCTCCACCGGATCTTCGAGAAGACCGGGGTGCTGGAGATCGAGACCATCCGGCAGCTCGCCACCGACGGCGTGTTCCAGTCCAACCGCCTGCGCGGCGACTCGGGCGTGGTGATCTCCACCGGTCGGGAGAACCTCGACATCGCGGTGGCGATGGACATGACCACCGCCTACCTGGGCGCCGAGCGGATGAACCACCCCTTCCGCGTGTTGGAGAGCCTGATCCTGCGCATCAAGCATCCGGACTCCATCTGCACGCTGGAGCTGGGCGTGGGCAGCGCCCGGCCGCGACAGTAACGACGGGGCCTGAGGCGAACCCGGGCGGACGGGGTCGTGTGGCCGCTGCGCAAAAGCCCGCGCGTGCTATAGGCCCCGTCCGAGATGGCCAAGGTCCTTGTCGTCGAAGACGAGCCCAACCTCCGCAAGGTGCTCGGGGCGCTTCTGCGCCGCGAGGGGTACGAGGTCACCATCGCGGAGAACGGCGAGATGGGCCTCGCCGAATTCGACAAGAACGGCGCCGACGTCGTCATCACCGACCTGGTGATGCCGAAGGTGGGCGGGATGGAGGTGCTCCGCGGCATCAACGAGCGCACGCCGGATGTGCCGGTGATCATCGTCACCGCCCACGGCACTGTCGACTCCGCGGTCGAGGCGATCAAGCTGGGCGCGTTCGACTACATCACCAAGCCGTTCGATCAGGCCGAGCTCCAGGCGGTCATCGCCAAGGCGGCGCGCACGCACGAGAGCGCACAGCGGAACGTCAAGCCGGACGGCCGCCTCCGCAGCGCGATTGTCGGCCAGTCGGCCCAGATGCAGGAGATCTTCCGCATCATCGACAAGGTCGCGGACACGCCCTCCACCGTGCTCATCACCGGCGAGAGCGGTACCGGGAAGGAGCTCATCGCCACCGCGCTCCACGAGGGTTCGAGCCGCCGGGACAAGCCGCTCATCCGGATCAACTGCGGCGCCATCCCCAAGGACCTGATGGAGTCCGAGCTCTTCGGCTACGAGCGCGGCGCCTTCACCGGGGCGGTCACCTCCAAGCCGGGGCGCTTCGAGCTGGCGGACACCGGCACGCTGTTCCTCGACGAGATCGGCGAGATCCCCGTGGAGATGCAGGTGAAGCTCTTGCGCGTGCTCCAGGACGGAGAGTTCGAGCGCGTCGGTGGGATCAAGACGACGCGGGTCGATGTGCGGTTGATCGCCGCCACCAACCGCGACCTCGAGCAGGAGATCGAGGCGGGCCGCTTCCGCAAGGACCTCTACTACCGCCTCAACGTGGTGCCCATCCGGCTGCCCCCCTTGCGCGAACGCGTCAACGACATCCCGATGCTCGCCCGGCACTTCATCGAGAAGTACAACAAGCGCCTCAACAAGAAGATCGAGGGCATCACCGACGAGGCGCTGGAGCGGATGAAGGCGTACTCCTGGCCCGGGAACATCCGCGAGCTGGAGAACCTGATCGAACGCGTGCTCCTGTTCGCCGACGGCCCGCTGATCGGCCTCGAGGATCTGAAGGCGCAGATCAAGACCCCCGCGGAGCTCCCCCCGGCCGCACCGGGTGGCCCGGCCGCAGCGGCCACCACTCCCGGCGCCACCGGCGCGCTCGCGGCGACGCTCTCCGCGAGCGAACCGCTCCCGCAGGAGGGCGGCCTCAAGGATCTCGTCCGCGCCCGCGCCGCGGAGCTGGAGAAGGATCTCATCATCAAGGCCCTCGACGAGACCGGCGGGAACGTCACCCGGGCCGCACGGCTGCTGCAGATCAGCCGCAAGTCCCTGCAGACCAAGATGAAGGAGTTCGGGCTCCGCGACGAAGCAGGCGAGGACGAGCCCGCCGAGCCGCCGAAGAAATAGCCCACCTCCCTCACCCGTTCCCCGCGCATTCGCGCCTTCCCCACGGAGACTGAATGCCGATGGCTCCTCTTTCGCCCACGCCCGGACCTGAGCCAAAGAAGAGCCCATTGTTGGCGGTGATCGCGATCGCGGCGGCGACCGGCCTGCTCGCCGGAGGAATCTACTGGTGGCGGCACCGCGCAGTGGCCAGCCCGAATGTCGTCTCCGATGTCACCGTGGACGAACCGGCGCGCGGCCCGGCAACGGCGCCTTCGACGGGAATGGGCGCTCAGGATCGAGCCCAACCTTTGGCGGCGACAAACGGTCCAGCACAGTCGGCGACGGCCTCTGCGAAGACAGGCGATCCGGATCCCACAACGCCCGGAGCGGCCACCTATGAATCGGGCGCTCCGAATCCGACGCCGGCCGCAGCAGCCACGGTAGAGACGAGCAGCCACGATCCGTCCACTGCCCACCTCCACGCTGCGCCGCTCGCGAAGGGGCTGAAGCTCCTTCAGACCTCCATCGAGGGCCCGCTGGAGTCGGCGATCGTCGCCGAGGCGGGCAGCGAGATCGGCCCGGCGCTCACCCAGGTGGTGACGCGCACGCTGGTCTGGTGGGTGCGCGTGCCGGACGATCTTCTGCGCGGCGATCGCCTGTCGGTCCTCTACGAGGTCCGGCCCGATCAGGAGCCTCTCGTCCACGCGGTCCGCTTCGAGAGCGGAAAGACGGGCCGGACGCACAAGGCGTTCCTGTTCAAGCCCGCTTCCGAGACCTATCCGCGCTTCTACGAGCCGGACGGACGGGAGCTGGAGCTGCGGCTCGCCGACGCGCCGCTGGACGACTACGAGCAGGTGACCTCGCGGCTGCGAGACGGCCGCCATCACCAGGGCGTCGACTTCAAGTGTCCGGAGGGGACGCCGGTCAAGGCGACCTTCGACGGGGTGATCACCCGCAGGAACTGGAACGTCCGCGGCAACGGGAACTCGATCGAGCTTCGGGACGCGAAGCGCCAGCGCTATGCGCTCTACCTCCACCTCTCGGAGATCGCCGACTTCGTCCGTCCCGGCGTGCGCATCCACAAGGGCCAGGTGCTCGGCAGGACCGGCAACACCGGGCACTCCTTCGCGCCGCACCTGCATTACCAGCTGATGGGCGGGCACCAGAAGGCGCTCGATCCGTTCCTGGCCACGCGCACCGTGCGCCGCCACGTCCCCGACGAGGAGCGCGCGCGCTTCGAAGCGGAGGTGCGGAAGCTCGATGCGCTGCTCGAACCTCCCATCGCGGGAAACTAGATCCACGAGCGCGTTTTCTTGACGGTCACCCCCTCGGCGGGTACGGTCGCCAAAACGCCGCAATTCCGAGGGGTTGGACCATTGAAGTGCTCCCCCGTCCGCGCAGCCGCCGGGCTCCTGGTCGCGGTGCTGCCGCTGGCCGCTTCCGCAGCTGAAATCACCCGCATCGCCTCGTCCTTCGAGCCGGACGATCCGTTCGGCATGTATCTGAACGCGTCCTGGGTGCGCGCGCAGGAGAAGATGAAGATCGTGCGCGAACACCACCAGAACGGTGACGTGCAGGAGGTCTCCGAGCTCCGCTACCTGGAGGTCGAGAACCGGATCGACTTCGATCTCCGGATCGGCCTGTGGCAGGACCTCGAGTTCCGCTACGCCATCCCGCTGGTGATCTCCCGCGACCAGGAGTGGAAATTCGCCTCCGGCACCGACGCGGGCAACTCCACCATCATCGGGAACTGCCTGCAGGCCAACGGGGAGTTGCTCGACCCGGGCTGCCCCGAGAACGGCGCCGGGGCGCAGCCGATCTTCGACGTCCCCAACGCCAGCTTCCGCGGCGGCTGGGGCGACATGCACTTCGGGCTCGCCTACGCGCTGTTCAACGAGCAGAAGGATCCGTCCAAGCCGATGTGGATCCTCGGCTTAGACTACCAAGCTCCGACGTCCGCGCTGGACGATCCGACCGTGCCCACCGCCCGCGACGCGCGCGGCGAGATCGGCGAACGGATCCACCGCTACACGATCTACACCGCGCTGTCCAAGCGCCTGGGCGTGGCGGACCCCTACTTCAAGGTCCACTACACCCAGCCGGTGAAGGGTCCGGGCTGGTACTCGAACTGCGATCACCCGGACGAGTCGCGCATGTCGGTGCCGGGGAACTGCGGGCAGGGACCGTGGACCCGCGCCGAGACGGGCATCAAGCCGGCGTACACGGGCGGCGTGATCTTCGGCTCGGAGTTCAACGCGTACGAGAACCGGACCGAGCACCAGAAGATCGCGTTCGACCTCAACGTGCTCGCGAACTATCGCTCCGAGGGCCGCTACCACAACGAGCTGACCGACGTGACGAAGAAGCTCATGTACACGTCCGACAGCCTCGAGGTCGGCGGCACGTTCGCGATCCACGCGTGGGCGGCGGAGTTCGTCGGCGTGAACGTCGGCGGGACCATCACCTACACTACCGAGCACAACCTCTCGGACGAACAGATCGGCAAGGACCTCGACGGCAACTCCACGGTCGATCTCGGCAACATCGACGAGATCAACCCGAACTTCGACTACCGGATGGACATGGTCTCCCGCCGCTTCCGCGCCGCCGAGCAGTTCAACTTCATGCTCGTGGGCAACGTGGTGTTCTCGTTCTAGCGGGAGCCGCGCGGCGTCAGCGCTTGAGTGACACGCCGAGCCGGTACACGTCCTGGCTGGTCCAGCCGGCCCGCCGGGCCAGATCGCCGGCCAGGGATTTGAGGCGCTCTCCCCGCTCCAGGCCGGCCTCGAGCGCGTCCTTGACCTCGGCCTCGCTCCAGCGCTGCGCGCCGGTCCGCCCTTCGACCAGCACGACCACTTCGCCTAGGACCTCCGCGCCGCGGTAGCGCTCGCGGAGCTCATCCAGCGTCCCCCGCACGAACTCTTCGTGCAGCTTGGTCAACTCGCGGGCCACGACGGCGCGGCGCTCTCCTCCCAGCGCTTCGGACAGATCGTCGAGCGTCTCCTGCAGCCGTCGCGGCGACTCGTAGAAGACGAGCGTGGCCTGAAGCGGCGCCACCTCATCCAGCAGCGCGCGGCGATCCGGCCCCTTCCGCGGCAGGAATCCGAGGAAGTGGAACCGCCCGGTGGGCAGCCCCGAAGCGCTGAGCGCGGCGATCACCGCGCTCGGCCCGGGGATGGGTGTCACCGCGATCCCGCGGGCGAGCGCCTGCTGCACCAGGTGCTCGCCGGGATCGCTGATCCCCGGGCTGCCGGCGTCGGTGATGAGCGCGCAGTCCTCACCGGCGGCGATCCGGTCGAGGATCCGGCCCGCGCGTTCGGCCTCCGCGAATGCGGGAAGGCTGACCAGATCCTTCGAGATCCCGTAGTGGTCGAGCAGCACCCGGGACCGGCGGGTGTCCTCGCAGGCGATGAAGGAGACCTTCCCGAGGACCTCCTTCGCGCGCACGGTGAGGTCGCCCAGGTTTCCGATCGGCGTTGCCACCAGGAACAGCACACCCGCCACGGTTTCCTCACATCCCTGCATCGAACGCGTTGGGGATGTGTTCGACCTGCTGCCGGTCGCCATGCCCCAGGACGGTCACCACGTCGAAGCGGATCTCCTTGCCGCGCAGATCGTGGGCGAACAGGTAGTGCAATGCGGCCTTCACCACGCGGCGCTGCTTCTTGCCGGACACGGTGTGGGCCGGGTCGCCCCACGCCGCGTGGGACCGCATCCGCACCTCGACGAACGCCACGAGCCCATCGCGCTCCGCCACGATGTCGAGCTCACCCCAACGGCACACGAAGTTGCGGGCGCGCACCCGGAACCCCTGCGCCAGAAGGTGCGCCACGGCCGCGTCCTCGCCCTGTTGCCCGAACCTCCGCCGATCGACCCTTCCGCCCATCCCCGCCTCCTCTTCCGGCCCCCGCCGAGTCAGCTACAGGGTAACAACCGCATCTGCCATCGACTGGGGCGTGGGATGCCGGGTGACGTGGAGCACCTGCGTGAGCGTCCCCAGGTGCTTCAGCATCCGCCCCAGCAGAGGCAGCCTGGCCTCTTCCACCACCGCGCCCAGCACGTCGTCGATCACCAGCGGCAGCTTCATTTTCGCGCTGTGCTTCTCGACCAGGGTCAGCCGCAGCGCCAGGTAGTACAGGTCGAGATCCTTCGCTGGCAGGTCGGAAGCGGGGACCCTCCGGTCAGGGGCAATCAACGTGGCGTTGGCCTTGTGATCGACCTCCACGCCGACGTACCGGCGATCGCACAGCGCGGCGACGTACTGCGCGCAGCGATCCTTGATCAGCGCGGCCAGGGACGGGACGTCGAGCTGGAAGAGATCCGCGGCCAGCGCGAACACGCCGGGCGTCGGATCCTCGAAGCCACCGCCGGGCGCAGGCGTTGCGGCTGGGGACTCCGGCTGCGGAGGCGGGCCATTGCGTGCCAGCTCGATCGACTCGCGGACGCGCTGGATCTCGCGCTCTACCTCGCGCGGATCGCGCACGTACCCGCCGGCGCGCTCCTGCAGCTGCTGGGAGATCGCATCCGACTCCGCCTTGAGCGCCGCGTACCGCTGCGCCGCCTGGGCGAACTCCGGATCGCTCTCCATCGCGGCCAGCTGCGTCTTAAGCTCGTGGAGCCGCTCGGCGTAGAGGGCCCGCTGCGAGAGCAGGTCGATCACCTCCTGCGGGGATTCGACCGACAGCTGGCGCATCGCCGCCTTGACCTGCTGCGCCTCCTGCTCGAACTCCTCGAGGATCTTCTTCTCCCGGGCGGCGAGCATGCCCTCTTTGCGCCCGGACCGCTGGGCGCCCTGTAGATCGTCCACCCACTTGAGCGCGACGAGCGCCGCGAACCCGAACGCGGGGATGTCCAGGAGCGCCACGTAGCGGCCGATCCCCGCGCGCAGCGCCATCCCGAGCACCAGCACCAAGACGCCCACGCCGGCGCCGCCGAGGAAACGCGGATCCCTGAAGAACGGCTCGGGGACGTAGCGCTGCGCGGCCGGCGCCGGCATCGCCGCATCGTCTCCGCCCTTCTCCGCCTGAAGCCGCGCCAGCGCCTCGTCGCGCTTCTGCACGAGCGCCGGGTAGCGCTCGCAGCGGGCGACGATGTCGTGTGGCAGCCCCAACGACTCGGGGGTGGGCGCCTCGTCGCACAGCCGCTGCGTCTCGGCGATGGCCGCCTTCAGCCCCTCGGTGCCCTTGAGCTTCGCCTCGAGCTCGAACATCTCGGAGGCCAGCCCGTCCTGCCGGAACTGCAGCTTGTCGATTTCCTTCGAGAGCTCCAGCTCCTTCTGAAGCTCCGCCAGCTTCGCCTCCGCGGCCGGGATGTCGGTGGCGGCCGTCACGGCCACGCTCGTGGCCAACGACGGCAGCTTCCTCTCGCCCGAAGCGCCCGGCTTCGGCGCCGGCTTCGGCCGCTTCGACGGGAAGCTGTGGGCATCCAAGCTGAAGAGCTGTTCGAAGGCGCTCTTCCCCGGCGCGCCCACCTGGCCGCGGAGGAACTGGCCCATCTCCAGAGTGTCCTGGGTGACCAGCTCGAACTTCTGGGTGGTCTTGTTCAGCCGCTGGAGCGACCCCGCGCCGCCGAGCTCGCGCACGACGCGGTAGGTGCCCAGGTCGTTCCCCTGAAGGGTAACACCCGCCTTGCCAAAAGCCGCGCCCGCCGCGCGGAACGCCACATCACCGCCCCGTCCGTCGGAGTAGAGCAGCGCGGAGATCACGCCGGCCAGCGGCACGGGCTCGGCGCCCGGGGGCCGGAGTACGACGTATCCGGGGCTGAGCGCCGCGCGGGTGGTCGGTGAGCAACCCCGAAGGCCCTGGGCCACCAACTCGAGCAGGTACATGCCTGATCGAGTCTACCCGCTCACCCCAAAGCCGTTGCCCCAGAAAAACCAAAAGCCCGCGGCCAAAGGCCCGCGGGCTCGAACAACTCACCACTCACGACTTACTCACAACGACTCACCGTTACGGTTGCTTCGCCGTTTCAGTTTCGTCGAGGACGTCGACGCGAGAGGCCTTGCCGCGCAGCTTGCGCAGGTAGAAGAGGCGGTTGCGGTTCACCTTGCCGCGGCTGATGACTTCGATTTTCTCGTAGCGCGGGCTGTGAAGCGGGAAGATGCGCTCCACGCCGACGCCGTAGCTCATCTTGCGGACGGTGAAGGTGGCGCGGTTCTGGCCGCGGGTCTTGCGGATGACGATCCCCTCGAACGGCTGGGTGCGCTCCTTGTCGCCCTCGCGGACTTTCCAGTGGACGCGCACAGTGTCGCCGGTGCGGAAGTCGGCCACGTCCTGGCGGATGAACTTGTTCTCGACGTACTCGAGCAGGCTGCGACGCATGTGAGGCTCCGGAAATCGAAGGGGCGCGTACCTAGCAGAGCGGTACGCATCCGACAAGTCTCCTCTCAACACCTGCCCCTACAGGTCCTCTTCGGGGGTCGACAGCAGCTTCTCGTCTGCTTCGCTCAGGGTCAGCCGGGCGAACAGGTCCGGCCGGCGCTCGCGGGTGAGATGCAACGCCTTGAAGCGCCGCCAGCGGGCGATGCGCGCGTGGTCGCCCGACTGCAGCACCGCCGGTACGCCCTCCCCCCGGAAGACGGGCGGGCGCGTGTACTGCGGGTACTCGAGCAGCCCCTCCTCAAAGCTCTCGGTGGCCGTCGATGCCTCGTTGCCCACCACGCCGGGCACGAGGCGCGATGTGGCGTCCATCACCGCCAGCGCGGCGATCTCCCCGCCGGTGAGGACGAAGTCGCCGATGGAGAGCTCCTCGTCGACGTAGCGCAGGACCCGCTCGTCCACCCCCTCGTAGCGGCCACACAGAAGCACCAGCCCGCCCTCGTGCCGCGCCAGCGCCTTCGCCGTCGATTGATGGAAGGTGGGTCCACGCGGCGACATGAGGAGCACCTTCGCTCCGGGGAGCCGCGCGCGAGCCGCTTCGATCGCCGCGACGATCGGCTCGGGCTTCATCACCATCCCCGCGCCGCCGCCGTACGGGGCGTCGTCGCACACCCGGTGGCGGCCCTCCGCGAAGTCCCGGATGTCGGTGACCTTGACCTCGATGAGCCCGCGCTCCTGCGCCTTGCCGAGGATGCTCTCCGCCGCATACGCGGTGATCATCCTCGGGAACAGCGTGAGCACCTCGAAACGGAGCATCGCTATTCGATCGCCTCGATAGGCCGGACCACGACGCGACCGTTCTGCAGGTCGACCTCGCCCACGAAGTCGTCCGCGAACGGGAGCAAAAGCTCTTCGGGGCCGCCGCGGATCACCAGCGTGGGCACTTCACCGGTGTTCCACAACTCGACGACGCGGCCCACCACCTCGCCGCTTTCGGTCACTGCCTCCAGCCCGATGAGGTCGCCCTGGAAGTACTCGCCCTCCTTCGGCGGCTCGAGATCCTCGCGGAACACGTAGACGGTGGCGCCGACGAGCGCCTCGGCGGCGGTGCGGCCTTCGACTCCGCCGAAGGTCACCAGGAGCTCCTTGCGGGCGACGCGGACGGAGGCGATCGGCAGCTCGCTCCCCTTGCCGTCGCGGCGCTTTACCCAGACGCGGTGGACCTCGAAGAGCGTCTCGCTGGCGGGATCGAAGGTGCGGACCACGACGTCGCCGCTGAGGCCATGGGCCCTGGCGATGTAGCCCAGCTGCAGGTGCGGCGTGGTGCTCACTGCCCCGAAGGTTCTGCGGCCGGCGGCTCCGCCTTCGGGCCCCGGTCGGCCTGCTGCCCGCGGCGGTCGTCGAGAATCTCCAACCGCGCCCGCGCGCCCTGCTTCTGCGCCGCCGCGGACAGAAGCGTGCGGATCGCGTTCACCGTGCGGCCGTCCCGGCCGATCACCTTGCCCACGTCCTCCTGGGCGACCTTGAGCTCGAACAGCTTGCCGCCGTCCGCCTCCGACGTGCGCACCTCGACCTGGTCGGGGTGATCGACCAGCGACTTCGCGAGGTAGGCGATCAGCTCTTCCACGACGCTCCGTTGCGGGCAGGGGCGGACGGCAAAGCCCGGAGGAAGCGGGGGGCGCCTCGACTCCGGGCTGCGCCGGCCGGGTGCGGCGAGAACGACTAGGCTTTGGCGGCGGCGGCTTCGGCCTTGGCCGAGCGCTTGATCAGATCGGCCACGGTCTCGGACGGCCGGGCGCCGACCTTCAGCCAGTAGTCCAACCGATCGCGGTTGAAGGAGATCTTCGGCGGATCGAGGTTCGGGTCGTAGGCGCCGATGGCCTCGATGAACTTGCCGTCACGCGGGTTGCGCGAGTCGGTGGCGACCACGTGGTAGTACGGCCGCTTCTTGGCACCGGCACGCGCGAGACGAATTACGACTGCCATTTGAAGGACTCCGTTGAGAGGCGGCGGCCTATAGCTGCCCGCCGCGGCGAATGTCAAGAAAGGACGGCCGGTTGCGTGGACCCCCGGGCAGGCGGCGGCCGTTTGTCGACGTTGGCGAGCTGCCCGCATGCCGCCGCGATGTCCCGCCCGCGGTTTTCGCGGATGAAGGCGTCCACGCCTCCTTTGAGGAGAAGCTCGCGGAATTGCTGGGCCCGCTCGTCGGGCACCGTGTGGTACCCGAGCCCGGCGTTCTCGTTGTACGGGATGAGGTTGACCTTGGCGGGCAGGCCGCGAATGAGGTCGATCAGCCGCCGGGCGTCCTCGTCGCTGTCGTTGAACCCTTTAAGCAGCACGTACTCGAAGGTGACGCGGCGGCCGTAGCGGAGCGGGAACTTCCGGACCGCCTCCATCAGCGCGGCGATGTTCCACTTGCGGTTCACCGGCATCGACCTCGAGCGCTGTTCGTCGGTCGTCGCGTTCAGGGAGATCGCCAGCTTGACCTCTGTCTCTTTGCCGAAGCGTTCGATCATCGGCACCAGGCCGACGGTGGAGACCGTGATGTGGCGCGCGGAGAAGTTGGGCCCCTCCTTCGACTGGAGGATCGTCAGCGCCTTCTTGAGGTTCTCGAAGTTGTGCAGCGGCTCGCCCATCCCCATGAACACCAGGTTGGTGAGCGGGCGGAAGGTGCCGGAGATCCCCTCGTTGATGCGGATCTCCCGGTTGACGGCGTGCACCTGCGCGACGATCTCCCCGGGCGTCAGGTTGCGCGCAAGTCCCAGCCTGCCCGTGGCGCAGAACGTACAGCCCATCGCGCAGCCCACCTGCGTGGAGACGCAGAGCGTCCGGCGATCCGGCGACGGCATGTAGACGGATTCGATGAACCGGCCGTCGAAGGTCCGCCAGCGGTATTTGATCGTCCCATCGACCGACCGCTGCTCGAGGTCTTTGGTGAGCGGCTTGAAGTCGGTGCGCTCCTTGAGCTTCTGGCGCAACGCCTTCGACAGGTCCGTCATCTGATCGAAGTCGGTGAGCCCCTTCTGGTGCAGCCACGCGTAGATCTGCTTCGCCCGGAACGGCTTCTCGCCCAGCTCCTCGACCAGGAACTTCTGAAGGTCCGGCAGCGTCAGGCTGAAGAGATCGACCTTCGGCTGCGCCGGGATCGGCTCGCCTTGCGAAGGCTCAAAAGAGGACTCAGCAGACTTCGTCATCAGAGAGGGAACGACCGGCGGGCCGGCGACCCTTCCCACAGCGCCGAAGGCCTGTCAAAGCGAGCGGCGCGCGAAACGTCTGGCCCCGGCCACCGCGAGGGCGACCGGGGCCAAACCGGCGTGCGGGCGGCTCGACGCCGCAGCCGGCTACTTCCTGCCGGTCCAGTCGTACTTCACGATCTCCGTCTCGCGGAAGAAGTACGCGATCTCGATCTTCGCGTTCTCCGGCGAGTCCGAGCCGTGGACCGTGTTCTTCTCCACGTTGGTGGCGAAGTCCTTGCGGATGGTGCCCGGCGCCGCCTTCTCCGGGTTGGTGGCGCCCATGATCTCGCGGTTCTTCAGGATGGCGTTCTCGCCTTCGAGCACCATGAGCAGCACCGGCCCGGAGGTCATGAAGGCGACCAGGTCCTTGAAGAAGGGGCGCTCCTTGTGGACCGCATAGAAGCCCTCGGCCTCCTTCTGGGAGAGCTGCTGCATCCGCATCGCGACCGGCTTGAGGCCGTTGGACTCGAAGCGGTCGATGATCTTGCCGATGATCCCCTTCTCCAGTCCGTCCGGCTTGATGATGGACAGCGTGCGCTCGATTGCCATGTTCGAAAACTCCGTCAGGGGTGTTGAACGGCGGCAGCGCCTAGCGCAACCGCAGGGCGAAGTCGACGCGAAAGACGACGCGCCGATGAGGCACGGCTCGTAGCCCGCACACTCGACGGCGAGGCCGCCGCACGGCACAGGCCACCGACGGCCCGCGAGAGCAGGTCCTGATTGCAGCGAAGAGCTCCGCGACACGGCAAAGCGGGCGCGACATGGCAGCCGGCCGTGAGCCCGAGCCATGGCTCACCACAGGGGGCGAGCGCCAGCGCGGGTGGCGACGACGCCGCGGGCGCAGAAGCCACAAGCCCTCCGTGAACTCGCGGGCGCGCTGGTCCATCAGGCCGGAGCGCGCGTCGTCCCGGGTTGTCGATCTTCTCCACTAGGAGAGCCGCCGCCGTGCGATAGGGCAGCGGCCCGGGCCCGCGCGTCGGCTCCCGGCCACGCCGGAGCCAGCGCCCGCGAGGGTCACAACCTCAGCACTGCCGACGCTGCAATGGCACACGACGCACAACGGACGACAGGGCGCAGGGCCGGGGATCGTGCGCGCGCCACGCCGGAGCCAGCGCCCGCGAGGGTCACTACGCGCTGGGTCCTCGAGTGGAGCCGCAAGCGCGCTCGCGGTTGTTGTCCGTCGAGGAGCCTCAGCACTGCCGACGCCTGCATGACACACGACGCACAGCGGACGATAGGGCGCAAGGCCGGGGAGCGTGCGCGCGCCACGCCCCCAGCGCCGGCGAGGGCCACGCGTGAATCACGAATCCGCCGCGCCCTCAACCATGACGTCAGACCGCCGAGCGAGCGCAGGCGCGAGCCACGAACCGTCCGCCGCGAAGACGACACAGGCCCGAAGTGACGATTCAACCCACGACGAAGCCGTAGCGCCGGCGCGATCGGCTACCGCTTCGGGACGCCGCGGCGGATAGCTTCCTGGAGCGTGGTGCCCAGCTCCGCCGGAGAGTCGGCCATCACGACGCCGGCCGCCTTCATCGCGGCGATCTTCTCGGCGGCGGTGCCCTTGCCGCCGGAGATGATCGCGCCCGCGTGGCCCATCCGCTTGCCCGGAGGCGCGGACGTGCCGGCGATGAAGCCGGCGATGGGCTTTTTGAACTCCTTCGCGATGTACGCCGCCGCGTCCTCCTCCGCCGTCCCGCCGATCTCGCCGATCATGATGACCGCGTCGGTCTCCGGGTCGTCGTTGAAGAGCTTGAGCACATCGACGAAGTTGGTCCCGTTTACCGGGTCACCGCCGATGCCCACCGCGGTGGACTGCCCCAGCCCCAGGTTGGTGAGCTGGAACACAGCCTCGTAGGTCAGTGTCCCCGAACGCGACACGACGCCGATCCGCCCCGGCCGGTGGATGTGCCCGGGCATGATCCCAATCTTGCACTTGCCGCCCGGGGTGATGACGCCCGGGCAGTTCGGGCCGATCAGCCGTACGTCCGGCCGGGTCTGCAACACCCGCTTCACCGCGATCATGTCGTTCACCGGAATGCCCTCGGTGATGGCGATGATGAGCGGGATGTTCGCGTCGATCGCCTCGAGGATCGAATCCGCGGCGTACGGCGGCGGCACGAAGATCACCGACGCGTTGGCGCCGGTCTCCTTGACCGCCTGCTCGACCGTGTTGAAGACCGGGACCTTGTCCTCGAACTTCTGACCGCCCTTGCCCGGGGTGACGCCCGCGACGAGCTTCGTCCCGTACTCGAGCATCTGGTGGCAGTGGAACGACCCCGCCGATCCGGTGATGCCCTGGCAGAGGAGCTTCGTGTTCTCGTTGACGAGGATTGCCATGTCGTTCGCCCTCTAGCCCTTGACCGCAGCCACGGCCTTCTCGGCCGCCTGACGGAGGTTGTCCGCGGGGATGATCTTCAGACCCGACCGTTCGAGGATCTCCTTCCCCTTCTCCACGTTCGTCCCTTCCAGCCGCACGACCAGCGGGACGTTCAGCTTCACCTCGCGCGCCGCCGCCACCACGCCGTCGGCGATCACGTCGCACTTCATGATCCCGCCGAAGATGTTGACGAGGATCGCCTTCACGTTCGGGTCCGCGAGGATCAGCTTGAACGCCGCGGTGACCTTCTCCTGCGAGGCGCCACCGCCCACGTCGAGGAAGTTGGCCGGGTTGCCACCCACCAGCTTGATGGTGTCCATGGTGGCCATCGCCAGGCCGGCGCCGTTCACGAGGCAGCCGATGTTGCCGTCCAGCGAGATGTAGGCGAGGTCCAACTCCTTCGCCTTCGCCTCCTTCGGATCCTCCTCGTCGATGTCCCGCATCTCGACGATGTCCCGGTGCCGGAACAGCGCGTTCTCGTCGAAGTTCATCTTCGAATCGAGCGCCATCACGCCGCCGTCCTTGAGGATCACCAGCGGGTTGATCTCCGCGAGCGACGCGTCCGTCTCGATGTAGGCCCGGTACAGCGCCTTGCAGAACGAGACGAACTTGTTGACCGTGGGCCCCTCTAGCCCGAGCTTGAACGCCAGCTTGCGGCCCTGGAAGTCCTGGAAGCCGGTGATCGGATCGACCGCCTCGCGGAAGATCTTCTCCGGGTGCTTCGCGGCCACCTCCTCGATCTCCACGCCGCCCTCGGCGGAGGCCATGAAAGTGATGCGCGAGGTGGCGCGGTCCAGCGTGACGCCGAGGTAGAGCTCGCGGGCGATGTCGAGCCCCTGCTCGATGTAGAGCTTGCGGACCTTCTGGCCCTCGGGGCCGGTCTGGTGCGTCTTCAGCATCATCCCCAGCATCTTCGAAGCCAGCTCCTTCGCCTCGGCGGGGGACTTCGCCAGCTTCACGCCGCCGCCCTTGCCGCGGCCGCCGGCGTGGATCTGCGCCTTGACCACCACCACCTGGGTGCCCAGCTCCCTGGCAGCAGCCTCCGCCTCCGCCGGCGTGTGCACGAGGATGCCCTTCGGCACCGGCACGCCGTAGCGGCGGAAGATCTCCTTGCCCTGGTACTCGTGAATCTTCATTCCGTGTCTCCGGGAGGTGCGAGGCGGTTCTCCTACCGTCCGGGGCCCTCGAAGTCGAGCGACTTGCGCAGCGCTGCGTGAGCAGCACGCACGGGGCGAGCACCTGCAGCGCGTCCTCCCGGCCCCGGTGGCCGCCGGCGTTGCGCCCGGCGCGCCGGCGTGGGAACGATCGCCGGATGGCTCCCCTCCTCCGTGTCATCGTCGGCGCGAGCGCCGTCGTGTGCCTGGCCGCCTGTGGACCGAAGACTCCCGGCGAGCCGTCGCCGCCCGATGCGGGTCCCGGCCCCGGCGGAACCTCCACCGTCCGCGAACCCACGCCGGTGGGCGCCGTCACAGGACCCGTCGCCTCTATGGGGACGCCGTTCGATCCGCGTGACGACCTCTACACCGGCCCGCGGATCGTGTACCCCGACGCGAGGCCGCGCCTCGTCGCCGTTCCGGGGACGGCCGACGCGGTGGACGTCGCGTGGCTCGACACCGGGGCGCCGCAGATCGTCCTGAGCCACATCGTCCCGAAGGAGGACGGCTACGCCATCGCCTGGCACCTGAAGCTGGAGACGCTGGACCAGCTCGCCGGATTCGCGCGCGACGAGGACGGCAACCGCTACTGGGTGACGACGCGGAACGAGAACGAGCTGCAGCACCAGACCGAACCGAGCCAAACCCACCGGGACGGCGTGGCGCGCCTTTTCAAGATCGCGCCCAACGGAGACCAGCTCTACAAGGTGGAGGTGCGCGACGACGTCGAGTCACCGGACGCGCTGCCGCTCGTCGCGCCGATGTCCTTCGGCGAAGGGCGGCTGGCGGTGGG
>JADGHL010000087.1 GCA_019686135.1 Myxococcaceae bacterium | reverse complement strand
CGCGTCCTCTCCGGCGGCACCGCGACACTCGATTACACCGACGTCAGCGGCCACTCCTCGTACTACGGCGTCTACAGCTCCGGCACCTTCACCGCGAACAACTCCACCATCACTGGCGGCAGCTCCTGCCTCTACGTGGCCGGCGGCAACGCCACCTTCAACAGCGGCACCCTCAAGAGCTGCAGCTACGGCGTGTACACCTCGGGCGGTAACACCAGCCTCGCGTACAACCTGATCACGTCCAACTCGTCGGTCGGCGTGGAAGCGAACGCGCCGGTGTCGCTCGTCCACAACACCATCGCCGACAACCCCGGGTCCGCCGTCTACATCGACAGCTACACCGGCTCGGCGACGGTGAAGGACAACATCATCGTCAGCAACGGCGCCTACGGACTCCACTTCTACAGCCCCAGCACTCCCTCGCGGACCGTCGACCACAACGACGTCTGGTCCAACTCGAGCGGGAACTACGACAACGTGTCTGCCGGCACGGGTTCGATCTCGGCGAACCCGATCTTCGTTTCGCCCGGCTTCAACTACACGCTCCAGGCGAGCTCGCCGTGCCGCGGCGCCGCGTCCGATGGAACGGACATGGGCGCGTTCCCGTACGCCCCGGTCCCGGTGGCGTATGTCGTCGTCACCCCGGCCTCGCAGTCCCTCGCGGTCAACGACACGCTCCAGTTCACGGCGACCGCGTACGACGCTGCCAACAACCCGCTCCCCGGCACGACCTTCGTCTGGAGCGCCAGCTCATCTGCCGGAACGATCAACGGCAGTGGCCTGTTCACCGCCGGGTGCACCCCCGGCACCTTTACCGGAGCGATCACCGCGACCGCGCAGGGGAAGACCGGATCCGCCTCTGTCACCGTCACCCAGGGCCCGCCTGCCACGGTGACCGTGACTCCGCCCAGCGCAACGGTGCAGCCCAACGGGACCCAGCAGTTCTCCGCCACCATCGAGGACGCCTGCGGCAACACGCTCAACACGCCGGTGTCCTGGCTGGTGGTCGCCGGCGGCGGCTCCATCAGCACCAGCGGCCTGTTCACCGCAGGGACCACGCCGGGCACGTTCACCAATACGGTGCGTGCTACGAGCGGCTCGGTGTCCGGCTTCGCCACGGTCACCGTGCAGACGGCGCCGGTGGCCACCATCGAGGTGACCCCGCAGACGACGACCTTGTCGATCAACGGGACCCAGCAGTTCACCGCGGTGGCCAAAGACGCCTCCGGCAACACCGTGCCGGCGACCTTCACGTGGTCGGTCGTGGCGGGCGGCGGCACCATCAGCCCGTCCGGCCTGTTCACCGCGGGCACCACGCCGGGCACCTTCACCAACACCGTGCGCGCCACGAGCGGAGCGATCTCCGGCTACGCCACGGTCACGGTCAACCCGGGCCCGTTGGCCAGCATCACCGTGACGCCGCTCACCGTTTCGCTCTCTCCCAACGGTGTGCAGCAGTTCCAGGCGACGGGGAAGGACGCGGCGGGCAACACCGTGCCGGTGACGCCCACCTGGTCGGTGGTCAACGGCGGCGGGACCATCAACTCGAGCGGCCTGTTCACGGCGGGCGCGACGCCGGGCACGTTCACCAACACCGTGCGCGCCACGAGCGGAGCGATCTCCGGCTACGCCAGCGTCACCATCACGCCGGGCGCGCTCGCCAGCCTGACCATCACGCCGCCCAGCGCCACCCTGGGCATCAACGGCACGCAGCAGTTCACCGCCGTCGGCAAGGACGCGTCCGGGAACACCGTGCCGGCCACCGTCACCTGGTCGGTCGTCAACGGCGGCGGCACCATCAGCTCGAGCGGGCTGTTCACGGCAGGGACGACGCCGGGCACGTTCACCAACACCGTGCGCGCCACAAGCGGCTCCATCACCACCTATGCCACCGTCACCGTCACGCCGGGGGCGCTCGCCAACCTGACGATCACCCCGGGGACGAAGACGCTGGCGGTCAACGGGACCCAGCAGTTCACTGCCACGGGCACGGACTCGGCGGGCAACACCGTGCCGGTCAGCGTCACCTGGTCGGTGGTCAACGGCGGCGGCACCATCACCCCGACCGGCCTGTTCACGGCCGGCACCACGGCCGGTTCGTTCATCAACACGGTGAAGGCCGTCGCCACCGGTGGCAACACCGCCTTCGCGTCCGTGGAAGTGACCCCGGGCCCGGTCAACGTCGTGGAGGTCACCCCGAAGACGGTGAGCCTCACCGTGCGCAAGACGCAGACGTTCACCGCCACCGCAAAGGACGCGTTCGGGAACGTGGTCACGGCGACTCCGGCCTGGACGCTCTCGCCGTCGTCGGTGGGCACCATCGATCCGGGCGGCGTGTTCACGGCGGGCGGAGTCGCGGGCAGCTACCCAGCGGCGATCGAGGCCACGGTCAATGGCGTGACCGGGACGGCCGATGTGACCCTCACGCCCGGACCGCTGGCGACGGTGACGATCTCGCCGCAAAGCCCGATGGTGGTGGCCGGCGGCACCGTGCAGTTCAACGCCACCGGCGAGGACGCCGACAAGAACCTCGTGTCCATCACCCCGACCTGGTCCGTGCTCAACGGCGCCGGTACCATCACCCAGACCGGTGCCTTCACTGCGTCGCAGACACCCGGCAACTACGTCGACAGCATCCGCGCGGTGGCCAACGGGATCACCGGGATGGCGTCGGTGACGGTGATCGCCGGCGGGATCGCCCGGGTGGAGATCTCCCCGAAGGATCCGCTGGTGGCGGTGAAGGGCACCGTGCAGTTCACCGCGCGCGCGTACGATGACTTCAACAACGAGGTGCTGGGCGTGACGCCGACGTGGGACGTCATCGCCGGCGGTGGGACCATCGACCCGGACGGTCTGTTCACCGCGGGCGAGGAGAGCGGCACCTTCGCGAACACGATCCAGGCGACGATCGACGGCCACACGAAGACGACCGGCGTGGTGGTCGCCACCGACTACGACGAGGACGGGCTGCCCGACGAATGGGAGCTGGCGCACGGCCTAGATCCGATGGACGGCAACGACGCCACGCTCGATCCGGATTCCGACGGTCTGACCAACACCGGCGAGCTCACGGCCAGGACCGATCCGCAGGACGCCGACACCGACGATGACGGCGTTCTGGACGGGGTGGAACTCCGGCCCACCGAGGACGTCGACGGCGATGGCCTGGTCAGCGGCCTCGATCCGGATTCCGACGGTGATGGGATCTTCGACGGCACCGAGATGGCGGTCACCCAGCCGCACGCAGACACGGACGTGACGAAGGGATTCGTGCCCGACGCGGATTCGTCCACCAGCACCGACCCGATGAACACGAACACCGATGGCGACGCGCGCGCGGATGGGGAGGAGGATCTCAATCACAACGGCCGCGTCGATCCGGGCGAGACCGATCCGAACGTGCCCAACACGTTCTGCGATTCGGACGCGGCGTGCGGCGGCAGCGGCCAGTGCGTGGATTCCGTCTGCGTGCCGAAGCCCGAAGAGCCCGTGAAGCCGGGCGGCTGCGGCTGCGGCACCACCGGTTCCCCGAGCGCGGTGCTGATCGTGTCGGTGTTGCTGGCGCTCGCGTACGGCCTGCGTCCGCGCCGGGCGCCGGCCACCGTGCGTGCCAGGGCGCCGGGCCGAGCGCGCGGAGCCCACTGACCGCAGCGCGCCGGCCTGCCGCACAGAGGCACGGGCAGGACGCACGTCGCACAAGTCGTACCCGTTCGGTGCGGCATCCACCCTGCGCACGGCATTGCGACCGAAGTCCGCTCTGCCGCCAACCACCCGCGGCAGCGACATCGCGAGAAGGGCCAACGTCGAGGCGTCGCACGCAGGGCGCGCATCCCTTGCGGCATGCGCCTCGCACAGGGCGATCGGAGCACAATCCCCTCCTATCGCCAGCCATCCGCGGCGAAGGATCGCGCGCACCGCAGTGAACCCGAGGCACGCGACGGAGGACGGCGAGCGCGGCGCAAGAGGCTCGCGCGCAGCGTGCGAAGCACCATGGGCTCGCATCGCCGCGCGCGGAGGGCACGCCTTCGCCGCGCCCGTGAAGAGCCTCACGCCGCGCAGACCGCAGCGGGATGGTATGGCAGGGCGCGGAGGGAGACGCGGCGGCCCTGGCGGCGCGAGCACGGACAAGGAATTGAAGGTCGTGCGCGACGGTGAAGCCAGGCGGCGGGTCGACAAGACCCAACCGGTCTGGACCGAACACCTGCCCGCAAGTCACGCGGTCGCAGCGCCGACCTCGTCCTGCCCTTGCGCGTAGGCGTTTGAGCCGGTCCGCAGCAGGTTCCGGAGGAAGCGGTAGAACGGCGACCGCGTCGCGTCCATCCGCACAGCATGCGACGTCCGCGACCGGTGGTCTTTCGGTCGATCCCTCCCGAGGGCCGACCCGCGTTATAGCGGGGCATGGCCTCTTCACGAGCAGACCTGGTGGTGCTCGCCGGCAGTTCCCACCCCGACCTCGCGCGGGCGATCGCCATCCGGCTCGGCGCGCCGCTGGTGCGCAGAACGGTGGACCGCTTTCCCGACGGAGAGCTGCGCGTGCGGATCGAAGACGACCTGCGCGGCCGGGATGTCTTTCTGGTGCAGTCGATTTGCGCGCCCGTGGGCGACCACCTGCTCGAGCTGCTGTTGCTCTCCGACGCCTGCCGCCGGTCCGGGGCCGCGCGCGTCACCGGAGTTCTGCCCTATCTCGGGTACGCGCGGCAGGAGCGGCGGGACGAGCCCGGCATCCCACTCGGGGCGCGGGTGGTGGCGGACGCGCTCTCCCGGGCCCTGGACCGTGCGGTGGTGGTGGACCTGCACTCCGCGGCGGTGGAGGGCTTCTTCTCCATCCCGGTCGAGCAGGTGAACGCCGTCGCCCAGATGGCGGACGCCGTGCGCGCCGACGCGACGAACGCGGTGGTGGTGTCGCCGGATCTCGGCGCTGTGAAGCGAGCGGAACGCTTCGCACGGCTCCTCGGATTGCCGGTGGCGATCGTCCACAAGGCGCGCGTCAGCGGCTCCGAGGTCTCGGTCAGCGGCGTGGTCGGCGACGTCGCCGGCAAGGCGGTGATCGTCTTCGACGACATCATCTCCACCGCCGGCACGGTGGAAGCCGCCGTGGGCGCAGTGCTCCAGGCGGGCGCCTTGCGCGAGGTCACCATCTGCGCCACCCACGGGTTGTTCGTCGGACCCGCAGCCCGGCGGATGCAGACGCTGCCGCTCAAGCGCGTGGTGGTGACCGACTCGCTGCCACGCGCGGCGAATGCGCCAGAAGCGACAGAGATCGTGAGCCTGGCCGGGTTGTTGGCGGACACGGTCCAAAGGCTCGGCGGAGGGGACTGAGTCCACCGCCCGGTCGGAAAGAGCGACCCACGTCAGGATCGATGGCGCGTGCACACCACCGCGGGGATCAGTTGAGTTGATGGAAAGATGGGGCGTGACGGAACCAACCGTCGATTCTTCCGAGCGGCGTTGCACAGCGAATCTTGCGGACCGCTCGTGCGAGCGGGTCGGCGGTTTCCGCGCTTCAAGCGGGTTCCATGGAGCCGTTAGAGTGGCGCCCCATGCTGCGGCTCTCGGAGCTGGTGAGGCGCTTCCACGAGGACCCGCAAGGGGTCCGCGGGGAGCTGATGCCCGCGGTGCTCCTGTGGAAGGAGGCGCCCGTCACCGCGACGAAGGAGCTGATCTGGCAGACGCTCCCGCGCTTCGCCATCGGCCAGCGGCCGCACGACCCGGCGGTCTTCGCCATCCGCAAGCACCCGAAGAAGACCAACGCGTTTGCGCTCGGGGTGACCGTGGGGCGCGCCAACAACAACGACATCGTGCTCGAGCACGGATCGGTGTCGCGCTTTCACGCCTATCTTCAGTTCGACGGCTCCGGCGACTTCCGCATGTTCGACGCGGACTCCTCCAACGGGACGTTCTGCAACGATCAACCGGTGGACCGGGACCAGGGCGCGCGGCTGGTGGACGGAGCGCGGATCGCGCTCGGCGATGTGACGCTGCACTTCTACCGGGGCGCCACGTTCGAGGCGATGTGGCTGGCCCGATCGCGCCTGGGGCCCCACCGCTAGGCGGCGGCGTTGTCGTTGGCCGCGACCGCCTCCTTCATCCGCACCGACACCAGCTTGGAGATGCCCGGCTCCTCCATGGTGACGCCGTACAGGGTGTCGGCGATCTCCATGGTCCGCTTGTTGTGGGTGATGAGGATGAACTGCGAGCCCTTGCTCATCTCCTTCACCATGTCGTTGTAGCGGCCGACGTTGCCCTCATCCAGCGGCGCGTCGACCTCGTCGAGCAGGCAGAACGGCGTGGGCTTGATGAGGAAGATGGCGAAGATCAGCGACACCGCGGTGAGCGCCTTCTCGCCGCCGGAGAGCAGGTTCACGCTCTGCAGCTTCTTGCCCGGGGGCTGCGCCATGATCTCCACGCCCGGCTCCTCCCCGGGACCGACCTCGGTCAGCGCTAGGCCCGCGCGCCCGCCACCGAACAGGCGCGGGAAGACCTGCTGGAACTTCTCGTTGATGATCTGGAACGCCTGATTGAAACGCTCGCGGCTGGTCTTGTTGATCCGGACGATCGCGTCCTTGAGCTGCTCGAGCGATGCCTCCAGGTCCGCCTTCTGCTTCGAGAGGAACTCGTAGCGGCCCACCAGCTCCTGGTGCTCGTCGATCGCGGTGAGGTTGATCTCCCCCATCCGCTCCACCTGGCTGCGCAGCTCCTTGAGCCGCTCCTGCGCCTCCGGAGGCAGAGCCGGCAAAAGGTGGTAGCGGTGGACCTCCTCCGCCAGCTCGGCCTGGTGCCGTTCGCGGATCCCCTCCACGAGGTGCTGGAGTTCCAGCGCCAGCTCGCGCTCGCGCAAGGAGATCTCCGACAGGCCGGCAGTGAGCGCGTCCAGCCGGGTGCGGACCTCGCGCAGCTCAGCGTCCTGTTCGCGGACCCGCTGGGTGTCCTCGCCGTGCACCTTGCGCCGCGCCTCGAGGTCCGCCTGCAGGGCCGAAAGCTCCGCCTTCTTCGCCTCGCCGCGCACGTCCACGTCGCTGATCCGTGCGCCCAGCTCGCCCAGCCGGTCCCGGGCGTGCTTCACCGTCTCGTCCAGCCGCGCCGCGCGCGCCTTGAGCTCCGCCTCCTGGGCGCGGAGCTGCTCCAGCTCCTTGCGCGCGGAGTCCCCGCGCTCGTTGTTCTGGGCGACCTTCACCCGGAGCGCGGTGAGCTCGTTGCCGAGCGCTTCGGCGCGCTGCTTGAGCGATTCCAGCTCCACGGCCATCCCGCGGATGCCGTCCTCGCGCGCGGCCTTCTCGGTTTGCCCGTGCGCCACCTCCCCGCGCAGCGCCTCCTCTTCCGCCGCGAGCGCGTTCATCGACGCGCCCAGCTGTTCGCCTTCGCGCTCGAGGGCGGCGATCCGGTCGCGCAGCCGGGCGAGGTCCTCGCCCGCCTTGTGCAGGTCCTTCTCCCAGGTGGCGAGGTTGAGCTCCTCGGCGTGCTGGTTCTTCGCCAGCCCTTTGAGGACGCCCTCGGTGTGGCCGATCTGCTTCTGCAGCCCGTAGTGGCGGGTGAGGATGTCGTTGTACTCGGCCTCCACCCGCTGGACCTCGGCCTCCAGCTCGGTGATCTCCCGCTTCTTCTGAAGCGCGCCCACCGCCGCGCCCTCCAGGGTGCCGCCGGTGATGGATCCGTCCGCGTGGAGCACGTCGCCGTCGAGGGTGACCACGGTCAGCCCCTGGCCCTCGGACTGCGCGAACGCGCGGGCCGCGCGCAGGTCTTCGGCGATCACCACGTCCCCGAGCAGCGCCTCCACCACCGGACGGATCGTCTCCTCGCACTGCACCTCGTTGATGGCGAGCGCGAGGATCCCCGGGCGGCCCTCCACCGGGTAGCCGGTGACGTGCAGGCCCTCGGCGCGCCGGATGGAGTCCACCGGCAAGAACGTGGAGCGGCCCTCCTGATACGTCTTGAGGTGCTCGACCAGCTCCAGGCCCTTCTCCCGGCTCTCCACCACCACGTGCTGGAGCCGCTGGCCCAGGGCCGCTTCGATCGCCTTCTCGTACTTCGGCGTGGTGGCCACCACGTCGGCCACGAGCCCGAAGATGCCCTGCTGCCGCGCCTCACTGCCGGCCTTCAGCATCACCGCGCGCACGCCGCGGTCGAAGCCTTCATAGGCCTTCTGGATCTCCTGCAGCGACTCGAGCCGGGACCGCTTGTCGGCCAGCTCCTCGCGCAGGGCGATCACCCGCATCTCGTTCTCGGCGAACTCCTGGCGGGTGCGCGCCAGCGTCGCCTCCTCGGCGCCCTTGCGCTCGGCGAGCTCCAGCGCGAGCTGCCGGGTCTGGTCCACCTTCGCGGCGACCTCTGCGCGGGCGGCCTCCAGCTGCGCCTCCTCGCCGCGCAGAGCCTCCACCTCGGCGCGGATCTTCTCCCGGCGCGCCTCCAGCTCCGCGCGCTGGCGGGCGAGGTTCACCAGGTTGGTCTCGTGGTTCGCCAGCCGGGAGGCCAGGTCGATGAGCGCGGCGCGCTCCTCGTCGATGCGCAAAGACAGCTCGGTCTGAAGGCCCATGACGCGGCGGAGCTCCTCGTTCGCCACGCCCATGGCCACCTCGTCCTCCTTCCAGCTCCCGCCCAGGCCGAGCAGCTCCGTCTCCCGGGCCTGAGCGGCCTCCGCCAGCTCCGCCAGCTTCACGGACAAAGCGGCGCGCTCGGACTCGGCTTCGGCCAGCCGGGCCTGAATCTCGTCGCGCTCGCGGCGCCAGTGCGTAAGGTTCTGCGCCTCCAGCTGCACCTGCCCGTCCAGCGCGTGCACCGTCTCGGCGAGCTTCTGCAGATCGAGCGCGTCCGCCTCCAGCCGCAGCCGCTTCTCCTCGATCTCCTGCTCGAGCGCGCGGACCTTCTCCAGCGCCGCCTTCTCCTCGCCCGACGCGTTCTCGATGCGCGCCTTCAGCATCCGCGCCTCGGCGTGCAGCTCGAGGTAGCGGTGCGCGGCGGCGTGGAGCTCGATCTCGCGCATCTCGCTCTTCAGCTTCTTGTACTTCTCCGCCTTCTTCGCCTGGCGCGCGAGCGAGTCGAGCCGCTTCTCCAGCTCCTGCACCACGTCCGTGACCCGCAGCAGGTTCTGCTGCGTGTACTCCATCTTCCGTTCGGCCGCCCTCCGGCGGCTCTTGTATTTGGAGATCCCCGCGGCCTCTTCGATCAACGCGCGGCGGTCCTCCGGCTTGGAGGAGACGATCAACCCGACCCGGCCCTGTTCGATGATCGAGTACGCCTTCGTGCCCACGCCGGTGCCGAGGAACAGCTCGGTGATGTCGAGCAGCCGGCACGGGGTCTTGTTGATGAGGTACTCGCTGTCGCCATTGCGGAACAGGCGCCTTGTGACGGTGATCTCCGGGAAGCCGGCGTACTGCGGCGCGAGCGTGTCGGTGTCCTCGACGCGGAAGGTGAGCGAGACCTCCGCCATGTTCAAGGGCGCCCGGTTCTCCGAGCCGTTGAAGATGACGTCCTCCATGCCGCGGCCGCGCAGGTTCTTCGCGCTCTGCTCGCCCATCACCCAGCGGATCGCGTCCACCACGTTGGACTTGCCGCAGCCGTTCGGGCCGACGATCGCCGTCACCCCGTCGTCGAAGGTGAAGACGGACCGCTCCATGAACGACTTGAACCCACAGATGTCGAGCCGCTTGATGCGCATGGACGTCTGTCCCCTCGCGCGTCCCGGGCCGGTAAATCGGCCTCGGAAGAGGGTTCGCCTGTAGCATGCGGCGCATTGGCGCTGCAAGCTGTGACAATACGTTCCGTGACGATACGTTCCCCCGGCACCGGCTGCCCGGGAGCGCCCATCGGGGCGCATCGATCATCGTCCGGCGCCAGACGATATCCGCCCGGCATAGGATCGATCCACGGCACCCCGGGGGTGCCACCCCACCGCCGACGCCCTACCTTGCCAAAGTCCAGCGGGGAGGCGGGCGTTGCGATCGATGCGACGGGCGGTGTGGGGCGCGGCGGTTCTGTTCGGGATGACGGCGGCAGCGGCGGACAAAGCGCCCTGCCCTCATCCCTGGTTCCCGATGCAGGACGGGCTCACGCTGACCTACCGCGCCGGCAAGTCCGAGGTGCAGGTGGACTTCAGCGACGTCCGCACCATGGGGGAGATCACCCAAGGCACGCTGCACCTGCGGCACAAAGGGAAGGACGGCACCACCGAAGCGGTGTGCGGCCCGGATGGCATCCACACCCAGCTCGGCGGGATCGAGGGCGCGGCGCTGGATCTGAGCGGGATGGATGTCACCGTCCTCTCGTCAGAGGGCGTGGCGATGCCACCGCCGGATCAGATGGTGGAGGGCGCCACCTGGACCAACACGCTCGCGCTGGAGCTGACGCCGCCGAAGCTGAAGGACGCCGCGATCGCCCGCATGAAGACCACCTTCAAGAAGGTAGCGACCATCGAAGGGCGCGAGAAGGTCCGGGCCGCCGGCAGGGTCTGGGACGCGCTCCGGGTGAAGAACCGGATCACCGCCATGGCGGGCACGGCCGGCGAGCGCACCATGGAAAGCACGCTGTGGATCGCCCGCGGCGTGGGCATCCTCAAAATCCAGACCGGGGACACCGTCGATCTCGAGCTCCTCTCGGTGAAGCACCTGCCGAAGGCGGGGCGGGCGCAGAAGCGGGCGCGCTGATCCTTTCGTGGAAAGCGTGATACGTCGTCCTCTCCATGCTGCCCGACCTCGCCAGCACCGACACCACGGCCGGCGCCTGTGCGATCTGCGCCCGAAGGACGCCGCGGGGGATGGGGCTCTTGCGCGCCGGGGCGGTGATCTTCGGCGTGGGAACTGCGGGGGCGATCCTCTTCTGGCAGCTTCAAATGAGCGCGGCGGTGTCGGCGGCGTGCCTCGGCGCGGGGGTGCTTTTCGGTCTGCCCTTTCTGGGCGTGGGCGTCCGCCGCGTGCTCGGACCTCCGGCTCCCGTTCGCCACCTGCGAGCTGATGGTTCACGGCGGCGCGGTGGCAGTGCCCGGGCAGGCGCTGGAGGCGATCGTCCGCATCGGGCCCGATCATCTCCTGTACGTGCAGTCCGCCACGGTGGAGCTGGTCGCGCTCGAGCTGGACGCGCAGGGCAACCCCCGCGTGCTGGATGTCGTGTCGGTTCCGTTCGCGCCCGGGGTGCGGCTGGAGGGGCCGGTGGAGGAGCGCGTCTTGCTGCGCGTGCCCTCCCCCTGGCCGCTCACGATGAAGAGCCCCGACATCACCGGCGTGGCGCGGCACCCGGTAGAGACCCGGCTGCGCCTGTCCATCGACGTCGCCGCGCACCCGCTGCTCGAACGCGAGGCCGAGGTGGTGATCTCCGCGCCGGCGTGACGCCGGGCTCAGGCGCTCTTGCGCTCCGGCGGGGCGATCACCCCCGGCAACAAGAGGTGGAAGGTCGCGCCGCGGCCGTTGCTCTCCGCCCAGATGTGGCCGCCGTGCGCTTCGACGATCTTCCGCGAACCGTACAGGCCCAGCCCGTGGCCGACGAACGCGTCCTCGCTCCGCCGGGCGCGGAAGAACTTCTCGAACAGATGCGGGAGCGCCTCCTGGTCGATCCCCGGCCCTGAGTCCGACACGCTGGCGAGCGCGTCGCCGGTGCTGGAGACCCGCACGTCCACGCGGATCGGCCCCAGACCGTTGGAGAACTTGGCGGCGTTGGAGAGCAGGTTGGCGAACACGCGCTCGAGCCGGCGGCGATCGCCCTCGATCCACACCGGCTCGTCACCCCGGACGGTGCTCTCCTCGAACAGCCGCGGCGGAAGGATGGCCTGCATCGTCTGGCGGGCCAGCTCGCACAGGTCCACCGCCTCGCGCTGGAGCTTGAGCGTCCCGCCTTCAGCGCGGTGGATGTCGATGAGCTCTTTGATCATCGCGTCCATCCGCTGGACGTTCTGACAAATCTTGGAGATCGCCTCGCAGGCGTGCTGGTCGCCCACTTCGCGCAGCTCGCGCTCGAGCAGCTGCGCGCGCATATAGATGTTGTTGAGCGGGTGCCGCAGGTCGTGCGTGACCAGGGCGAGGTACTCGTCCGGGGAGATCTCCCCCGGCGCGCGTGCCGACGGATGGAAGGTGACCAGCACGCCGATGCTGCGGCCCTCGTCGTCGTGGACCGGTTCGGCGCAGGCGTGGAGCCAGAGGGGATCCTCGCGGGTGCCGACGTTCACCTCCACCGCCGAGGGCTCTCCGGCGAGCGCGTGCCGCCATGGCGGCTGGGCGGACGAGGCCAGCTCCGCGCACCGCAGCGCTTCCACCACGGTGAGTCCGCGCCGCCCCACCAGCCGCTGCAGCACGGCGTTCGCCGCCACCAGCTCTCCCTGTGCGTTGAGGAGCGCGGCGCCAACGTCCGCCGCGTCGAGGAGCGCTCCGAACGCAGCATCTCCTCGTGCGGGCGTGCCCGTTTCCATCGATTCCAGCATAGAGAGTCCCCCCAAGGACCGGACCATTGCTGCACCTGCAATGTGGATCAGCGCGCGTCGCGGAAGCAAACGCCGTCCGTCGTTCCGCGGGGCAATTTCTCCTCGGCGCGGAATGATCCTCTGCGAATCGATCCGGTGATCATTGACGTTTGGCTTGCAAAGAATCGGGCGTTGGTGGCAGGCCCACGCGCGGCTCCACCCGGACCCGCACCACGCGCGGCCCGTCCATCTCCTCGACGATGACGTCGAACTCGCCCACCGACGTGCGGTCCGCCTTCTGGGGTACGCGGTTGAGCTTCATCATGAGGTAGCCGGCGATGGTGGTGACCTCGCCCTCCTCGACGTCGAACTCCACGCCCAGGCGGTCCTCGAGGTCATCCAGCTGCGTGCTGCCGGGCAGCTCCAGCTTCCCGCCCGGGAGCGTGCGGACCTCTTCGACCTTGCGGCCCAGCTCCGCGATGTCCCCCACCACCTCGGCCACCACGTCGGCGATGGAGACGATCCCGCTGGTGCCGCCGTGCTCGTCCACCACCACCGCCATCTGACGCTTGCGGCGGCGGAACTCGGAGAGGAGCTGTTCGAGCGTGGCGTTCTCCGGGACGAACAGCACCGGCCGCTGCACCTGCGCGAGGCTCCGCAGCTCCCCGCGCGAGAGCAGAAAGAACAAATCCTTCACGTTCACCACGCCCTCGATCTCGTCGAGGTTGCCGCGGCACACCGGCAGCCAGGTGTGCCCGCCGGCGCGCGCGTCGGCGACGTTCTTCTCGATCGGCTCCTCCAAGTCGAGGTAGCGGACCTGGCTGCGCGGCACCAGCACCTGCCGCACCGTCTTCTCCAGCATCGACAACGCGCGCTCGAGGAGCTCCGCGCGGGAGCGGGTGATCGCCCCGGCCTCGGCGGAGGCGGCGACGAGCGTGCGCAGCTCCTCCTCGCTGGTGGTCTCCTGCGCCTCGGTGACCTTCTCCAGACCGAAGAGCTTGAGCACCGCCGAGGCCACCCCGTTGAGCAGCACCACCCCCGGGTAGAAGCCCCAGTAGAACAGGCGCATCGGCAACGCGACGCTGAGGGTGGTGGCCTCCGCCTTCTGGATGGCCATGATCTTCGGGACCTGTTCGCCCACCACGATGTGCAGCGAGGTGATGACCGCGAAGCCCACGGCCATCGCCACGGAGTGGGCCAGCTGTTCGCCGGAAGCGCCGGGCAGAAGCTTTTCGAACAGCGGATGAAGCAACCGCCCGAAGGCGGGCTCTCCCAGCCAGCCCAGCCCGAGCGAGGCGAGGGTGATTCCGAACTGGCAGGCGGACAGATAGCCGTCCATCTGATCCAGCATCGCGAGCGCGGTGTGGGCGCCGCCGCGGCCCTCCTCCGCAAGCGTCTGCAGGCGCGACTTGCGGATCTTGACGATCGCGAACTCGGTGGCGACGAAGAACCCGTTCGCCAGGACCAAAAGGAGCGCAAGGCCGAGATAGACGTAGTCCACGGCGCGCCCGGTCAGGCGAGGCCCTCGAACTCGGGGTCACCCTTGAGCGAGTCGAACATCGGGTCGGTGGCGAGCCAGCCGGCGACCTTGACGCGATCGAGGCTCACCGCGCGGCGGAGGAACTGCAGCGCCTCCTTGCGGCGGCCCCACAGCGCGTAGAGCGCGGCGAGGTTGTAGTTGAGCAGAAGGTCGTCCGGGTTGAGCGATCGCGCCTTCTCGTAGCTGCGCTCGGCCTCGGCGTAGAAGCCCTTCTGCGCGTAGCAGATGCCCAGGTCGAGGTGCGCTTCGAAGTTCTCCGGTTCGAGGCGGACGACCTCTTTGAGCTGGGCGATGGCGGCGCGGTAGTCGCCCTCGTCCATGTGCAGGGCCGCCAGCTCGTGGCGCGGAAACGCGTCCTGCGGATCCAGCTCGATCGCCACCTCGAGCTCCCGCCGCGCCTCCTCCACCCGGCCATGATCCGCGTAGGTGAGGCCGAGGTTCAGGTGCGCGTCCGGGTACTCGGGATCCAGCTCGATGGCGCTCTGGTACTCGCTGATCGCCATCTCGCTGGCGTGGGTGGAGAGGAAGCAGGCGAGATTGTAGTGCGCGGTCGCCGAGTCCGGCTCCAGCTGGATCGCGGTGAGGTACTCGCTCAAGGCCTCGCGGAAGAGCTTCTTCTCCGCATAGACGGTGGCGAGGTTGTCGTGCGCGTGCGCGGAGCTCGGGTCGAGGTCGATCGCCTTCTTGAACTCGTTGATCGCCTCGTCGAGCCAGCCGCGATCCGCCAGCTCGATGCCGCGCGAGTTGTGCTCGTCCGAGAGCGCGATGTTGTCCTTCTCGCGAGACATGGGAGCCTGAAGATCCTACCCGGCGCCGTTCCCGCGCGACAGCGCGCGGGAACCGGACGATCCGCTACCTGCCTGTCCCCTGACCGTTACTTCCCCTTCGCCCTGCGCGACCGGACGCGGCGGCGCTTGAGCGCCTGCTTCTTCGTCTTCGCGCGGTTCTTGATGCTCTTCTTGGAACGGTTTCCCTTGATCGCCATCGTGCGTACTCCCCTCTTTCGCGGGCGGTTTCTTTCACAGGCGAATGGAAAGCGTCCACGACTTTGTTCTGTCCTCTCGCGCTTGCGCCGCAAGCAGCGAGAGGGCATGAAAGCCGCCGTCCGATGATCGACAAGCTGGAACAGGTCGAACGCAGGTTCGAGCGGCTGGAAGCCGACCTTTCGAACCCCGAGGTGCTCGGCGACAGCGCCAAGCTCCAGAAGGTGATGAAGGAGCGGGCGTCGCTGGAGAAGCTCGTCACTGCGTTCCGCGAGTACCGAAAGCTCTCGAAGGAGCTGGAGGAGACCCGCGCGTTCCTGGAGGGCGACGACCGCGAGATGCGCGCGCTCGCCCAGGAGAGCCTCCCGGACCTCAAGGCGAGACACCAGGCGCTGGAGGAGGAGCTGAAGATCCTCCTGCTCCCGAAGGATCCGAACGACGAGAAGAACGTCATCGTGGAGATCCGGGCGGGCGCCGGAGGCGACGAGGCCGCCCTGTTCGCCGAAGAGGTCATGCAGATGTACCTGAAGTTCGCCGACCGGAAGGGCTGGACGGCGGAGCTGCTCGACGTCTCGCCGGGCAACCAGGGCGGTGTGAAGGAGGCGTCGTTCCAGCTCTCGGGGGACGGGGTGTTCTCCTGGATGAAGTACGAGTCCGGCGTGCACCGCGTGCAGCGCGTGCCGGCCACCGAGACCCAGGGGCGCATCCACACCTCCACCATCACGGTGGCGGTGATGCCGGAGGCCGAAGAGGTCGACGTGCAGATCAACCCGGCGGACGTCGAGATGCAGGTGATGCGGTCCACCGGCTCCGGCGGCCAGAGCGTGAACACCACGGACTCGGCGGTGCGCCTCATCCACAAGCCGACCGGCATCGTGGTCAAGTGCCAGCAAGAGAAGAGCCAGATCAAGAACCGCGCGATGGCGATGAAGATGCTCCGCGCGCGCCTCTTCGAGATGGAACAGGAGAAAATCCGGTCCGCCCAGGACGCCCTGCGCAAGGGCCAGGTGGGCACCGGCGATCGCAGCGAGAAGATCCGCACCTACAACTTCCCGCAGGACCGGGTGACCGATCACCGGATCGGCTACACCCGCCACAACATCCCCGCGTTCATGTCCGGCGACATCGAGGATGTGATCACCGCGCTTCGGACGCACTACCAGGCCGAGGCGTTGAAGCAGCAGTCCGGCGGCGCCGGCCCATCCCCGAATGCGTGACGAGCAGCCGGCCGCTGCACCCGCGGACGCCTGGACCATCCGGCGCGTGCTCGGGTGGACGGCCCAGCACTTCGAGAAGAAGCAGATCGACTCGCCCCGGCTGACCGCGGAGGTGCTGCTGGCGCACGTCCTCGGGTGCGACCGGATCCGGCTGTACGTCGATCTGGACCGCCCGCTCTCGAAACAGGAGCTGGCCGCCTACCGCGGCCTCATCGAACGGCGGGTGCAGGGCGAGCCCACCGCGTACCTGACCGGGACGCGCGACTTCTACGGGCGCGCCTTCCGGGTGGACGCCCGCGTGTTGATCCCCCGCCCGGAGACCGAGCTCCTGGTCGAGGCGATCCTCCGCCACATCCCGAAGGACGCCCCGGCGCGCCTGCTCGATCTGTGCTCCGGGTCCGGCTGCGTGGCGGTGACCTTCGCGGCAGAACGGCCGCAGGCCTCGGTGTGGGCGACCGACCTCAGCGGGGACGCCTGCGCGGTGGCGCGCGAGAACGCAGAGGCGCTCGGGGTGGGCGCGCGCGTGACGATCCGCACGGGCGATCTCTTCGAGCCGCTTCCGCCCGACGCCCGGTTCGACGCGATCGCCGCCAACCCGCCATACATCCCCTCGGCGGAGATCCCCGGGCTGATGATCGAGGTCCGCAAAGAACCGCTCCTCGCGCTGGATGGCGGCGAGGACGGGCTCAGGGTGATCCGCCGGATCGTCGCGGGCGCGCGCGACCGCCTCAAGCCTGGCGGCGTGCTTGCAATCGAGATCACCGAACATCAGGGCGAGGCGGTGGCGCAGCTCTTCGGCGCCGCCGGCTTCGAGGCGGTGCGTGTGGAGAAGGACCTGGCGCGGCTGGATCGACTCGTCGTCGGCACCGCGCCACAAGCAGGCTGAAGCGACCATGGACCAGATCATCGTCAGAGGTGGGAACACGCTCCGCGGGGAAGTGGAGGTGTCCGGCGCGAAGAACGCCGCGCTGCCCATTCTCGCTTCGGCGCTGCTGGCGGACGGCGAGGCCATCTTCCGCAACGTCCCCGATCTGGTGGACGTGGCGACGATGCTCAAAGTGCTCAATGTGATGGGCTGCGAGGCCGAGCGGCTCACCGGCAAGAACAAGCACGTCTGCCGGATCAAGGTGGGCCCCGGGCCGATCAACCCCGAAGCGCCCTACGACCTGGTGAAGACGATGCGGGCATCCGTGCTGGTGCTCGGTCCGCTCGCCGCACGCTTCGGGCGGGCGCGGGTGTCGCTCCCCGGCGGCTGCGCCATTGGCGCGAGGCCGATAGACCAGCACCTCAAGGGGTTGAGGGCGCTCGGCGCGGACATCGTCCTCGAGGAAGGCTACGTGGAGGCGCGCTGCAAGCGCCTGCGCGGGGCGACCTTCGCCTTTGACATGATCACCGTCACCGGCACCGAGAACGTGATGATGGCTGCGGTGCTGGCCAAGGGCCGCACCGTGCTGGAGAACTGTGCGCGGGAGCCGGAGATCGAAGAGCTGGCGAAGGTGCTGAACAAGATGGGCGCGCGCATCTCCGGCGCCGGCACCGGCGTCATCACCATCGACGGCGTGGATTCGCTCAAGCCGGTCGATCACGCCATCCTGCCCGACCGGATCGAGGCCGGGACGCTCCTGGCGGCGGCGGCGATCACCGGCGGGGACGTGCTGGTGAAGCACGCTGTGCCCGAACACCTGGACGCGGTGATCCAGAAGCTGCGCGAGGCGGGCTGCGAGGTGCGCGCGGAGAACGGGGGCATCCGCTGCCGCGGGCCGAAGCAGTTGAACGCGGTGGACATCCAGACCCGCGAGCACCCGGGCTTCCCCACCGACATGCAGGCGCAGTTGATGGTGATGATGACCGTGGCCAAAGGCACGAGCGTGATCTCCGAAAACATCTTCGAGAACCGCTTCATGCACGTGCCCGAACTCAACCGGATGGGCGCGGACATCAAGGTGCAGGCGCACACTGCGGTGGTGAAGGGCGTCGAGCGCCTGTCCGGCGCGCCGGTGATGGCCACGGACCTCCGGGCCTCCGCGTCGCTGATTCTCGCCGGGCTGAGGGCCGAGGGGCGGACCGTGGTGAGCCGTGTCTACCACCTGGACCGTGGTTATGAGCGTCTGGAGCGCAAGCTTCGCTCGCTGGGTGCGGACATCCGACGCGTCAAGGCGTGAACGCACGGAAAGCGACGGGGGGCGCTCGCCCGGTTGCACGCTCAAAAACGCGCGACCTAGTATCGATGGCATTCACCTGGGGGCCGAGGCCCCCTCACACTGAGGAGCAGAACGGTACATGGATTGCCCCCGCTGTAACGTCGAGATGGCCGACCTCGAGGGCGAAGACAGCACCCTGCGCAAGTGCGGAGAGTGTGGCGGCCTGTGGATCGACGTCGCGGAGCTCAACCGGGTTCTGCTCCACAACAACCTGCGGACCCTGGAGACGATGGGCGGCAAGCTCAACGCCGACGAGCTCCCCGGTCAGTGCCCCGAGTGCCACGTCGATCTGATGACGATCGAGGGGGGCGACCGGCACGATCCACAGAAGTACGACACCTGCGAGTCGTGCGGGGGCATCTTCATCGAGTCGGACTTCAAGGAAGTGACCGACGCGAAGGCGGCGCTCGAGGAGATCGTGAGCTTCTTCCGGAAGTTCGCGAACGTGAAGCCGAAGTCGGCCGCCTCGGTCTGACGCCCGGCCGCATGCCCTACAGCCGATCGCGGAAGCGCGTCTTGAGCGCGGCGGGGAGGTCTCCCTCCAGCGTCAGCGTGCGGAGCGCTTGGCCGGATTCGCTCTTGCCCGTGCCGCGGTGAATCCGTGCGGTCACCTTTCCCTTTTTCGGGACGACGAGGGTGAGCCGCGATCCGGTGGCGTCGTATTCGCCCTCGAAGACCTCGCCCTTCATGCCCGGATCCCACGGCTCGTAGGTGAAGCGGTAGGTGTTGTCGAAGTAGAAGGACAGGAACTTGTCGGGCGCGCCCTCGCTGCCGCCGAACCAGGTGCCCAGAAGCGGCGCCTGCGCGCGGTCGTACTTGAGGCTGCGGGTGAGCCACGGCCCGTTGAGCGCCCGGCCGTCCGCGTAGAAGACCACGTCGGTCAGGCACACCGGCGCCTCCGGATCGTCGGCCGGGAACTGATCCTGGATCTGCAGCGTGAACTGCGCGCCCTGAAGCGGCGGGTTCAGGACCACCGCCTGCTGGCCGCGCTGATCCGCCAGGGTGATCGACTGCGCCGTGGAGGGGCCTTTGAGCAACAGCTTCCGCGCGCGCGAGAACTCCTTGAAGGTCTGCTCGTCGAAGCCGTTGCCGGTGTAGATGCGGACCTCGTCGATCTTCACCGGGCCCTTGAACCCGAAGGTGAGCAGCTCGTTGAGCGGATCGGCTGAGGACGAACACCACGCGGTGGCCTCGCGGCCGTCGAGCAGATTGAGCGGCTGGTAGAGCGTGGGCCGGCTGTCCTTCTTGAAGTAGCCGGTCGCCTGCGCGTAGCCGATCGCGGGGGTCGCCCCGTTCGCGAAACCGGGCGCGAGAAGGAGAAGTCCGAAGGCGGCGGCGGTGGCTCTCATGCACCGATCCTGCCTCTGCGCGAAGAGCGGAGCCAGTCGGCCCCGGTTGGGCGACGGCGCCGGGATGCATCGGCGGCCTCCGTTGTTGCCGGTGCGGACCCGCGGTGCGATGAACCGCCACCACGGAGGGACGATGAGGCGGCATTTTTCGCTCTGGCTGTGCGCGGTGCTCCTCGCCGACGCGGCGCTGTCCGGGTGTCCGGAGAAGACCGGGACGATCGACGCCGGCGTGGTGGACGCCGGCCCCGCGCAGTTGAACGAACGCGAGCCGAACGATCGCCCCGCGCAGGCCCAGACGATCATCTCCAGCACCTTCGTGGTCGCCGCGCTCTCCGCGGATCCGAAGAAGCCGGACGAGGACTGGTACGCGCTTGTGCCCGCGACCGCCCAGCAGGTCGACGTCTCGGTGGCCGCCATTCAAGGCGCAGACGTGGTGCTCAGCTTCTACGACGCGGACCAGAACCCGATCGGAGAAGTGAACAGCGGCGGTGAGAGCCAGGGCGAACGGTTCCCGAACCTGAACGTCACCAACAAGGTGCTGCTCAAGGTGTCCGGCGCGAAGAAGGGATCCGGCGGCGCGTACACCATGACGCTGCTGTTCTCGCCGCCGAAGGACGGCCAGGAGAAGGAGCCGAACGATCGCGCGGTGGACGCCACGCCGCTGCCGCTCGACACGCAGGTGCAGGGCTTCCTCGCCCACGGGGGGGACGAGGACTGGTATCGGATTGAGCTGCCCGCGCCTTCTGGTGCGGAGGGCGGAGCCGATGAACCGGGTGGCTCGCCGGGTTCTCCACCGGGCGCCATGACAGGTTCCGCGCCGGAGATACCGGGTGCTGCGCCGGGCACCACGTCGGGTTCCGTTCCGGGATCCGCAACGGGCGCCATGCCCGGCTCCACGGTGGGAACGCCGGGTGCTGCGCCAGACACGACGTCGGGTGCCGCCCCGGGTTCCGCTCCGGGCGCGATGACGAGTTCCGCGCCGGGAACGCCGAGTGCTGCGCCAAACACGACCTCGGGTGCCGCCCCAGGTTTTGCCCCGGGGGCGATGACGAGTTCCGCGCCGGGAACGCCGGGTTCCGCGCGAGACACGACGTCGGGTGCTGCCCCGGGTTCCGCTCCGGGCGCGATGACGAGTTCCGCGCCGGGAACGCCGGGTGCTGCGCCAAACAGGACGTCGGGTGCCACCCCGGGTTCCGCTGCGGGCGCGATGACGAGTTCCGCGCCGGGAACGCCGGGTGCTGCGCCCGGTACCACCTCGGGCGCCACGCCGGGTTCCGCACAGGGTGCTCTGTCCGGTTCCTCGGCCGGAACGCCGGGTTCCGCACCGCGTGGCATGCCGGGTTCTATGAGGGGGACGCCAGGTGCTGCGCCGGGCACGATGCCAGGTGCCGGCACGGTGGCACCGAGCGAGGCGCACGCGGTGGAACAGGGCACCGGTGCGCAGACGGGAGCGACCGCCGATGTGAACGCCGTCGCGAACAATCCTCCCGGCTCCAACCCCGCCGCGCCACAGGACAACGACGCCACGGTGGCGCTGCCCAGGCCCGAGCTCCCCACTTCCGGGCTGCACATCGAGGTGTCGGCGGTCAAGGGCGTGCGGCTGCACGTCGCGCTGCTCTCTGCCGCCGAGGCACCGCTGTTCGAGGTGACCGGCAAGGACGACGAAGGTCTCTCCTTGCGCAACGTCGGCGTGCGCGCGAGCGATCGCGTCGTCTACCTGGTGGTGAAGAGCGCCTGGACGGGCACGGGGAAGGACGCCAGGCGCGGCTACAACGCGGAGGCGCCCTACACGGTGTCCGCGTCGATCGAGCCTGCGGGCGCGAACGCGGAGTTCGAACCGAACGACGATCTCGCGCACGCGACGGTGCTGCCGCCCAACGGGTACCGCGAGGGCTTCCTGTCGCCGAAGACGGACCAGGACTACTACGTGCTCCGGACCGACGTGCCGGTGCTGGCGCACTTCGAGCTGTCCGGCGTGAACCGCCTGGATCTCGCGCTGGAGGTCGTGCAGCCCCAAGAAGGCGGCGGCGAGCAGACGGTGCTGCGCGCCAACGACGGCGAGGTGAAGGAGCCGGAGATCCTCAACAACGTCCTGTGCGCCACCGAATGCGTGGTGAAGGTGGAGGGCGCCTCGCGCAAGGTGGACGGCAAGTGGGTGCGCGACTTCGAGAACGCGGAGGAGCCGTACCGCCTCAAGGTCCAGGTGGTGCCGGACACGGGCGCCGAAGAGCGCGAACCGAATCAGGACGCGAAGAGCGCGACGCCGGTGGCGATCGGCACGTCGATCCGCGGAACCATCCAGCCGCGGCGAGACGCAGACTTCTATCGGCTGGATCTCACCGCCCGCCCGGTGCGCACGCCCATCAAGGCCACGCTGCTGGGGATCCTCAAGGTCGACCTCGGGCTGTACCTGCACCGCGTGAACGACGACGGCAGCCTGACCCTGGTCCAGACCTCCGACGGCGCGAAGGGCGACCGACCGGAGGTGATCCGCTACAGCGCCGAGCCGGGCATCTACCTCTTCGAGGTCAAGGACGCGACGCGGCGTCAGGAGTCGAACTTCCAGGATCGTTACCAGCTCACGGTGCAGGAAGGAGACTGAGGGGCCGGGCGGGCCAGACGGGTCCGCCCGAAAGAGACGCATACGTCCGTCGTTGACAGGAGAGGGCGCGGTCCCTAGGTTTGCGCCCGCTCACGCGGTGGTAGCTCAGCTGGTAGAGCACGAGCTTCCCAAGCTCGGGGTCGCCGGTTCGAACCCGGTCCGCCGCTCTGG
>JADGHL010000013.1 GCA_019686135.1 Myxococcaceae bacterium | reverse complement strand
TGTATAAGTGACTGGGCCGTGAACCGGATGACGTATCTGGGGGCGCGGGCGCGCGGGATGTCGCCGGGCGCGCTGGCGAAGGGCGCTGCGCGCCGGGTGGTGCGGAGCGCGCGCCAGGCGCTCTTTCGCCACGGCGGGCCGATCGAAGAGGCCGTGCTCCTTCGTGCGCTGGGCGTGGGCTCCGCAGAGGCGCTCGCGCCGGCGGTGTTCGGCGTTCCGTCCCGCGCATGGTGCGACGCAGGGCGCCGGTCCAGCGTGCTCGCCGCGCTCGGGGCGCACCCGGATGCCCGCGAACGCGCGTGGGAGCGGGCAGTCGCAGCGCTCGAGCGCCGCTACCGGATCTTCGAACGCACCGTCTCGTTCGGCCGCGATGGCGCCATCGACTGGCAGCTTCAGTCGACGGAGACGGATCCGAAGTACCCCTGGCAGCTCGCGCGGCTGGAGGCGGCCATCGCCCTTGGACAGGGGTACTGGTTGGCGACCACCGCGCACAAGCGGCGCGCCTTCTCCGAGGCGCTGGTGGCGCTGGTGTCCGACTTCATCGTCGCCAACCCGCAGAACGGAGGCATCCACTGGGCCTGCCCGATGGAGGTGTCGCTGCGCGCGGCCAACATCGCCCAGGCGCTGTGGATGATGCGCGACGCGCCGGCGGTGCGCGCGCCCGCGTTCCTTCAGAACGCGTTACGGGCGCTGGCGGAACACGCCGCCTTCGTCGAGGCGAACCTCGAGGACAAAGGGCTCGTGCCCAACAACCACTTGATCGCCGATCTGGTGGGGCTCTTCGTGGTGAGCACGCTGTTCCCGCGGCTACCCGGCGCGCGGGAGCAGCGCGAGCTGGCGCGACGGGGCCTTGCCGCGCAGATCCCCGCCCAGGTCTTCGAGGACGGTGTCTCGTTCGAGGGCTCCACCGGGTACCACCGGCTGGTGGCGGAGCTCTGCATCATCGCCACGGTGTTCGCGCGGAGCCACCGGATCGCCCTCGGCGCATCCGCGATGCAGCGCACCCACGGGCTGCTCTGCGCTGCGGCCGCGTGGTGCTCAAAAGACGGGCTGGCGCCGCAGATCGGCGACAACGACTCGGGCCGTGCGCTCGCGCTCACCGACCGGCGCAGCCTCGACCACGGCTACCTCGCTCCGCTGGGAGCGGTGCTCTTCGCGGACGGCGGGCTCAAGCGGCCGTCCGAACGGCTGTGCGACGAGGCGCTGTGGCTCTTCGGCGAGGAGGGCGTGCGCCTGTACGCGGCGCTGCCGGCGCGTCGAGGACGGACGCCGCAGTCCTTCTATTCGCCCCGCGGGGGGATCCACGTCCTGCGCGGTGGCGGGGCGGTGGTGACGGTGAGCGCGGGTCCGCAGGGGCAGCGCGGCGCCGGCGGCCACAGCCACAACGACAAGCTCTCCTTTGAGCTGCACATAGGCGGCGTGCCGGTGATCGTGGACCCGGGCAGCCCGGTCTACGGCCGCGACGCCGCAGATCGGAACCGTTGGCGGGCGAGCGCCGCGCACAACGCGCTCGTCGTGGACGGCCTCGAGCAGGCGCCATTCGATCCGTCCCGGCTCTTCGCGCTCCCGGAGGGCGCGCGCGCCCGGGTGGAGTGCTTCGAGACGGGCGCGCAGGTGGATCGGCTGGTCGCCGTGCACCACGGCTACGAGCGGCTGCAGCGGCCCGTCACCGTGCGCCGCGAGCTGCGCCTCCACAAGGAGAGCCGCGCGCTGGTGGTGACCGAGTGGCTGACACGGGCGCGCGGGAGCGACGATGGCGTCCACGAGGTGTCGCTGGGCCTACAGCTACCGGATGGGCAGGTGCGCCTGCGCGGGCCGCGCGGGAAGGAGCGCCTTCTGTTGTCGCAGATCCTCCGGGGCGGGGCAGTGGACGAGGGCCTCGCCATCGAGCTGGGGCCGGCGCGCCGGCCGCGCGCGGTGCTCTTCCTGGAGCGCGGCCTCGAGGTCTCGCTCGAGCCGAGCCCCACCGCCACCGGCTACGGCGAAATCGTCGAGGCGGTGAAGGTCCGCGTGCACGGGCGGGTGCGGACGCCGTGGCGCTTTGGCTGGGTCATCCTCTTCGGTCACCCGGCGCGCCGTCAGATTCCTCCGGTGTCGTAGCTGTTGGGGACGTCGACGTGGAACTTGAGCGTCACGTCCTTCTTCTCCGCCGGCGCCAGCTTGAGCTTCCAGGTCACCACCCCGTCCTGGCGCTGCAGCGAAAATCCCTTCGTGGTCACGTCCTCGTCGATGCCGACCAGGACGTCGTCCAGCTCGGAGACCGGGACGCGGTCGGACAGCTCGAGGGTGATCGGCTGCCCGGCGTAGTTGGCCAGCTCGAAGCGGTAGGAGTAGCGGTACCGGCGCCTCTGGTTGAACAGGCCCTCGTCGCGCGCGAGCTCCTCCAGCACGACCCGCTTCACCTTCACCCGATCCTCGATACCGAAGGTGAGGTGGAACGGCGCGCCCTCGGCCACGCGGTCCTGGTCGCTGCGGCCTACGAAGCCCGTGCGGCCGAACGCGTCCAGCGGACCGGGCAGGAGCGGATAGGGCGCGGTGTTCACCACGTCCGCCACCCGGAACACGAACGGCGCCAGCGTGGGCACCGCCCGCCAGGCGAACTTCGCGGGGAGCCGGTGGCGGCCGACGAACAGCCGCACCGGCGCGCCGTCTCCCGGCACCGTGCCCGGCTTCGGCACCTCCAGCTGCACCGAGAGCCCCTGCGAGCGGGCCGCCAGGCCGCCCAGGGCCTGTGTGTCCGCGCTCGAGCCCGCGGGGGCCTCGGCGTGGCGGATCTGCTGCTCGCGCCGGACGAGGACCTTCTTCTCCTGGTCCACCCGCTCCGCGTACACCTTGAGCGGCTCGAGCTCCGGCGGCGTGGCGTCCTGCGAGGGGATGGCGGTGGACAGGACGATCTTCGCGTTCGTCCAGTCCTCGCCGGTGCGCTGGCTCACCGTGGCCCAGGTGGACAGCTCGACGATGTGGGCGCTCTCGTCGGCGCGGGCCTCGTAGGCCGGAGACCAGCTCGCGCCGCCCACCAGGTAGGTCAGCTCCACGCGCGCCGTCCCGCTTCGGCAGGAGACGATCACGTCCGCGAAAAGCTCGGTCCGCGACGCCGCCGCGTCCAGCCGCGCCAGCTTGCGCTGGAGATCTTCGAGCTGCCGCGTGAGCGCGCGGCGCTTGCTCAAGGTGGCGGCGACCTGCGCGGCCGCTTCGAGGCGGGCCTGGAGCGCGGCGGTGTAGGCCTGGCTCCAGCTCTTCGTGTCCGGCCGGGTGGTCGCCAGATCGCGGGAGATCATCGACGAGGCCACGGTGTCGAACTGCGCGCCCAGTGAGGCCGTGTGCTGGGCTCTGGCCACCTCGTCGTCGAGCGCGGCGAGCTGTTGTTCGACGGCGTGCTGATCCGCCTCGAGCGCGGCGCGCTCCTTCGAGTACGCCTCGGTCCGGGGGCGCGTCTCGCTGCGCAGGCCCTCCACGGTGGCACTGCGCGCAGAGGCACGGAGCGACTGTGGGTCGGCCGCGGGCGGGATGTTCGCGAACGTCACCCGGGTCCGGCCGTCGCACGCGACTTCGGCGGCGCGGGTGACCTGGGCGCGGTCAGGATAGAGGACGACCTGCTCCACGCGGGGCGCGGCGGTCACCACCAACATCGTCACGGAGAGAGCGAGCATGGTGCAGGTCCGCTAGTTCTGGTGCAGCCGCCAGTTCTTCGGGCGGCGGATGGAGTAGGTGAACCGGGTCTCGACCTTCTTGCCCGGGGGGATCGTGAGGTGCCACTCCAGCGATCCCTTGACCGGATCCTGGATGGCCCACGGCGTGGTCTCCTCCAGCTTCACCTCCACGTTCTCGTCGTCGGTGAGCGGCCACTGGTCGAAGACCTTGACGGCGATCGGCACGCGCCAGGGGTTGACGATCTCCGTGCGCACCACGTAGCGCGAGACGTCGTCCTTGCCGATGAGCCCCTTCTCCGCGGTGACCAGCTCCACGTTGCGGACCGGCTTCACCGCGCGGTCCAGGCCCAGCGGGAGGGTGAACGTCTCGCCGGGGGCGACCAGCTCCAGCCGTGCGGTGCCGGCGGGATCCGCGCCCACGAAGAGCTGCGCCGTGCCGCCCGGGAGCGGAGTGGGGGACGGGTTCTTGAGCTCGGCGACGAGGTACGCCTCCTGCGCCAGCGCCGGGTAGAGGCGGCGCTCCGCCGTCACCGGCCACTCCTGCGAGAACAGCGCCACGCGCCGCGCGCCCTTGCCGCTGCCGATGGTCTCCTTCTGCAGCGAGGACCACGCGAGGTCATACCCACCCGCCTGCGCCGCGGGGAGATCCGGCGACAACGAGGGAGGCCGGTACGCGGGCGGCGGGGAGAGGCTGAAGGTCGAGGTGCGGGTGGCGTCGTCGCTCTCGTTCGCGCCGGTCAGGCTGAACGTCCGCGTGGGAGCGGCCGCCTCCATCTCCACTTCGGCGGCAGGCGCGGCAGACGGCGCGCGCGATGCGCCCGACCAGGTCTTCGCCTTCGGCCGTGCCGGCGCCGCCGGAGGCGGCGGAGGTGGGGCGGCTGCCGCCCGGTACTCGGCCGCGCCGGCACTGGGGGTGGCGATGCCGGCACCGTGTCCCACCGCGTACGCCTCCTGCGCGTCCAGCTCCCCGAGCAGCTTCCCTGGCGACGTGCGCGCGGCGGCGAGCAGCCGCTCGCGGAGCACGTCCTCTTCGCGTTCGGCGGTGGGCAGCGGCGGCGCGTTCGGCGCAGGGCGCACCGGGCGCGGTCTGGGATGCGGCGTGGGGATGAAGCGGTCCCGTTCGCCGATCCTCCAGCTGGTCAGCTCCGGCAGGCGCAGGTGGGTCGCCGGTTCGGCGGTGGAGAGCACGAGCCGTGCGTCGGTCCAGTCTTCGCCGGTCTCCTGGCTGACCAGCCCCGAGAAGGACACCTTCACCTTTCCGGAGTCGGGCAGAAGCTCGAGGTCATACGTCGGGTACCAGCGCGCCGGTCCGACGACGTAGGTGATCTGCACCGTCGCCGGTCCTTTGCCGCTCAGGGTGGGGCGGACGAGCACGCCGCTATGTCGCGTCGCGCCGCCGATCAGCTCGGCCTGCTTCGCGACGCGCGCGCGCTCCTCCTCGAGCTTTCGGAGCGTCTCCGCGCGTTCGCGCTGGTTCGCCTTCAGGCGCGCGGACAGATCCGAGATGAAACGGAGCGCCACGCTCCAGCCCGAGCTGTCCAGGCGCGGCGGTGGCTTGAGCGGATCGCCCTGGGGGACGGTGGGCGTGATGGTGGAGAGCGCGCCGATCTGCTGGGCGTAGGCGTTCTGTTCGGCGGTGGCGGCGGCGATGGCGTCATCCAGCCGCTCCAGCTCCGCCAGAAGGCGGCGGGCCTCGTCCACTGGGAGCGCATCCGGTTCGACCGGCTGGAGATCGACGCGGACCACCTCCGCGCCGGTGGCGGTCACCCGGATCGTGGAAGGGTCCACGCGGTCCAGAAGCGGCGGGAGCTCCAGCTGCTCGGTGCCGGAAAGGGTCACCTTCGCGGTGCGGGTGACGCGGGCGCGGTCGCTGTAGACGGTGACGTCGGTCACCGGCGCCTCGATGGCGGCGATGGCCAGAAGCGTCGCCGCAGTCAACGGGTGCATGTCTCCTCCTCAGGGTCGCTTCGACGCGCAGGCGGCGGGAACGGTTCCATCGATGTCGTTCTGATGTCGCTCTCCGGGCTGCCGGCCGGAGTCCCGGTCGCCGGTTCGGGCCGGCGGATCCGCCCGCCGCGAAAGCCCCTCCACCGGACGTAATTCTGGAAGTCCTTCGTGAACCGCTCCTGGGAGATCGCCAGCGCGCCGGCGAACGCGGTGCCGAAGTCATCCCCCGCACGCATCTGCGCCAAAAGCCGCTTCACGCCGTCTCTGCCGTAGCGGTTCACGAGGAAGGTGAAGGCGTGGTGCGCGGCGCCGTACACGATGTCGCTGTCGTTCTGGTACAGCGGATCGGGATCGAGCAGCGGGTCGCGTCCGGGAAAGTCGTCGTAGAAGCGCGCCAGATCCTCCAACGTGGGCCAGCGGTAGCCCTGGTTCGCGGTGTACGACGCCATCCCTTCGCGGAACCACAGCGGGATGCCTTTGCGCGCCCAGTGCGTACTGTCCGCCGCCTGCTGGTACATCACCGTGTGGGTGAGCTCGTGGAGCACGAGCTCGTCGACGTCCGCCTGGCGCGCCCCGAACACGCTCCAGGTGCGCGGAGACTGCAGGAATATCTCCTCGTACCGCGCCCACGCCTTGAGCCAGGCGTACCCGTTACGGTGGACCGCATCCTCCAGCGCGCGGTGGCTGGGCAGGATGTAGACCGCCACCGGCTCGCGCACGCCGCCCCACGCGGCCAGGGCCGGCGCGGCGTTGCGGATGGCCTGCTCGACCTTGTCGCGCGCCTGGCGGTCCGGGGGCTCGAAGGAGAAGACGAACTCGCCCGCGGGCGTCGACGCGCGCGTCTGCTGCATGTTCGCGCCCAGGTGCGCGCGGCACCCGCCCGCGCAAAGCGCCATCACCGCCACCGCCCACACGGCGCCCGGGGCGCGGCGCGTGCTCATGGGCGGATCTCCGCCGGCGCGGCGACGCCCAGAAGGCCCAGGATGATCCGCCCCACGTCCGCCACATCGGTCAAAGCGGGGATCACCGCCTCGGGCGCGGGCCCGAAATAGAGGACCGGCACCTGGTTCAGGGTGTGGCTGCGCGTCGAGAGATCCTCCACGTTGCCGTGATCGCTGCAGACCAGGACGTGCGTACCCGCTGGTCGATTCAACGCCACTGCGCGCAGGAAGCGATCGAACGTGGCGAGCGCGTCCTCGGCCGCTGCCATGTCCTGCGCATGCCCGGCCTCGTCCGCGAGGTAGTGCTCGAAGAGGGTGAAGTCCGCGCCCTTTGCCACGCGCCAGAAGATCGCCGCGGCCTCCTCGGGGCTGCGCCCGGGGATTTCGAAGCCCCGCGACCGAGCGCGCCGCCCGTCGATGTCGTGGGTCAAGGCCTCGTCCGCCCGCGCGTCATCGAGCGTGCGTAACGGCACGCGCCCGGCGCTCATCGCCAGCGTCGTGGCGGACGCTTTCAGCTTGCGGACCAGCCGCCGGGGGATCTCCACGTCCGCGCGTTGCGACGGCCGCCGCGCCAGCCCGAGCGCGTCGAGGTACCCGGCCGGGTACGCGTTGGCGAACGTCGCCTCCCGGCCGGCCTCGGTGAGCTTTCGCACGATGGAGTGCTCCGCGAGGAGCGCGCGCAGGGGCGCGTTCGGAAACCCGAGGATGTGCTGACCGATGATCCTCGGCGCCGGGAGCCCGGTGAGCAGCGCCGTCTGGTTCGAGGCGCTCTGTGGCCGGCCGCGGACATCGAAGGTGGTGTCCACCGCGGTGGCGATGCCGCCGAACGGCAGCGGCCCGCGCTCGGCCCCTTCGAACCGCGAGAGCAGATAGTCGCCGCGCGCGAGCGGGTTGAGGTCCGGGTCCTTCGCGCCCACGCCGACGCCGTCGATGAACAGAAGCGCCAGCGGCATCACACTTCCGGGCCGGGGAGGCCGGCGCGGTTGAGCCGCGTCAGCACCTGCATCAGCACGTACAGGGCGAACGCGCCGTCCTCGGCTCGGACCACGGGGCGCACGGCCAACTGACCCAGCCGCAACAGGTCCGTCCCGTCGACGCCGAGGAGGAAGCCCTGCTCCGCGGTGGTGCCCTCGCCGGCGAACGCCAGCCCGCGCCGCACCGCCTCCTGGCACGCGCGCACGCAGGCGGCGATGTCTCCGCGGCGGAACGCGTCGTCCGCGGCGCGCGCGTAGTCCACCAGCGCGGCCGGAGCGAGCGCCGCCGCCGGGCCGAGCTGTGACTCCACCACCGCCGGCGGAGTGGTTTGCGCGTGGGTCGGGCGCTGGGTCGTGGTGGGCCGTGGCAGCGGACCGCCGCCGCGCTCGTCGCTCCGCTCCGACGAGGAGAGGTGCTGCTGGATCTGCCCCTCCAGCCCCGCGCCGTCCTCGTCGTCCGGGAAGTGCGCGGCGCCCACGCTCGTGGTCCTGGGCGGGGGCACCACCTTCTTGTTCTTGAGGTCCTTGATGACCAACCGGGTGATGGTCTTCAGCCCATCCAGCACCCCGCGTCCGCTGGTGGCGCAGGTCTCGAACTCCGGCGCGCCGTACGGATTGAGCGCCGCGCGCAGCTCGCTCACCGGCAGCGCCTTGGGCAGATCGCGCTTGTTGTACTGCATCACCAGCGGGAACGACTGGAGCTGGTAGCCCATCTCCAGGAGGTTCTCCTCGAGGTTCCGCAAAGACTCCTTGTTCTGGGTGAGCGCCTCGGCCTGGGAGTCCGCGACGAACACCACGCCGTCCGCCCCCTGGAGCACCAGCTTGCGGGTGGCGTTGTAGAAGACCTGCCCGGGCACGGTGTACAGCGCCAGCCGGACCGCGCAGTCGCCGACCCGCTCCACCTTCACCGGGAGGAAGTCGAAAAACAGCGTGCGATCGCCCTCGGTCGCCAGAGACATCATCTCGCCGCGGTTCGAGGGGCGGACCGTCTCGTAGATCTTCCGCAGGGTGCTCGTCTTCCCGGAGAGGCCGGGACCGTAGAAGACGATCTTCACCGCGATCTCGCGGGCCATCAGGTTGACGCTGCTCACGGGACCATCTTACCCATGACTACCGGATGTCTCGCGCCTGTTGCGCTCGGGACATTCTGGGCGGTGCCGGAGAGGCACTCGCTCGCGAGGAGCGCGAAGCAGGCCGCCTCCTTGGCCTCCTCGGGGAACCCGAGCACGGAGAGCGGTCGCACGGGCACCGGGGCGAGGCGCCGGGTGAGCCCCTGCACGAGATTCGGGTTCCGCGAACCGCCGCCGGAGAGGTACACGCCTTCCAGCGACGGGAACCGCGGCAGCACCCACGCTTCGTACGCCCGGGCGGTCGCTTCCACGGTGAGCGCGAGCGCGGTGGCGATGAGGTCGTACGGCCGGTCGCCGTGACGGTCCCAGAGCGCGTCCACGAAGGCAGCGCCGAACGCTTCGCGGCCGCTGCTCTTCGGCGGGGGCTGGGCGAAGAAGGGGTGCTGGAGCAGCTCCTCGAGGAGCTCCGGCAGGACGGTCCCCTTCGCGCTGAGCGTGCCGTCGCGATCGAAGGTGAGGACGCCGCCGGTGGCGCGGGTAGCGAGCCCGTCCAGCACCATGTTGGCGGGCCCGGTGTCGAAGGCGATCGTGTCCTCCAGCCGGTCGCCCACCACGCTGACGTTTCCGATCCCTCCCAGGTTCTGCAGCGCCCGCACCGCGCCGGTCTTCCGGAAGAGCGCCCAGTCTGCATACGGCACCAGCGGCGCACCCTGACCGCCGGCGGCGACGTCGCGCACGCGGAAGTCCGCCACCACCGGGATGCCGGTGCGTTCGGCGATGACGGCCGGCTCGCCGATCTGCAGCGTCGAGGGGACCGCCGCGCCCGAGCCGGGCGGCAGGTGCGCCACCGTCTGCCCGTGCGAGCCGATCACGTCGATCGCCTCCGGCGTGAGCCCCGCGCGGGCGATCACCCGGAGCGCCGCGTCCGCGAACACCGCGCCCAGCTCGAAGTTGAGCGCGCTCAGCTCGGGCACGGTGCGGACACCCAGCACCCGCTCGCGCAGCGCCGGGTCGAACGGCATCGAGACGTGGGCGATGAGCTGCAGCGAGACCGTGGTGCGCGATCCGCGGATCCGGCACAGGGCCGCCTCCACCGCGTCGACGCTGGTGCCGGAGAGCAGGCCGATGCAGAGCCGTTCGTCCTTGTCGATCGCGCGCCGCAGCCGCCGTGAGCCCACGCCCGCTTTGTATCAGACAGTCCCCCGGCGAAAGGGGCGCCGCGCCTGGGGTGTGTGCCCATCATCATCCCGGCCTTCATGACTGCCCGCCGCCGGATCGAGGACTACGCGCTCATCGGAGACACGCAGACCGCCGCGCTGGTGAGCCGGGACGGCGCCATCGAGTGGATGTGTGCGCCCCGCTTCGACTCGCCGGCGTTCTTCGCCTCGTTGCTGGGCGAGGAGGATCACGGCTGCTGGCGGATCGCTCCACGGAGCCGCGCGCGCCGGGTGGAGCGCCGCTATCGCAAGGGCACGTTGATCCTCGAGACCGACTTCCACACGTCCACCGGCACGGTCCGGTTGATCGACTTCATGCCGCCGCGCGATGGCGTGCCGGATCTGGTCCGCGTGGTGGAGGGGGTGAGCGGCCGCGTGGAGGTCGCGTTCACGCTGCGGCCGCGCTTCGACTACGGGCGCCTGCGGCCATGGATCCGCCAGTCGGACGTGCGGGACTGGCTGGCGGTCGCCGGGCCGGACTCTTTGGGGCTCTACGCGCCGGTGAAGCTGGACTGCTCGGGCACGGACATCCTCGGCACGTTTCCGGTGGAGAAGGGCGATCGGATTCCCTTCGTGCTGACCTGGTCCCCCTCGAACCGGCCGATGACCCCGGCGGTGAAGGGGCTGCGCGAATTGGACTCCACCGAACGCTGGTGGCGTCGGTGGATCGCCCACTGCACCTACCGCGGCATCTACGAGGACGCGGTGACGACGTCGCTCGCCGTCCTCAAGGCGCTCACCTACGAGCCCACCGGCGGCGTGGTGGCGGCGCCCACGACCTCGCTGCCGGAGGAGCCGGGCGGGACGCGCAACTGGGACTACCGCTACTGCTGGCTGCGGGATGCCACGTTCACGCTCTACGCGCTGATGATGAACGGCTTCGAGAAGGAGGCGCGCGCGTGGCGCGACTGGCTGTTGCGCGCGGTGGCGAGCGATCCGGGCCGGATGCAGATCATGTACGGCTGCGCCGGCGAGCGGCAGCTGCACGAGTATGAGCTCGAGTGGCTCCCGGGGTTCGAAGGCTCTGTGCCGGTGCGGGTGGGCAACGACGCCGCGCGGCAGTTCCAGCTGGACACCTACGGCGAGGTGCTGGACCTCCTGCACCAGGCGCGTGTGATGGGGATACCGTCCGAGGAGAGCGCGTGGTCGCTGCAGCGCAGGCTGTTGGACTGGCTCGAGCTCAACGGCGCTCGTCGCGACAAGGGCATTTGGGAGGTTCGCGGCAAGGAGCGCTTCTTCACACATTCGCGGGTGATGCTGTGGGTCGCCTTCGACCGGGCGATCCGCGGCGCCGAGCGGTTCGGCCTCGAGGGGCCGGTGGAGCGCTGGCGGGCGTTCCGCGACGAGCTTCGCCACGAGGTGCTCACCCGCGGTTATTCGTCCACCCGGCGGGCGTTCACGCAGTCCTATGGATCGAAAGAGCTGGACGCGGCGGTGCTGATGATCCCGCTCGTGGGCTTTCTGCCGGCGACCGACGAACGGATGGTGAACACCGTCCGCGCGCTCGAGCGCGAGCTGCTCGACCACGGCTTTCTGCGCCGCTACCGGAACCGCGACGTGCTGGAGGGACTGGGCGACGGCACCGAGGGCGCCTTCATCGCCTGCAGCTTCTGGTACGCGGACAACCTGGTCCTGCAGGGCCGGCAGAAGGAGGCGCGCCGGTTGTTCGAGCGGCTTCTGTCCATCCGCAACGACCTGGGGCTTCTGGCGGAGGAGTATGACCCGGTGGGCCGGCGGCTCCTCGGCAACTTTCCGCAGGCGTTTTCCCACGTGGCGTTGCTGAATACGGCGCGGCATCTGGCGGGCGAAGGCCCGGCGCACCACCGGCGAAAGGCAGGCAGCGACGGATGACTCGACGGACCGCGAGGGGCGCAGCGCTCTGGGGCGTGCTGATGGCAGCGCTCTGTGCCGACTCCGTTCAGGCGCAGGTCTACGTGTACCCGCGCCGGCCCAACAAGAGCCAGGTCCGCTACTACGACTTCAATTGGAAGCACGTGGACATCCTCGTCGGACCGGACGCGGACACGTCGAAGGCGGACGACCTCAAGCGCCGCGTGGGCCCGACCGTCGTGTCCCCGCCGGATCAGGCCGGTCCCACCGAAGCGCCGCACGTGCCCACGGGCGAGAGCGGCACGCCCACGCAGGTGGAGCAGGGTGAAGGGCAGGGTGTGGGCTTCGGTGCCGCGCAGGGGGAGACGCTGGACGGAAGAAGCGGCGCCGCGGAGATCGGAAACCCGGAGGCGGGCCCTGAGGCCACCGCGGACGGGGGAACACCGCAGGTACCCGACGGCGGGGTTCCCGACATCGTCGCGCCGGACGTTCCGTTCGCCACGCGCACGCTGCCGCCGCCGCACGATCCGCGCACGCTCTTGGGCCGCACCGCCGGCGGTGTCCGCCTCTACTTCTACGAGCGCGAGCGCGAGGTCGCCGAACGCGCGGCGGCGCTCATCGTCCGCTCGTACGTGTACCTGGTCGGGCAGTTCAACTACGTGCCCACACAAACGTTCCCGTACATCCTCTACTCGTCGTACCAGGAGTTCCTGCAGACGAACCTCTTCCCGCTGCAGGAGGGCGTGCTCGGCGTCACCAGCCCCGTCGATCTCAAGCTGACCCTGCCGTACTTCGGCGACCACGAGCTCTTCGAGGAGGTGAGCGCCCACGAGATGGCGCACCAGTTCACCATCCAGAAGATCCGCTCGCTCACCGAAAACGCGGAGCTGTTCGGCGATCCGCTGCAGCTGATGCCGCTGTGGTTCGTCGAGGGCCTGGCCGAGTACTACGCGAAGCGCGGCATCGACGACGAGGCGGAGATGATGGTCCGCGACATCGTGATCCACCCGGACTTCGGGCTCGGGTACACGATGCTGGACTTCTTCGAGGACCGGCCGTTCAGCGTGCTGTGGACCTACAAGGTCGGGCAGGTCCGGTGCGCCTTCCTCGAGGAGACCTACGGGCAGGGGACGATCCAGCGGATCCTCGAGGACTCGCCGCGGCTGGTGGGCGACTTCCGCGGCCAGGCGGCGCTGAACGACTTCCCGAGCCTGCTCGCGAGGCTCACCGGGGACGATCCGAAGCAGATCAGCGCGCGCTTCGAGGCGTGGCTGAAGCGCCGCGCCTATCGCACGTACCTGAGCAGCCAGCAGGGCACGCAGACGCTCCAGCCGCTGGAGGGATTCGACGAGGCCTTCGTCGACGCGCTGGCGTCGTCGCCGGACGGCACGCTGATCGCGCTCAGGTGGCTGGACCTGGACACCGGGGCGAGCCGGCTCACGTTGATCGATCCGCGCGCGCCCACCGACGACACGTTCGTGGCGATCGATGGCGTGCCGGGGGTGGAGTCGCTCCACCCGGTGTGGGGCCGCAACTTCGCGCTCTCGAATGGTGCGCTGGCCTGGGTCGCGGAGAGCGGCGGATCGGACGTCGTCTACTGGCAGACGGTGGAGCATGAGGCGCACGAAGAGGCGCCGGCGAAACCGGAGCGCGTTGCGCCGGCGCCGGCTCCACCCCCGGCGATCGCGCCCGGTGCTGGCGTCAACGGATCGCCGATCGGCGCCGTGCCGACTTCGCCGCCGCAGCCCGATCGTTGGCGGCCCGAGCCGGAGTGGGACGTGCGGATCCGGCTGGGTGCGCGCCAGCGGTTCGACCTCGCGAAGAAGGGGTTGATCGCCGCGTATTCGCCCGCGTTCTCGCCGGACGGACGGCGCCTGGCGCTGATCGGCTTCGATCCCTCCGGCCGGCGCGACGTCTACGTCCTCGATCCCGATCCCTCCGATCCCGCCGGCTTCCGGCTCACCCGCATCACCCACGACGACTTTTCCGAGCGGCAGGTGACCTGGGGCCCCCGCGGGCTCGTCTACAACTCGGACGCCACCGCGCACGGGCGGTACAACCTCTTTCGCGTCGATCCTGCGCATCCTGGGGAGGTGGCGCGCCTCACCACCGAGGCGCGCGATCACCTCGATCCGGTGGCGCTCGCCGACGGCCGCGTGCTCTTCACCGCCTGGGACCGCGGCCGTGCGGATGTCCACGAGGTTCGCGAGGGCACGGTGATCCGCCGCACCGACGTCACGACGGGGCTCTTCAATCTCTCGCCCGGCCCGAACCAGGGGCTGTGGGCGCTGTACCACCACGCCGGGCGCCGCAAGCCGGTGTTCGTCCCCGCGCGGATGCTGGAGACGCTCGAGTCGTTGCCTCAGCCGGCGTCAGCACCGCCGCGGACGATTCCCCAGCGCGCGCTCGCGGACGCGCAGCCGTACCGCGCGCTCTCCCCGCGAAACTGGGAGCTCGGGCCGCCGTTCGGGTTCATCGGCGGTGGTACGGGTGGCATCTACGGACAGGTCGTGGCGAGCGCGTCGGACAAGCTGCGGAACCACGCCCTGTTGCTGAACGCCGCCGTGCTCGGCTCGTTCGAGCTCACCGACGGGTACCTCGTGTACCTCAACCAGGAGCACCGGCTGACCTGGGGCACCGGGTTGTTCTCGTCGCTGGTGTTCCGGCTCGATCGCACGCTCGCCGACATCGCCCCCGATTCGCTGTTCGTGACGACCGAACGCTTCGCCGGCGCGCTGGGCAGCCTCCGCTTCCCGTTCGACCAGTTCGTCTACGTGCAGGGCGACGTGTCCGTGGGCGCGGTGAACTACTTCGCCACCGACTTTCAGCGCGAATCCATCACCACCACGGACGCGGGCGGCAACGTGATCGACCTCTTCCCGGAGTGGTCGAAGCGCAACGGCGGCGTGCGCTTTCAGACCGAGGCCACCCTGCGCTTCGGCTACGACACCATCCGCTACTCGGTGGGCGGGCCGATCGACGGCAGCTCGTTTCTGCTCGAGGGCACCGGGGACTGGCAGCCGTTCCAGCACGAGACCTTCGGCACGCTGCGGCTGGACGCCGAGCGCTACTTCCCGATCTACGGCCGCACCCATTTCTTCCTGCGCGCCGGCTTCGGCACCACCTTCGGCGGCGAGCTGGCGCGGCAGTTCGCGCTCTCCACGTTCGACACCATCCGGGGAATCCCCTACGGCGCGTTCGACCACTGGACCGTCGGCAGGCACTTCTTCTTCAGCACCGCCGAGCTGCAGGTCCCGCTCAACGCGCTCATCCGCGTGCTGATCCTCACCGACATCGAGGCGATCGCCGGCATCGACTTCGGCGGAGTGGGGCCGCAGTCGGTGCGCGAGATCTGGGACCAGCGCGTGCTCTCACCGGTGGTGGGCGTAAACTTCGGCCTCGGGCCGCTCATCCTGCGGCTGCACTTCGCGAAGCCGCTCGACATCGGCGCGCCGGCGGGGCTGCCCAACGGGAACGGAGACTGGGTGACCAACTTCTCGATCCGGATCCTCGGCTACGAGGGCCTGTTCGACCGGCGGAGCGCGGCCTCGTCGCGCGGACTCCACGAGCGGCCGACGACGTTCGTGGGTGAGCGCTTCCGCTGAACGTCGGTCGTGTACCGACCATCGGGCGTCGTGGTCCGCCAACCCGCAAACGTGTGGTTCTGCCTGCTCGTGCCGACGCCATGCCCTCGTGCGTCACTCCGGGGCATCCGCCACGCGGAGGATCACCGCGGCACCGGGTGGGGCATCGGAGGCGCGGACGGGTCTCCGCGGCCGATCCGCGGGGGCGGACAGCCGAGAGGAGCGACGCGGCCCTGAGCCGGGGGCATCGGGGAGGCGGAGTGATCGGAGGCGCGGAGGGATCTCCCCGGCCGAGCCGTGGCATCGGACAGACGAAAGGATCGTCGCGGCCCCGGGTCGGAGCATCGGAGAGGCGCATGGCCACGGCGCCAGGTCGAGCATCGGAGGCGCGGACGGGTCTCCGCGGCCGATCCGCGGGGGCGGACAGCCGAGAGGAGCGACGCGGCCCTGAGCCGGGGGGCATCGGGGAGGCGGAGTGATCGGAGGCGCGGAGGGATCTCCCCGGGCCGAGCCGTGGCATCGGACAGACGAAAGGATCGTCGCGGCCCCGCGGCGGAGCCTCGGAGAGGCGCATGGCCACGGCGCCAGGTCGAAACATCGGAGACGCGGAGGGATCGCCGCGGCGCTGGCACGCACATCGGAGACGCGGACGGCTCAGCGCGGCTCCGGGCCATGGGAGAGGACACGTTGAGGTTCAGCGCGGGCCGAGCCTAGGGCATCGGACGCGCTGAGAATCAGTGCGTCCGGGCGGGGACAGCGGTGATGCAGAGAATTCGTCGCGGCCCCGGCCGAAGCACATTGGATGCGCGGAGGATCAGCGCCGTGCCGGACCGGGCTGTTGGCGGCGGCGGCGCGATGAGGAGAGGGCACTGACGGTCTTCTGGACCGCCGCCGCGCCCATGGTGGTACCGCGGCCGTGACGGAGTCGCTCCAGTCCGCGGAGCCCGTGTCGTTCGACGGCCCGGCGTGCGACGGGCGCCGAGGCCCCCGTGAAGTGCATCGCCAGCGCGAGCTTCGGACTGTCCCCTGCGGCCTTCAGCAGCCGGCGCGCTCGACGCAGCGACAGCCCCGTCAGCTCCGCCACCATCCGCTCGGCGCGTGCGCGCAGCTTCGCGTTGGTGACCTGCAGATCGACCATCCGCCCGCGGTAGACCTTCCCCAGCGCGACCATCGCGGCGGTGGAGATCGCATTGAGCACGAGCTTCGTCGCGGTTCCGGCCTTGAGCCGCGTGGATCCCGCCACGAGCTCCGCGCCCGTCTTCGGCGCGACGAGAAAATCCACCGTCTTCGCCTGGCCACGGCGCGCGGCGGCGGTGATGAGCGCGGTCTTCGCCCCGCGCGCACGCGCGGCCTTCAACGCACCCACCACGTACGGCGTCGTGGCGCTGGCGCTGATGCCGATCACCAGATCGCGCGAACCTATGCGCAGCGCGCGGATCTCCCGGGCGCCGGCGGCCGCGTCGTCCTCCGCGCCCTCCACCGCGTGGATCAGCGCCTTCGGCCCTCCGGCGATCAGCGCCACCACCTGCGCCGGATCGGTTCCGAAAGTGGGGGGACATTCGGCAGCGTCCAGCGCACCCAGGCGGCCGCTGGTGCCCGCGCCGACGTAGACGATCCGGCCCCCGGCGGCCAGCGCGTCACGCGCGGCCTCTGCCACCCGGGTGACCGACGGAAGGACCCGGCGCACGGCCTCGACGGCGGCGCGATCCTCCCGGTGCAGCAAAGACACGATCTCCCGCACCGGAAGGCGATCCAGCTCCTCGGCGAGCGGATGAAGCCTTTCGGTCGGGAGAGACGACTCCTTCGACGAACGGTTCGGGGACGGCAACCGGCGTTACGCCGCCTTCGTCACCTTGCCGGCCTTGATGCAGCGGGTGCACACCAGCATCCGCTGCGTCCGGCCGTTCACGCTGGCCCGCACCTTCTGGAGGTTCGGGTTCGAACGCGTCTTCGTCTTGTTGTTGGCGTGGGAGACGTTGTTCCCCACCAGCGGGCGCTTCCCGCAGATATCGCACATGAAGGCCATGACTTCGTGACTCCTGACCCGAACTTCGAAGGTGAAGCGGGGCGGCGCTTCTACACGGTCGGCCGCCGTGGGACAAGCGTGTACCCCTAACGACGGATCGGCTTCGATTTATTGAGGAGCTCGTGGACCAGCCGGGCCGCCCGCACGCCCGCCATCAGCTCGCCCTCGAGGCCCAGGCCCGGCAGCACCTCGCGGCTGGCGACGAAGAGGTTCTTCAGCGGCGTCTTCGGAGACAGGCCGGACACGCCGGCGTAGCGCTCGGCGTCCACGTCGAGGAGCGGGTGGGGGAGCAGCCGGCTGCCGCGCACGCTGTCCGCGTCCAGGTACGGCGCCGAGGAGAGCACCGCGCGGGACCGGGCGAACGGCATCAGCGCGTCGAGGTGCCCTTCGATCTGCTTGCGCAGCGCCTCCAGCTTCGGCTCGCCGAGATCGCGGACGGACGCCGGGACGAACGCGCCGGCGCACACCACGCGCGACTGCGTGTCCTCTTCGCCCGAGCTCTTGCGCGCGCCGTGGACCTGAATGAGCAGCGCCTCCAGATCGTCCTGGGTGTCCAGCAGCAACAGCTCGCCCATCCCGCGCGGGAGCGCCTCGGTCGGCACCACCCAGTTCACCGCGTAGAGGAAGCGCCGCGTGCTGACGCCGTCCAGCATCTCCACCAGCGCGCGGTGGCGCTTCTTGTCCGGGACGAGCCGCCGCAGCGCGCCCGCATCCGTGGCCGCCACGACCGCGCTCGAGGCGTACTCGTTGTTCGATTGAAGCACCTGCACGCCCTTGAGCCTGTCGCCGTCGAACACCAGCTGTTCGACCACCCACGCGTCGGACGTATCCCGGGACAGCACGTGCCCGCCGAGATCCTGCAGCTTCTTCACCAACAACTCGCGGAGCCCTTCGCGTCCGCCCGGGTAGCGGTTCGGCGTGTGCAGCACCTGCGAGAGCGGCCGCGTCCGCGCCAGCGGCGCATCCGTGTTCTCCAGCCACGTCACGAACGGGAGCATGCGCCCCAGAAGCTGCGTGGCCGGGGTGGCGCCATCGAGCGCGGGCAGCGCCTCGATCTCCGGGTACTTCGCGATCTCCCGCCGCGCGGACCAGCCGCCCAGAAGCCCCGTGGGAGGCAGATCCTGCACCTTCTGGATGAAGGCGTTGGATTGCTCGTGATGCGTGCAGAAGCGCGAGAGCGCGTCGTCCACCTTCGCGCCGTCCTCGCCGAACTCGCGGACCAGCTCCGCACGGCGCTTCGCCGGATCGGCGTGCAGATCCACCCGGTGGCGCGGCAGGACGAGCTGCAGCCCCGGGTGATGCGGGCGGAGCGCGCGCTGGATGGTGGTGTTGAGCCCCAGCTCGTGGAGCACCTCCTCCACCACCGGCATTGCCTTGAGCGATGGGGCGACGAAGGGCGCCCACGGCAGCGTGTAGCCGCCATGGTCGTAGCCGTGTCCCAGCCCATCGTGCTCGATCAGGAGGACCCGGTACCCGCGCTTCTGCAGCAGCGCCCCCGCGAGTGGTCCGCCCAGCTGTCCGCCGAGGACGATCACGTCGTAGATGTGCCGCGACGGTCCGGCGGCGATCTTCACCCGCGTCGGAGGGGTCACCGCGCGCCTCCCGGGCTGCGCAGCGCGTGCGCGTCGATCGCCGGCGCGCCGCCGCGGACGTGAACGGTGCGGTCGCGGATCTCGATCCGCCCCTCGCACAGCCACCGCACCGCCAAGGGGTAGAGCTGGTGTTCCTGAATGAGTATGCGCGCGGCGAGCGTCTCCTCGGTGTCTTCCGGGAGCACGGGCACCGCCGCCTGGGCGATGATTGGCCCCGAGTCCAGGCCCGCGTCGACGAAGTGCACCGTGCAGCCCGCCACCTTGGCGCCGTGCTTCACCGCCTGCCGCGGGCCGTGGAGCCCGGGGAACGCAGGCAACAGCGAGGGGTGGATGTTGAGCACCCGCTGGGGGAAGGCGTCGAGGAAGGATTTGCCCACCAGCCGCATGAAGCCGGCGAGGCACACGACGTCCACCCGGTGCGCGCGCAAGGCCGCCACCAGCTCGGCGTCGAAGGCTTCGCGGTCGGCGAACGACTTGTGATCCAGCGCCACCGCGGAGACGTTCGCCCGGCGCGCGCGCTCCAGCGCGAACGCGGTGGGCACGTTGGAGATCACCACGGCCAATTCCGCGGGGTAGTCCGGCTGCGCGCACGCGTCGATCAGCGCCTGCAGATTCGACCCGCTGCCGGAGACCAGCACCCCCAGCCGCTTCTTCGCCTCGCCGCCGTTCACGCTCACCCGGAGATGATCGCCCGGGGCTCGCCAGCGCCCGGTTCGATCCGCCCGACCTCCCACGCGTCGATCCCCAGCGCCTTCACCGCGGCGATTGCCGCGGACACCTCAGCGCGTGGGACGATCGCCAGAAGGCCCAGGCCCATGTTGAAGGTGGAGTACATCTCCTCGCGCGGGACGTTCCCGAGCGCCTCGATGGCGTCGAAGATCGCCGGACGCCGCCACGCCGACGGATCGAGCACCGCCTGCGTCCCCTCCGGCATCACCCGCGGAAGGTTGCCGGGGATCCCCGACCCGGTGATGTGGGCCATGCCCTTGACCTGCACCGCGGACAGGAGCGCCCGCGCGGCGCGCACGTAGATCCGCGTCGGCTCCAACAGCTCGTCGACCAGCGGGCGGGTGGTGCCCGGCGCGACCTGATCCAGCGACAGCCGCGCGTCCTCGAGCAGCACCTTGCGCGCCAGCGAGTACCCGTTGGAGTGCAGCCCGCTCGAGGCCAGGCCCACCAGCGCATCGCCCGGCGCCACGTTCTTTCCGTCGAGGATCTGCGCGCGCTCCACCACGCCCACGCAGAATCCAGCGAGGTCGTATTCGCCCTTCGCGTAGAAGCCGGGCAGCTCCGCGGTCTCGCCGCCCAGGAGCGTGCACCCGGCCTCCTCGCAGCCGCGGGCGATGCCCTTCACCACCTCCGCCGCGTCGTCCACCTGCAGCTTCGAGGTGGCGAAGTAGTCGAGGAAGAACAGCGGTTCGGCGCCGCAGGTGATGACGTCGTTGACGCTCATCGCCACGAGGTCGATCCCCACGGTGGCGTGCCGGTTGGCGAGGAACGCGATCTTGAGCTTGGTGCCCACTCCGTCGGTGCCGGAGACGAGGACCGGTTCCTTGTATCGACCGGGCGGGAGCGCGAACAGGCCCGCAAACCCGCCTACGCCGGAGATCACCTCGGACCGCCGGGTCTTCGCCGCATACGGGGCGATCTTCTCCACGAACGCGTCGCCCGCGTCGATGTCGACCCCGGCATCCTTGTAGGTGGTCATCTCGCGCGGCGTCTTACCGCTCCACCGCGCCGGGGTGAAGCGCCGCTTTTCGACTACAGTGCGCGGCCATCGCATGAAAAAGCTCCTCTCGAAGCGCCGGTTCGAGCTGACGGCCGTGCTGATCGCGGTGGCGCTCGGCGCGCTTCACGTCTGGGTCGAGAACACGCCGGTCATCGGCGCGCGCACGCTGCTCAAGGAAGGGGACGCGGTGGGCGCGTCGCAGACCTTTTTGCGCGGCATCCAGGTGCTCGAGTCGCGGCTGACCGACATCCAGTTCCGGATCCGCGGCAGCCGGACGCCCCACCCGGACGTCGTCGTGGTGGAGGTGGACGAGCGCGGTGCGGACCGCTACGGCCTTTGGCCCTGGTCCCGATCGGTGGTGGCCAGGGGGATCGAACATCTCCACGCCGCGGGCGCAGCGGCGATCGGGCTGGACATGACCTTCACCGACGTCGTGCCGGACCGGGGCGAGGAGGCGCTCTCCGCCGCGCTGCGCGAGCTCGATCGGGTCACACAGGATGCTCCGCCGGAACAGAAGGTCGTCGCCGCGACCTGGAAGCAACGGATCGAGGCCTTGCGCGGCCTCTCGCCGGACGAGGCGCTGGCGAAGGCGCTGGCGGATGCGCCGGAGGCCGTGCAGGGCGTCATCCTCTACAACGACAACGCGCTCGCCGAGCTGGGGGAGGACCGCGTCCGCGAGCACGCCGCGCTGGCCAGGTCCTTCGTGATCCCCCACCTGGCCGGCAAGGTCCCCGGCAGCACGATCGAGACGATCGCCCCCGCGGACGTCCCGATGCTCCACTACTACGGCGTCCAGACGCCGCTGCCCCGGTTCGTTGAGGCGGGCGCCCGGTTCGCTTACTTCAACGTGGTGCCCGATGCCGACGGTTCGCTGCGCCGGATGCCGCCGTTCGCGTACGTGGAGAGCGCGCAGGGGATGTTGACCTCGCTGGAGGTACAGACCGCGGCGGCCTACTTCAAGACGCAGCCGGAGATCGTCTACGACGCGGTCACCCGGAGCGTGCTCGGCGTGCGGCTGCGCCGGCCCGAGGGGCCGCCGGTGCTCGTGCCGCTGTCACTGAACGAGCCGTACGCGCTGGTGAACCACCTCGGCCCGCGCGACGTGTTCCGGACGATCAGCTTCGCGGACGTGGTGGACGGCACGTTCAATCCCGCGGCGGTGAAGGGCAAGGCGGTGCTCCTGGGCGTGACCCAGGCCGGGAACTACGACCAGCGCGTCACCCCGTTCAGCGAGTTCGAGCCGGGCGTGTTCACCCACGCGTCGTTCCTCTCCAACATCCTCGAGGGGCGCTTCCTCACGCGGCCCTGGTACGGGCGCCCGCTGGAGCTGGCGTTCCTCCTCGTCTCCGCGCTCTTCCTCGGCTTCTGGCTCCCGCGCATCCGGTTCCGCTGGAAGCTGGTGACCATCGCCGCGGTGCTGGGCGGGTGGGTCGTCCTGGATCAGCTCGCCTTCAACGCGAACGTTCACCTGTCCACGCTGATCCCCGTCTCCAACGTGCTGGTGACGTCGTTCGCGGTGATCTTCCTCGGCTACCTGTCGGCCGACACCGAACGGCAGAAGCTGTCGGCGGCGTTCCAGTACCGCGTCGGCCCCAAGGTGATGCAGGAGATGCTGGCCCACCCGGAGAAGTTCAAGATGGGCGGCGAGCGCAAGGAGCTCACCGTCCTGTTTTCCGACATCCGCGGCTTCACCTCGATCTCCGAACGGATGAGCGCCGAGGAGCTCTCGAAGTTCATCAACGAGTACCTCACGCCGATGACCGACATCGTCTTCCAGACGGACGGGACACTGGACAAGTACATCGGCGACGCGGTGATGGCCTTCTGGGGCGCGCCCGTCGATCAGCCGGACCACGCCACGCGCGCGTGCACCGCGGCCCTGTTGATGCTGCAGCGCCTCGAGGAGCTGAAGAAGCAGTGGCGGCAGATGGGCCGCCCGGACTTCGACATCGGCGTGGGGATCAACACCGGCGCGATGTCGGTGGGGTTCATGGGATCGCGCGTGCGCGGCGACTACACCGTAATGGGCGACGCGGTGAACCTCGCCTCGCGGCTGGAGGGAACCAACAAAGAGTACGAGACGAGGGTGCTGATCTCTGAAGGCACCTTCGCGGCGATCCAGGGTCAGCCGTTCACCACGCGCCGGCTGGGCGCGGTGCGGGTCAAGGGCAAACGGCGGCCGGTGCGAATCTACGAGTTGCGCAAGTTCGGGCTGCCCGAGGGCGCGGACGCCGAGGCGGTGCGGACCATGGACGAGGGATTGGACCTGTACGCCGAGCGGCGCTTCGAAGAGGCGGAGGCGAAGTTCCGCCGCGTGGCCGAGCTATGGCCGAACGATCCGCCGGCGCTCCGCTATCTGGAGGAGATCGCCGTCTTCAAGGTGAACCCGCCCGGACCCGGCTGGGACGGCGTCTACACCGCCACCACCAAATAGCGACGTCGGGCACGACTCTCCGGTAGCGGCTGCTACAGGCTTCGCCGGATAATTGACCGTCGCAGAAACCAACGGCTAACTCCCGAGAACCGCCATGGGCGCCGAGGAACAACTCTTCAGTCGATTCGGCAAGGAGATGCCCCGGGGGACCGTCCTCTTCCGGGAGGGCGATCCGGGCAAGGAGATGTACGTCGTCCAGTCCGGCAAGGTGGCCATCTCCAAGAGGGTGCGGGACGTGGAGAAGGTGCTGGCCACGCTCGGCCCGGGCGAGTTCTTCGGGGAGATGGCGATCATCTCCAACAAGCCCCGGAACGCGTCGGCCACCGTGTCGGAGGACGCGCGGCTTCTGGTCATCGACCCCAAGACGTTCGAGTCGATGATCCGCGGCAACGCGGAGATCGCCGTCCGGATGATCAAGAAGCTGGCGGACCGCCTCAGCGAGGCGGACGCCCAGATCGAGAATCTGTTGCTGTCGGATCCGGCCTCCCGGGTGGTGCACCGGATCCTGGAGACCTGCGCATCCCGCGGACGCCCGACCGAAGAGGGCATCGAGATCGAGTTCCCTGTGCGCGATCTCCCGCGGGAGCTGGGTGTCGGCGAACCGGCGATCCGCATCACCCTCAACCGCCTCGAGCGCGGCGGCCTCCTGGAGCGCAGCGGCGATCGCCTCACGGTCCACGACACCGCGCGGCTGAAGGACTACCTCAGCTACCTCGAGATGCGCTGGAAGTTTGGAGATCTCTGATTGAACCTCAGGGTCCTCGGCTGCCACGGCGGTGAGCTGCCCCGGTGCAGAAGCACCTGCTTTCTGGTCGACGGCGTGCTCGCCCTCGACGCCGGCGCGCTCACCGGTACGCTCTCCCTCGAAGAGCTGTGCCGCGTCGATCACGTGCTCCTGTCGCACAGCCACTTCGATCACGTGAAGGATCTGCCGCTGGTGGCGGATCTGATCGTCGGCCGCCGCGACAAGCCGATGACGATCTGGGGCTCCCGCGAGTGCATCCGCACGCTCCGGGAGAACATGTTCAACAACGCGCTGTGGCCGGACTTCACGCGCATCCCCACCCGGCGCAACCCGGTGATGCAGCTCCGGTCCTTCCGCGCCGGATCCACCTTCCGGATCGACAACCGGTACACCGTGCAGACCGTCCCGGTGAGCCACCCGGTGGAGTCCTGCGGGTTCGTCATCTCCAACGGTCAGACCGCGCTGGGGATGAGCGGCGACACCGGCCCTACCGACAAGCTCTGGAAGCTCTTCAACCGGTCGAAGAACCTGAAGGCGGTGCTGCTGGAGACGAGCTTCCCCAACAAGCTGCAGCAGCTCGCGGACATCTCCGGGCACCTGACGCCACAGACGCTCGCCACCGAGCTGAAGAAGTTCCAGCGCAACGGGGCGGAGGTGATGCTGTACCACCTCAAGCCCGCCTTCGTTCAGCAGCTCAAGCGCGAGGTGAACGGCCTCAACGTGCGCGTGCTGGAGCTCGACGACACGTTCGAGCTGTGACGCCGCGCCGTCAGCCGGTGCCCGCGGACGCGCCCTTCGGCGCCGGGACCCGGAACCACGCCGCCGCGTGGTACTGCTGGATGAGCTGCCCGGCCAATGTCTCGCTCACCAGCTCCCAGATTCTGATCCCGCCCTGGCGTTCGAAGCCCTTGAACATCACGCGGCCCGCGTAGCGGAACAGCTCCTTCAACGCGCCCTCGGGGGAGAAGGCGGCGATCAACCGGAGCGGCCGATCGGGGAAAAAGAAGCGGCGGCGGATCGCCTCGTGGAGCGAGGCCGGGTGCACCTCCACGCCGCGGAACACGCGTTCTGGGCCGATCTCCTGCTGAAAGCCCAACAGCGCCTCCTCGGACAGCGCGATCCCGTTGTTGTAGATGTCGCCCGGCGAGTCCGGGTCCGGGCGCGCCGCCTGCTCGAGCGCCTGGGTGATGGCGTTCTCCAGCGTTCGTCGTGCGCCGGCCACGTCGCCGCGGGCGAGGGCGGAGCGGACCTGCTGCTCGATGGCCGGCGCTACGTTCAGCGGGAGCGGCGCGCCCACGAACACGCTGAAGGGGTGCTGCAGATTCGGATCGCCCAGCCGCGCTCTTTCCGCGGCGAGCTCCGCGTCCGCCAACGCCCGGGCGCCGGCGCTGCGCGCGGTGCCGCGGGCGCTCTCGTTGATCTTCTCGGCGATCGCCACCCGCGACTGCCCGAACAGCTCGTCGGAGATGGTGATGACGATCGGCGCGGGGCCGTAGGAGATGAACACCCCCGCCTCCAGCCCCTCGCCGCGGGCCCGCGCGAGCGCCTGTTCCTTCTCGGCGGCGATCTTCGGCTGCAGCTGGGGCGGTGCGGTGAGCAGCTTCGCCGTGTACTCCGCTTCGATCGCCTGCACCGCGCGGGCTACCTCGTCGCGGGAGATCTCCCGGGCGAGCCGCCGCTCGTAGCTCTGCAGATGGCGCCTCAGCTCCGTGGCCAGGGCCACGAGCCCGGTGATCGTCCCGGACAGGGAGATCGCATCCCCGAGCAGGTTGTTGAGCTGGATCCCGCCCTTGTCGGGCAGCACCGAGAAGCCGGCGTAGTGCCGCTTCGCCGCGGCGATCACCGGCGCGTAGAACTCGCGGCGGAGCAGATCGCCGATCGCCGCCTGGCCCACCAGACTGGTGCGGCGCGTGAAGTCCTTGACGTCGGCGAACAGGTGGCCGACCTGCGCCACCACCCGGTCGCGCAACAATGGGGCGCTCTGGGTGGAGATCCGGTAGAGCCGTCCGGCCTCATACTCGGCGGCGTTGCCGCCCTCGGCCTCGGTGCCGGTGCGCGGGTCGAGCGCCCGCCGCGCGGGCAAGAGGGCGCGGTCCAGCCACAGGTCGCACAGAAGAGCGATCGCCGAGCGCGCGTAGACCCGGAGCGCCTCCTCGCGGCTCATCCCCAGCGCGGCGGACGGCGACTTCGGGTTGAAGCCCGTCAACGCCTCCACCACCGTCTGCAGCGCCCCGGTCACCCGGGGGCGGGCATTCTGCACGCGCCCGGGGAGCTCCTTGCACAGGCGCTTGCGCGCCTTCTCGTCGTCGAGGAGCGCCTGGAGCTTTGCTGGGTACATCACGAGGTCGCGGAACAGCGTGGCGAGATCCCTCGGGAGGAAGCCCTGGTCCCCGAGCGTGGCGGCGCCGATGAACCGTTCGCGCAGAAGCGAGAGCGCGGCGGTGGCCTCCACCTTCCGGGACACCTCGCGGTCGGCGGCCAGAAGCTGCGCGAGATGCGCCTGGATCGCGTCCGCGCTCGCGCCGGCGGCCATGCGGGAGGACATCTCTTCGAAGAACGGAATGCCCACCGTGAGCTCGCCCCCGAACAGCGTGGCCCCGGACTGGACGACGCCGCCCCGCCCGCCCAACAGCACGGTGGGGTTGATCGGCGCCTCCATCCGCATCGCCACCGCGGCGGGGAGGCGCGTGTCGCGCAGGGCGCGCTCCAGCCCCAGCCTCAGCGCGAGGTACACCCCGCAGGCCGCGGCGCCGCGGATCATCCGATCGGTGGGGTGGGAGAGCGGGACGGCCGCGAGCGCCGCCTCCACCTTCGGCAGAAGCGAACCCAGCATGAGCGCGATCAGCGTGGGCGTCTCCTCCCGGCCGTTGCAGGCGGCCATTTCGCCGATCGCCGTGCGCAGCTTTTCGATCACCAGCGCCACCAGGCTGCGCCCGCCGCCGCCCGGGCCCAGCCACGCCGCCATCACGCCGCCGGTGAGCGCCGGGTGCGCGCGCGGCGCCAGCTCCGCGGCGGTGCGGATGTCGGGGTGGGTGCTCTGCCCGGTCAACGTCTCGGGGATCGACGGGAGCGCGCCGAACCGCTCGTCCATCAGGAAGCGGTCGAACTCGCCGCGCGGCAGCACGTCCTTGTGACGGGCGACCAGCATCACCGCCAGCTGCACCGCGCCGAAGGTCACGATCCGGACCGCGTCCGCGGTGATCTCGTAGGGGATCTTCAGATCGGCTATCGAGCTGCCGAGCGCGTAGCGCAGCCGCCGGGGCTCGAGCTCCGGCAGCTTCACTGCGCCTGCGCGGAACGCGCTGCACAGCTCGATCCGGAGCTCGCCGGCGGGGGAGATGATTCGGCGGAAGGGGATGGGGGTCTGAGCGGCCAAGCGGTCCCGGTGTCTCGTCCGGCAGCGTAGCGTAGCCCGAACGGCGTTGACTCACGCCGCCCTTCACATTACGCCCGCTGCCCCATGGCGTGGTTTTCCAAGAAGCAGCCGCGGATCTCCCGGCCGGAAGAGGACGAGGCGCGCCCCTCCCGCATGCAGGGCCTTTGGGTCAAGTGCGAGGAGTGTTCGGAGATCATCTACCGGCCGGAGATCGAGAAGAACCTGAACGTCTGCCCCAACTGCGGCCACCACATGCCGTGGCCGGCGCGCGCGCGGCTGGCGGCGGTGCTCGATCCGGACAGCTTCGAGGAGCTCGACCGCGAGCTCGAACCGCAGGATCCGCTCGGCTTCATGGACTCGAAGCGGTACCGCGACCGGCTGAAGGCCACGCGCAAGAACCTGGATGAAGCCGACGCCTTCATCAGCGGCCTGGGCCGCATCGAGGGCACCCAGGTCTCGGTGGGGTGCTTCCTCTTCGAGTTCATGGGCGGGTCGATGGGATCGGTGGTCGGAGAGAAGGTGACCCGCGTCTTCGAACGCGCTCGCGAGCGCAACCTGCCGGCGATCATCTTCTCCGCGTCCGGCGGCGCCCGCATGCAGGAGGGGATCTTCTCCCTGATGCAGATGGCGAAGACCTCCGCGGCGATCGCCCGCTTCCGCGAGGTTCGTAAGCCCTACATCTCGGTCCTGCTCCACCCGACCACCGGCGGCGTGGCCGCGTCGTTCTCCTGGCTGGGGGACGTCATCCTCGCCGAACCGAAGGCGCTCATCGGCTTCGCCGGGCCGCGGGTGATTGAACAGACCATCCGGCAGAAGCTCCCCGAGGGCTTCCAGCGTTCGGAGTTCCTCCTCGACCACGGCATGATCGACGCGATCGTCCCGCGCAAGGAGCTGCGGCAGAAGCTGGGGCAGCTGCTCGGACTGCTCGCGTAGGTCGCCCGGCATGCCCAGCCGACCCTCCACGCCCGCCGAAGCGCTCGCCTTTCTCCAGAGCCTCGCGCCCTCCGGCGTCCGGCTCGGCCTGGATCGGATCCACGCTGCGCTCCGCGCGCTCAGGAACCCCGAGCGCGACTTTCCGGCGCTGCACGTGGCGGGGACGAACGGGAAGGGCTCCACCTCTGCGTTCGCCGCCTCCTGTCTCACCGCGCAGGGCTACAAGGTCGGGCTGTACACGTCGCCGCACCTCGAGCGTGTCAACGAGCGGATCCAGATCGACGGCGTGGAGATCTCCGACGAGGTCTTCGGCCGCCGCATCCTCGAGGTGCTGGAGCTCTACCCCGAGGCGCTCGCGGACCCGGCGCCGTTGACGTACTTCGAGTTCGGCACCCTGGTCGCGCTGTGGCACTTCTCGCGCGAGCGCGTGGACGTCGCGGTGCTGGAGACCGGGCTGGGCGGGCGGTTGGATGCGACCACCGCGGCGGCGCCAGCGGTTTGCGCCATCACGCCCGTCTCGTTCGACCACATGGACTACCTCGGCCACACCCTGGCGGCCATCGCCGCCGAGAAGGCCGGCATCATCAAACCCGGCGTCCCGGTGGTGGTGGCGAGGCAGCCGCCGGAAGTGCTCGCGGTGATCGAAGCGGTGGCGCGCGAGAAGGGCGCTTTGGTGGCGGTGCAGGACCGCGACTTCAGACTCGAGCCGGAGCCGAGCGGCACCTTGGTCTACCGGGGGACGCGCACCTCCGTGGGGCAGCTGAGCCTCGGGCTGAAGGGGCCGCACCAGGTGCAGAACGCGGCGGTGGCGCTGGCGTGCCTGGAGCATCTGGAGGTGCGCGGGCTGCCCATCTCCCAGAAGAGCGTCCGCGAAGGGCTCGTGCGCGCGAAGTGGCCGGGGCGCCTCGAGACGTTCGAGGGCGAGCCGAAGGTGGTGCTGGACGGCGCGCACAACCCCGCCGGGGCAGAGGCGCTCGCGCGCGCGCTCGACGTCTTGTACCCGGGGCAGCGGATCCACGCGGTGTTCGGCGTGCTCTCGGACAAGGACTACCGGCCGGTGCTGCGAACGCTCCTGCCGAGGTTCGCCTCGGTGCACCTGACCCCGGTGCCGAACCCGCGCACGCTGGCGCCCGGCCGCTACGCGGACGAGGCCCGCGCGCTGTGCCCGGAGGTGGAGCTGTACGCCTCTCCAAAGGCGGCGTTCACGGGGGCGGTGATGCGCGCTGGACCGGGCGAGATGGTGCTTGGCACCGGCTCGCTGTTCCTGGTGGGGGCGCTTCGGCCGCTCGCGCAAGGCAGGCAGGCGACTCGCGGGACCGCCCGCGCGGACCTAGATTAGGGATGCGATGCGGATCCCCGACTGGAAGCCCAGCGAGCAGCTGAGCGACGTCACGGTCGACGACGTCGAGTTCCGCAGCCTGTACACGAAGACGCGGTACGTCGTGGATACCGCGGATGGTTGGTCGCTCGTCATCTCGCGCTACCGGCCGCGGCCGCAGCCGTTCGCCCAGCCGCTCCTGGGCGAGACGATGCTTCTGGTCCACGGGTTCTCGCAGAACCGGCACGCCTGGACGTCCGGCCAGTTCGTGAAGAACCTCCTCTTCTTCGGGATGGACATCCACATCCTGGAGCTGCGCGGGCACGGCAAGAGCTCCATCGCCCTGCAGAAGGAGCGGGCGCAGCGCTTCGGCCGGCAGCTCCCGCCGGACCTCGACTACGGCTGGGACATCGACAGCTACTTCCTCTACGACCTGCCCGCGGCGGTGTCCGGGGTGAAGCGGATCACCCGGCGGGAGAAGATCTTCTTCTGCGGCCACTCCATGGGCGGGATGCTCGGCTACGGCTACGCGGGCATCCACGACGACTTCGAGGGGCTCATCACCATCGGCGCGCCCGGAGACCTCGGCGCCGGGTTCGCGCTCTTGCGGCTCCTGGCGCTGGCGGGACCCGTCATCACCACCTCGGTGGACGCGACGTTTGGGGCGATCAACCTGGAGCGGCGGGGCGCGCGCTTGTTGCAGCGGGGCGCGGCGGCCGCGCTGGGCCGGGTGAAGAAGGACTGGGGCGAGGCGATCGCCCCGCGCGGGGAGCTGCGCACGCTCGAGTACAAGTACGTGCCGATCGACTCGCTGCTGAAGATCATCGAGTCCCAGCTCGCGCACGCGGAGCAGTCGCCGCTGTACCGCCGGGTGGCCGAACGGCTCTTTTGGCTCTCCAACGCGCAGCGCGTGCGCAGCGACGACATCCGGTGGCTTCTGCGCGAAGGCGGCGAACGCGAACCGCGCAAGGTCGTCAACCAGTTCGCACGGTGGATCCGCCGCGGGGAGCTGGTCTGCTACCGCACCGGCTACGACTTCAAGCGCGGCTTCTCCAAGATCAAGGTGCCGATGGCGATCATCTTCGGCGACCTCGATCCACTGGCCTCGGTCCGTTCGACCCGGAGCGTCTACCGCGCGGCGCAGAGCGAGTACCTGCTCTGGCGGCCGGTGAAGGGGAACAGCCACATCGAGCTGACGATGGGGCACGACATCCGGCAGATCTGTTACGACATCAAGAACCTCGTCGAGTACGCGCGGTCGCACCGGCACAAGCCGCCCTCGCTTCCGAGGCGCGGCGCGCACTGACGAGCCCCGTCGTCACCTTCCGAGCGGCAGCCGCACCGTGAAGGTGGAGCCCGCTCCCGGCGTGCTCTGGACGCTGACCGCTCCGCCCAGCGCCTCGGCGACGGTGCGCACGATGTACAGCCCCAGCCCGAGCCCGCCGTAGTTCCGGTCGGACACTGCGCGTTCGAAGCGCTGGAAGATCCGCGCCAGGTTCTCCGGAGCGATCCCGATGCCCCGGTCCGCCACGGTGAGGATGGCCGCATCGCCCTCGGGCCGCAGCTTCACCTCGACCGGGCTTCCGGCGCCGTACTTGAGCGCGTTGTCCACCAGGTTGGTGACGATCTGCTCCACGCGCAGCCGGTCGGTGAAGGCCGGCAGGTCGTCCGGCGTGTCCACGCGCAAGAGCGTCCCCTGACGACCCGCCTGCAGCTCGAACCGCCCCGCAGCTTCCCGCACCGCGGCGGCGAGGTCGAACCGCGCCGGTTCCAGCACCATCCGGCCCGAGCTGATCCGCGAGACGTCCAGGAGCGTGTTCACGAGGCTCGTGAGGCGCCCCAGCTGCCGCCGCATCACCTCGGTGTGCCGGAGCACCAGCGGGGCGAGCGGCGAGTCGGAGTGGGTCGCGGCCTCCACCTCCAGCGCCTCGAGCTTGAGCATCAGCGGCGTCAGCGGCGTGCGGAGCTCATGGCTGGCCACGGAGAGGAAGGTGTCGCGCGTGTCCACCGCGTGCCTGAGCTCGGTCGTCTGCCGCATCTGTTCATCGATGTCGGTGTGCGTGCCCACCCAGCCCAGCCGCCGTCCGGCGGAGTCCGAAAGCGGGCGCATCCGGGTGAGGAACCAGCGGTAGCTCCCGTCGGCCCCGCGAAGCCGGAGCTCCAGCTCGAAGGGTTCGCCCCGGTCGATCGCCCGCGCCCAGGTCCGGGCCACGCCCGGCACGGCCTCCGCGTCGAGGACCGACTGCCAGCCGTCCCGCTTCATCTGCCCGAGGGTGGTTCCCGTGTATTCGAACCAGCGCTGATTGTAGAAGTCGATCGTCCCGTCCGTGCTCGCGGTCCAGGCGAGCTGGGGGAGGTTCTCCACCACCGCGCGGAGCCGCTCTTCGGCGTGCCGGGAGGCCTCGAACAGCCGCGCGTTCTCGAGCGCCAGCGACAGCCGCGCGGCGAAGTCCTGAGCGCAGGCGAAATCGTCCCGGCCGTAGGGCGGAGCTTCGGCACCGCGCACCAGCGTCAGCACGCCGATCAGCTCGGCGCCGCGCGTGAGCGGCACGAGGATCGCGGAGGCGACCCCGAGCGACTCGAGCACCTCGAGGTGGCGCGAATCCTGGGACACGCGCGCGAGGTCCTTCGCGTCCAGCCGTTCGAAGAGGACCGGGCGCCGCCCTTCGGAGATCTCGCGGAGGTCGGGGCGGTGGAGGTGCGGCGGGAAGGATCGGAGGTACTCCTCCGCGGCGGCGCGCTTTGCGGGATCGCGGTGCACCACGGCGATGCGCCGGAGCTCGCCGCTCCCGATGCGCGCGGTCACCACCGTCCAGTCGGCGATCGACGCGGAGGCCAGCTCCGCCACGTCCCGGAGCGTCCGCTCGAGATCGCGCGCGTCGGAGAGCGCGGTGCTGGCAGCGGCGAGGAACGCCGCGCGGCGCTCGGCCGCCTCCGCAGGCGCCCTGCCGGCCTCCGCTTCCTCCAGCAACAGCCGCTCCCGCGTCTCGTCGCGGAACGCGATACCGACGTGGGAGACCTTCCCCTCGCTGTCGAAGAGCGGGAAGAAGGTGGCGGACACCGCCACGCGGCGGCCCACCGGGATGGAGAGCTGCTCGAGCTCGCGCGGGTCGTACCAGATGGTGGGGATGCTGACCGCCTCGCCCGCGAACGCCCGGCGGATCAACCCGAGCACGCCCGAGCGCGCGGCCACGTCGTCTTCGAGCACGCTGTATTCGGGCGGCGGCTCCGATCCGAACAGCTCGCGGAAGGCGCGGTTGGTGAGGAGGCAGTGCCCGTCGGCGCGGTAGATCTGAAAGCCCACCGGCGCGTTCGCGAAGAGCCTCGCCAACAGCCGCAGCGGCCGGGGGATGTCTTCGAGCTTGCGTTCGAGATCGGCCTGTTCCGTGTCCGACATGTCCGCGCGGGAACAACTCTCATGCATCCGGCGTCGATCGGGTGTGGATTCGACATTCCGCCCCGTCGACCGCCGGGCACTCAACGGCTCGGCCCGGTCGGAGGGCGGTGAAAAATTCGGCGGCTCGGGACGCGTTGCTAGGCTGTCGCACATGGTGCGTGTCGTTGCTGCGCTCGTCGCGGTGCTGCCCGCGACTGCCTTCGCGCAGGACAAGGTCGAGCTCAACCGGATCACCCGCGTCGAGGTGAAGGACGGCGCGGTGGAGATCACCGGGAGCCGCACGCCCACCTTCAACACCTTCACGATGACCGACCCCCCGCGGCTGGTGATCGACATCTCCGAAGCCGTCTTCGCGGGCGTGCCGGAGGTGATCCCCGGGCAGGGGGTGATCACCGGCGTGAAGACCGCCAGCTACGGATCGGCGTCCACGGCGATCGCCCGCGTGCTGGTGGGCTTCGATCGGGAGGTGGAGACGGATCTGACCACCCACGGGACGACCGTGACGGTGAAGGTGCTCGCTGGCACCGCGCCGCCGCCCGTCGCGCAGGCCGGGCCGACGGAATCGGGCGCGCAGAAGGGCACTGAAGAAGAGGCGGCGCAGGCCGATCACGCGCAACAGCGCGCGGCGGAGGAGGTCGCACAGCAGGCGGAGCAGGCACGCCGCGTACAGGAGGCCGCGGCGGCGGAGGCCGCAAAACAGGCTGAGGCGGCGCGCCGCGCAGAGCAGGCCGCGGCGGAGGAGGCGGCGAAGCAGGCGGAACAGGCGCGCCGGCAACAGGAGGCCGAGCGGAAGAAGGCGGAGGAGGCCGCGCGTCAGGAAGCCGAGCGGGCGGCGGAGGCCCAACGGCGTGCCGAAGAGGCCCGTCAGGCGGAGCTGGAGAAGCAACGCAAGGCCGCCGAAAAGGCCGCACGGCGCGCAGAAGAAGAGCGCCGCGCGCAGGAGGAGGCCGCGCGCCGGGCCCGGGAGGAGGCGCAGCGCGAGGAGGAGGCGAGGAAGGCGAAGCTCGCCGCGGAGGAGGCGGCGAAGCGGGCGGCCGAGGAGCGGCGGCGCCAGGAGGAGGAGGCGAGGCGCGCACAGGAGGCCGCGAAGAAGGCCGCGGCCGAGGAGCGTCAGCGTCAACTCGCCGAGGAGCGCGCCGCGAAGCAGGCCGCAAAGGAGGAGCGCCGGCGGCAGCTTCAGGCGGCGCGCGAGGCGGAGGAGGCACAGAAGCGCGCGGCGCTGGAGGCGCGAAGGGCGCAGGAGAAGGCCGCGCGCGAGGCGAAGGCGCGCGCGGAGGAGGAACGCCGCCGCCAGGCCGCCGAGGCGCGGCGCGCAGAGGGCGCCACCGCGGGGCGCGGGAAGCGTCACACGCTCGCGTTCGTGGGCTTCCGCCCCCTGGGCCGCGGCGCGCGCGTCACCATCAAGACCGACGGGCCGGCGGAGTACGAGATCCGGGAGGCCGACGAACGGACGGTCGTCGTGGCATTGGCCAACACCCGGATCGGCGCGCACAACAACGCGCTGTTCCTCGACACGTCCTTCTTCGGCACGCCGGTGCTCCGAGTGAACCCGAGCCAGGCCGGCGCAGACGTGGAGGTGGAGATCACCCTCGCGAAGCCGGTGCCGTACCAGGCGAAGCAGCAGGGGGACGATCTCGTGCTTGAGTTCCAGGCCCGCTGAGCCGAAAACCGGCCATCTGTGATCCTTCCTGCAGCCTTCGCCGTGCTGGTGGCCACGGGGCAGATCCCGCTGGCCACCGAGACCGAGCTCCCCTCGGGTGAGAAGGTGACGCTCGCGGCGGATCAGCTGCTGTACGAGCCCTCGAAGGAGACGCTGATCGCGCGCGGGCACACGGTGCTCTCCAGCAACCAGGTCACCCTGCGCGCGGACGAGGTCGTCTGGGACCAGGCGAACCAGCGCGCCCAGGCGAAGGGCAACGTGATGCTGGTGGCGGGGTTGCTGGCGGCGGTGGCGGAGGAGGTGGACATCGACCTCCGCTCGCTGGAGGCGCACGTCAAAGGCGGGCTGTTTCTGCGAAAGCGCAACGTCACCGAAGCGCAGCTGTTGGCCGCGCGGACGCCCTGGGAGCTGAAGAAGGCCGGCGAGACGGTTCTCACCATCACCGGCAGCCACATCAAGAAGGTGGGGAAGGACTCGTTCCAGGTGGACGATCTGTCCTTCACCCCCTGCGACTGCGATCCCACCGAACCCTCGTGGCGCGTGGAGGCCAGCCGCGCGGACGTGGAGATGGGCGAGCGCGCCATCCTCACCTGGCCGGTGATCTACGTGTACCAGGTGCCGGTGTTCGCGGTGCCGTGGCTGTACCTGCCGCTCTCCGATCGCCGCAGCGGGTTCCTCATCCCGCGCCCCAACTTCTCCAGCCTTGCGGGGTTCAGCCTCGAGCAGCCGCTGTTCCTCACCGCCGGGGACAGCTACGACTTCACACTCACCCCCGGCTTCTACACCGGCGGGAGCGACCCCAACTTCGGCATCAAGGGCGGGCGGCTGCACACCGAGTTCCGGTACGTGCCGAACGAGGGGACCTCCGGCCGCGCCACCGTGGGGCTGCTCTACGACGCGAACCGCTCGCGCAACCCGGTCATCCCCCAGTTGCGCCTGACCCCGGACGGCGTACGGGGCCCGAGGCTCGAGGCCTCGTGGCAGCACCTGCAGGATCTCGGCAACGGGTGGCGGGATCGCGTCGACGCCGGCTTCGTCTCCGACGGGTACTTCTTCCGCGACGTCACCACCGACGTGCTCGCACAGCAGAGCGACTATCTGCGCTCCTCCGCGGTCCTCAACCACAAGGATCTGATGAGCTACTTCGGCGTCGACCTCGTGGTCCGGCAGCCGATCTGGACCACCACCCAGCCGTTCGGGTTCGACGTCTTCGGCCGCAACGGGGACATCCAGCCACCGCGCACCTTCGGGCGGTTCCCCGCCATCACCTGGGCGATGCCGGAGCGCTCCATCGCCGGGCCATTGTGGGGCGGGATCAAGGCCGAGTACACGCGGCTGGCCCCGGTGTACGGGCTGTTCGGCGACGAGGGCCCCGATGGGCTGTACCGGCTGTGCCCCACCCAGCAGCCGTCCGGCACGTGGATCGAACCGTGCGCGGACCCGGGGCAGGGCGACGGCGCGTTCGAGCCCGGCGAACGGGAGGCGCGCGATCGGCTCGACTTGCGTCCCCAGCTGTCACTGCCGCTGGCCGGACGATATGCGCGGCTGACGCCATACCTCGGCTACCGCGAGACGGTGTGGCTGGGCGAGCTCCTGGGCGACGTCAGCCACCGCGGCTATCCGATCGGCGGCGTGAATCTGGCGACCACGCTGGTGCGCGACTTTGGGCCGAAGGAGCAGGGCTTCCGCCACACCATCACGCCCGAGGCGGAGATGCGGTACGTGCCGTACGTCTTCGGAAACGGCGTGCCGCAGGCCCGGCCGTACGATCAGATCGACGCCGCGCTCCCCTTCGACCCGGCCGATTCGCACGCGGGGATCTGGCAGGCGGTGGTCCAGGTGCGCCAGACGCTCGAGCGCCGCCAGGGCGCATCGCGGCAGGAGCTTCTCCGCCTCGATCTCGGTCAGGACTTCGACCTGCGCTCCGGCCGGACCGGCGACAGCTTCGGCCGCTTCTCGCTGCGGCAGGGGCCGCTGACGCTCGCCGCCCTGGGCCGCTACGACTTGGACCGACGGCTGCCCTCGCAGATCTCCGCCCAGCTCAACGTCGACGACGGCAAGGGCACCGGGATGTGGCTGAGCTACGACCGGCTGCTCGACGTCGGCTCCGACCCGCAGCGCGCGGGCATCGACGAGCTCGTCGGAAGGCCGCTTGCGCTCGTGGGATTCACCATCCCCGCCCGCCAGGACTTCGTGCGGGCCGAACAGGTCTCCGGCGGCATCCGTGCGCGGTTCCCATTCGGGCTGGGCCTCCGGTACTCGTTTTTGTCCTACCCGCTGGACCCCCACCCGATCTGGCAGCAAAACGTTGCGGTATCCTACGGGCCCGGGTGCGATTGCTGGCGCTTCGAAGTACACGCGACGGTGGTGACCGATCGATCCGGTCATGGCCAGGTATTCGGTCCGTTTCTCACCCCGAACTTCGGCGCTTCCCTGACCATCAGTCAGTTCGGGTCCTTTGGGACCTGATGGGGGACGGTGGGTCGCCCGCAACCCCCCGAAATTCTTCACTGCGAGTCGCTGGCGAGTCGTGGTCAAGCTGTTAGGAAGACCACTGGCTCTCGAAGTTGTTGCAGCCAGTCTGCCGGATTTTCGAGGAACCTTGTCTGAAATCGGGAAGCGTCTAGGCCGGAGGATCCGGGATCTCAGGACGCAAAAACCAGAAAAGTGGACGCAGGAGGACCTCGCGGAGCGCGCCCAGATCAGCGTGTCGTTCCTCTCGATGATCGAGCGCGGCGAACGGATGCCGCACGTGGAGACTCTGGCTTCGCTCGCGCGGGCCCTGGATGTCACCCTGTCCGAGCTCTTCGCAGGCACCGATCGCGACGTCCCGGATGATGAGGAATTGCTGCGGCCGCTCTCCGAGTTCGCCCGCACCCGGCGGCTCACGCCCCGCGACGTGGAGAAGCTCCTCGGCGTGGCCCGCGCGATGTTCCAGGGCCCGCAATCCTAGCCCGCCTCCAGCCTTGACTCGCTCGAGGGGCGACCGACAAGATGCTGTCGGGTTCCCCACATTTCCCGCAGAGAAGGAGTCGGCGCTTGTTGATGCGATCTGGCGTGGCCGTAGCCGCGCTTGCGGTGGTCCTCGCAGGGTGTGGAGAGCAGAGCCCTGCCTCCCTGGTGTACGTGGGCTTCGAACCGGCTCAGCCGAAGATCGGCGACATCGTCACCGTGCGGTTCGCGGCGGTCGACACCCGCGGCCTGCCTGCCGAGGGCATTCCGGTGCACTTCGAGCTGTCGTCGACGACATCGCCGGACGTGAAGGTGCAGCCCGCCGACAGCTCGACCAACAAGGGCACCGGCGAGGTCATCACGCAGATCATCGCCACCAGGCGGCCGGCCGCGGTGAGCGTGATCGCCACCGCCGGTGACAAGGTCGCGCAGTCGCCGGTGATCTCCATCTCCGGCGACTACGTCTCCGGCCGCGGCATCACCTTCCAGTGCGGTCACATCGCCGGCGCCGCTGCGGGCATTCACGCGCTGCTCGCGTATGGACCGTCGCGCGACCTCATCGCCGGCACGGTGATGGACTGCACGGCGCACGTCGCGGATCGCAGCGGCATCGGCATCGCCGGGGCGAGCGTGACATTCCTCGCCGAGGCGGGGGCGATCGGTCCTTCGGCCACCACGCTCACGGACGCCGTGGGCAACGCGGACGTCACCTACAAGGTCTCGCTGCCGCTTCCCCAGGACGTGGATCCGGGCACCTACCGTCACATCAACCCGGATCCCACTTCGCCGGACTACGACTCCGTCCACATCCCCCAGCCGCTCGCTCCCGATTGGATGCAACCGTGGGAGTGGCGGATCGACCCGATGAACAACCCGCCCCCGGACGATCCCACGTGCCCGGCCGGCTGCCCCGAGCCGCGCCGCGCGGATCCGGTCCGCCCCGGCATCACCAACAACCCGCGTGACAACCTGGTCACGATGATCGCCGTCACCGCGGGCGAAGAGCCCTACGTCGATCTCAACGACAACGGCGTGCACGACGACACCGAGCCGTTCGTCGACACCATCGAACCGTTCGTCGACGCCAACGACAACGGGACCTGGGACCCCGGCGAGTTTTACGTCGACACCAACGCCGACGGATCGTGGACCGGGAAGAACGGGACCTGGGACGCGAACACGCTGATCTGGGCGCAGGAGCGGATCCTCTGGACCGGCCTTCCGAACAACTACGACTACCAGGAGGGCGCGCCCAGCCCGCTGCCGTCGACCCCGCTGGCCCAGTACATCCCGGTCGTTGCGCAGATCTATCCCGCGCCGGGCTCCATGCAGCTCAACCTCGACCACCACGGCTCGGTGAGCGTCGGCTATCGGATCTCCGACCCGTGGTTCAACACGCTGCCGGGGAATGACGACGGCGACGGGTGCTTCGCCAACCCCACCGAGCTGGTGAGGGTGTCGCAGTACGGCACGGGCGCCACGGGCATCCGGCTCGCGTACGGAGGCGTCATCCCCATCAACTTCGACATCTACGACGCCCACGAGGAGGACCCGCCGGACGGCGGCGCCACGACCTTCAACCCTCCGGCGGACTGGTTCATCTACCCCGCCTGCAAGGTGCACTCGTCCCGGAGGGACGGTTTCGAGGTAGAGGTCAACCTCACGCCCATCAAGGGCACGGTCAAGTAGCCGTCCTCGCTTGACCCACCCCGACGCCGATGCTTAGGGTGCGCCGCGACTGATTCGCGAATCAATCGCGGAAGGAACGGCGCACGGTGGCACGGACGAACGGCAAGACGGCGGGGACGGGGGAACCTTCGGCTCGGGAGGCAGAACGGCGCAGGACCATCCTCCGGGCGGCGATCGAGGTCTTCGCCCGGAAGGGGTACCACGGCTGCCGGATCGCCGACGTGGCGAAGGAGGCAGGAGTCGCCTACGGGCTCGTCTACCACTACTTCCAGAACAAGGACGAGCTGCTCTCCTCGGTGTTCGACACCGCGTGGAAGGGCTTCGTCGGGCGGCTCGAGGGCGTGGCGACGGGCGACGCGCCGCTGGCCGAGAAAATCCGCGGCGTGGCGCGCGTCGCGTTCGAGGCCTACCGGCACGACCCGCGCGCGGTCCGGGTGCTGATTCTGGAGATCGCCCGCTCGCCGGCAGGGGCGAAGGTGGACCGCGGCGGCGCGTTCGTCGACATCATCCGGCTCGCGGAGTCGATGTTCCGGCAGGCCCAGGTGCGCGGCGAACTGCGCGCGGACCTCGACGCGCGCCTGGCGGCGGCCATGATGTTCGGCGCGATCGAGATGGGGTTGACCTCCTTCGTGGTCGGGCTCTTCGACCCGAAGGACGAGGCCGCGCTGGAGCGCGTGCAGCGGCAGATCGCGGAAGTGTTCCTCACCGGCGTGCTGTCTCCCGCCGCGGCGGCCGCGCACGCCGGCGCGAGCGCAGGCTCGGAGGTCGCATGGAAGAAGAGCACGTCCACTACGAAGTCTCCGGCCCCGCGGCGCGCCTAGTCATCGACCGGCCGAAGGCGCGCAACGCGCTCTCGGCGCGGGCGATTGAAAAGCTGCTCGAGGGGATCGCCCGCGCGGAGGCGGATCCGGCGGTGCGGGTCATCGTCCTCACCGGATCGGGCGGGACCATCTTCTGCGCCGGCGGCGACCTCACCTCCATGGCGGGCGGGGACGGCTTTCTGGCCGGGCACGAGCGGCGCCGCGCCTATGGCCTGTTGATGCGGCGGATCCAGGACGCCACGTTGCCGACGATCGCCCGGGTGAACGGGCACGCGCTCGCCGGCGGGCTGGGGCTGGTGCTCGCGTGCGACGTGGCCATCGCCGCTTCGTCCGCCGAGCTGGGGCTGCCGGAGATCGACGTCGGGCTGTTCCCGATGCAGGTGATCGCGTTGTTGCAGCGCCACGTCGGCCGCAAGCGCGCGCTGGAGCTGGTGATGGCCGGCGACCGGCTGAGCGCGCAACAGGCGCTGGAGTGGGGCCTGTTGAACCGGGTGGTCCCGCCCGCGGAGCTGGATGGCGCGGTGGCCGCGATGGTGGAGAAGCTCGCCGGCAAGAGCCGGGCGGTGCTCGAGCTCGGGCGCCGCGCCTTCTACACCGCCGAGGATCTCCCGCTCGGCCCGGCCGTGGAGCACCTCGCCACGCAGCTGTCGCTCAATGTCCTTCTGGAGGACGCCGGGGAGGGCGTGTCCGCGTTCCTCGACAAGCGTCGGCCCCGGTGGAAGGACAAGTAGGGAGGAAAGACGGATGCCGCTCTACCCGGACAAGGTGATCATCACCTGCGCGCTGGACGGCGTGCTCACCAGGCGCGAGCAGTGCCCGTACATCCCCTACACACCGGAGGAGATCGCCGAGGAGGCCCGGCGCGCGTACGACGCCGGCGCAGCGGTGGTCCACATCCACGGCCGCGAACCGGACACCGGGGACCAGACTTGGTCGTCGGAGATCTACGGGGCGATCAAGCGCGAGGTCCGCAAGCGCTGTCCGATCGTCATCAACTTCTCCACCGGCGGCTTCAACATGGGCGTCTCCTCCGAGGGCGAGAAGAAGAAGAACATCGAGTACGTGTGGAAGGTGCGGCCGGAGATGGCCGCGCTGAACATGGGGTCGATGAACTACGCGAAGTACTCCGAGAAGCGGAAGGGCTTCGTCTTCGACTTTGTGTTCATGAACCCGTTCAGCGACATCCTGATCGCGTGCGAGGCGATGAAGGCGGGCGGGGCGCTCCCGGAGCTGGAGTGCTTCGACTTCGGCCACATTCACAACGCCGAGCCGCTGTTGGCGATGGGCGCTTTGAAGGGCCCCTTGCAGTACAGCTTCGTGATGGGCGTTCTGGGAGGCGTGGCGCCCACCACCGAGAACCTCGCGGCGATGGCGCGTCAGGTGCGACGGGAAGACACCTGGGAGGTGATCGGCATCTCGAAACAGCAGTGGCGGCTGGTGGGCGCCGCGCTGGCTCTGGGCGGGAACATCCGCGTCGGGCTGGAGGACAACTTCTACCTGGACCCCGCCGGCACGAAGATGGCGAAGAGCAACGGCGAGCTGGTGGAGAAGGCGGCCCGGATGGCGCGGGACGTGGGCCGCGAACCGATGACGCCGGACGAGGCGCGCGCCGCGCTGGGGATTCCGCCGCTCGCAGACCAGCGCGACTGACGTGACGGCCGCGAAGCCGGCTCAGAGCTCAAGACAGGGCCTGCTGTAGACGGAAGACAGTAGACGGAAGACCGTTTATTTCGGTCGCTGCACCGACGCCGGCTCGACGACGAGCATCGCCGGCGCGCCGAACTTCATCGCCAGAAGCGACGCCGGGTCCACCCACAGCCCGTCGACCTTGCAGCCGAAGTGCAGGTGCGGTCCGGTGACGCGCCCGGTCTTGCCCACCAGGCCGATCCGCTCGCCCTGCTTCACCTTCTGGCCCGGCTTCACCAGCATCTTCGACATATGAAAGTAGGCGGTGAACAGGTGCGCGCCGTGGTGCAGAAGCACGGTGTTCCCGGACGCGAAGTTCTTCCGCACCATCACCACCACGCCGTCGTTGGCGGCGCGGATCGGATCTCCGATGCGGCCATCCAGGTCCATCCCGTAGTGCTGGCTCTGTTTCTTGCCGTTGAAGGTGCGCAGATCGCCGAACGGCGCCGTCACCTCCGAGTCGATTGGCACAACGAAGTCGGCGGTAAACAGGGGCGGGATGAACGGCTGCGCCCAGGCCTTTTCGAAGGCGCGCTGGTCCGCGCGGCGCTGACGCACCTGGGCCGGCGAAGGCTTGATGAACTTCCGGGCGACGCGGAGCTCGCGGACGTTGAAGTTCGGTGGCAGCACCTCCAGCGTGCCCAGGACGAGATCCTCTCCGGCGTCGCCGGGGGCCCTAAGCCGCACCTCCAGCGGGCCGGCCTGCTGCTCGACGGTGAGCCCGACGAGCGCGCGGCAGCCGCCCGGGATCTCATAGAAGCGGAGCGGCCGCTCGCCCAGCGTGGCGGATGGGCACGGGGCCCATCCGCGCACGGTCACCATCACCAGATCGCCCGGGTGCGCCGCCCCCGGCTGCAGCTCCAGCGCCGGGGCGGCGCCCTCCGCGAGCGCCGGTACCGACAGGAGCGATGCGAGCAGGACCAGGGATGCACGGGTGACGATCAAGCCGATGGCGCTCCTGTCGCGGGGCGGGAGGAACTACTGCGGCCCCACGGTGATTCCGGCGCTCATCGACTTGTTGACCGGCTGGCCCCAGATCGTCTGGTACGCGCCCCACGCGGCATCGACGTTTTCGAAGTCCACCTTCACCATCACCTGCGGGGGCACCGACGCCGTGCCGTAGTAGGTGAACATCCACCGGGTGGTGTACTTCGACAGCTTCAGTGGGAACAGGTCGCTCGGATTCTCGTAGCCGGTGTACTCGGCGGGATAGACCTGGAAGCCGCGGTCGTTGCCGGACTCGCCCACGGCGTCGCCGATCGAACCGGAGTTGTTGATGTCGTAGTTGATGAACGCTTGGAGGCCGCCCCGGCCCTTCGCCAGCCCCAGCGGGACATTGAAGTGCACGTAGACGATCTCGGACAGGGAGAGCAGGCCGTCCTGGACCATCCCGTCGTTGATCGCGATCTTCGAGAGAGACGCCTCGATCGGCCCGTACGGATCGCCGCCGAAGAGGTAGCCCGTGGCGTCCAGGAATGCGCCGGTGTCGGCCGAGGTGGCGCGGACCCAGACGTTGTACTCCTTGCCGTTCTGCAGGGCGACCGCCGGCTGGAGCATCAGCACGTTGCCGGTCTTGCCGATGGTGGTGGCCACGCCCAGGGCCTCATGCGCGGCCTCGTCGGTGAGCACGGCCTGCACCGAGCTCGGTTGGATCGCCTGGTTGAAGACCAGGTAGATCGGCTCGCCCGGCTTCACCATGTTCTCGATCGGCGGGGGGGTGCCGTCCAGCAGCGAGGTGACGTTGGTGGCGATCACCTTGAACGTGCCCGGCGTGCGCGCGTCCGGCAGCTGGATGAGGCGGGGCGATGGATCGAGCATCACCGTCTCGCCGGTGTAGGAGACGTAGGCGCCGGCCGACTCGTAGATCCCGTCGCCGTTCTCGTCGATCGGCGCGATCGAGATGTCGTAGCGGCCGTTGAGGCGGCTGAGCTCCTCGGGCGAGGGCACGTTGGTGAAGGTGACGATCCCGTTGTCGTCCGCGGTGGCGGTCTGGACGATCACCCCCACGTTGGTGCCGTAGGTCCCGGTATCCGACAGCCGCACCGCCGCGGGCGTGGCCTCGATCACCGCCTGGGCGCCCTTCGCCGGGCGGCCGGAGTGCGTGACCACCAGCACCGAGACCGTGCCGTTGAGCTGGGTCAGCGCGTACGGACCGACGAAGGCGTTGCCGTTGTTGAGCGGGAAGTTGCCGGCGTCGGCGGGGACGTAGGCGTGCGCGCGGACGGTGCCGTAGCCCTCCTTGCTGAGCGTCACCACCACGTCCGACCCGGCAGGGATCCCGGTGAACCGGAAGTCGCCGTTGGCGTCCGTCTGCGCGGTGCGCGGCGCGTTGTCCGCGGTGGGCGTTCCCACGGTGAGCGTGGCGGTCACGCCGGCGAGCGGCTGGAACCGGGTGTCCAGCACCTGGCCCGCGACGGTGCCCAGCGGCGTGGACGGCGCGACCAGTGTGACGCTGTCGGGATCGCGTACGCCGTCGGCGATGCCATCACCGTTCAAGTCTTGCGGCCCGCAGGCGGTGCCGAGGACGACGAGTGCGGCCAACAACGAGAGTGAAACGCGTGTCATGCAGGGGATCCCTCCGGGACGTGTCAAAAGAAAAGCAACAAGCCGCGAGCATTTGCCCGCGGCCCGGTCGCGTCAAGAAGCGCACCGCGTTTCAAAAGGGACACGCCCCTGCTATTGGCCCTTCTTTCCCTTCGCCGGCTTGACGGTTCCGCCGGCCGCCGTTCCGGGGAAGTTCTTCGCCAGCACCTGCCGCGCGCTCTTCTGAAGCTCCGCCGAATCGCTCTTCTCGGCGATCGCCAGGAGCGCCTCCTTCGCGTCCTTCGTCTTCACCTCGTCCAGGAGCCGGACGAAGCGGGCCTTGAGGTCGTCGCCGAAATGCTGGTCCTCCAGCACGAAGCTCTTCACCAGGCCGGCCAGCTCCGGCGCGGAGAGCAGGATCCGGTTCTGGTGCATCGCCACGACGAGGTCGGACACCAGCGCGTTGTCCCCGGCGTTGTCGGCCAGGACGCTGCGGATGAGCGGGATGACCTCCGGCGAGGTGAAGGCGCCCAGCGCGGGGACGGCGTATTTGTAGATCTCGTAGCCCTTCGCCTTCGCGTTGTGGATCCCGGCGCGCAGGGTGGCGAGCGCTTCGGAGTCGCCCACGTGCGCCGTGCCGCGGGCGGCGGCGGGGAAGTAGTTGATCTCCAGGTCCGGCTTGAGCGTCTGTTCGAAGAGGTATTCGCGTCCGGGCTTGTAGTCGAATTTGCCCAGCGCCATCAGGGCGGCGCGGCGCACGCGCACCACGCCCAGCGCGTCCTCGCCCATCCCGGTGGGTCGCTTCGCCAGCGCGAGCACGCTCTCGCCGAGCTCCGATGGCAGCCGCTTCCACTGCGACCGGGCCATCTGCGACAGCACCGCCTCGCGGACCCACGGAGACGGATCCTTCGTCAGCACGTACTGCACTGCGTCCATCGCCGCGTCGGTGGGTTTGACCTGTTCGCGGGCGTCCGGGTCGATCTGTGTCCCGAGCAGCTCGAAGACGGCCCGCGTCCGCCACACTGGATCCGGATCGTGGCGCGCGGCCGCGGTCCACTGCTGTTCGGCGATCGCCGGCCCGTGGATCTTCACCAGCGCGCTGCCGCCCTCGTTCCAGTTGATCCAGTTCGGCGCCGCCGGGAGCTCCACGTCCACGGTGACCTCGGATTGATCGACGAGGATCACCTCCTTCTTCGTGTACGACGGCGTGGTGTCGCGGTGGAACACCACCGGCAGCTTGAACACGAAGGGCCCGCGCTCGTCCGCGTGGTTCGGTTTCTGCCGGATGGTCACCTTCAGCTTCTCGCCGGTCCACTGGACGGTGGGGGTGATGACCGGGTAACCGCGCTTGTACAGCCACGCGTTGCGGAAGCCCTTGAGCTCCTTCTCGGTGCCCGTGGCCTTCTGGAAGGTGTCGAAGAAGTCGGCGGAGGACGCGTTCGAGTGCGCGTACTTCTCGAGGTACGCCTTGATCCCGGCCTTGAACCTGTCGGTGCCGACCCAGTCCTCCAGCATCCGGACCACGAGGGCGCCCTTGGTGTAGCTGATCGCATCGAAGGCGTCCGCGCCCTCGCCGGCCTTCATCGCCAGCGGGTGCGAGCGCGGGCCGTCCTCGGCGCGGAAGTAGTCGTCCCACGTGAGGATGGCGCGGCCGACCTCGACCATGTCGCTGTCGTAGTAGTCGTCCTCCGCCTTCCACGTGAGGTAGGTGGCGAAGCCCTCGTTCAGCCAGATGTCCGCCCACGACTTGCAGGTGACCAGGTCGCCGAACCACTGGTGCGCCATCTCGTGGGCGATGAGCGAGCTGATCCGCGTGCGGCCGGCGATGTGGTTCTTGTCATCGAGCACCAGCGCGTTGTCGCGCGCGAACACCACCGAGGCGTTCTCCATCCCGCCCCAGATGAAGCGGGGCACCGCCACCTGGTCGAACTTCGCCCACGGGTACTTCACGCCCACGAAGGCCTGCTCGAAGGAGAGGTGGGAGGTGGTGACGTCCTGCGCGGTGAAGGTGCGGTCCTGCCGCCCCGGCGGGACCCACAGCGTGGCCTTCGCCGCCGCGGGGATCTCGATCGGCTCGAACCGGCCGATCGCCACCGCCACCAGGTACGGCGGGATCGGTTGCTCCTGCTTCCACTCCACGCGGCGCAGCGCCTTGCCCTGGTCGGTGAACGCTTCGTCCTTTGTCTTCCTACCGTTGGAGATGACCACCTGATCGCCGCCGACGACCGCGAACAGCTCGAAGGTGGCCTTGTCGTCCGGGCGGTCGTTGCAAGGGAAGAAGCGGCGGGCGTAGTCCGGCTCGAACTGCGTGAAGTAGTAGGGCGGCAGCGAGGCGTCCGCGTCCTTGACCGTGAAGAAGCCCGCGTTGCCGCTCTGCGCGGCCTTGCCCTGGTAGCGGATCTCGAAGGTGACGGGCTTCTTCGCCGCGAGCGCCTTCTTCGGCTTGAGGGTGAGGACGCCGCTTCGGGCGGCGGGATCGTCCTTCACGGTGAAGGGAACCTCCGCGCCATCCTGCGTCACCGACTGGATGTCGAGGCCGTAGCTGTCGAGGTCGACCGTGCCGAGCGCGCGGGTGGGCATGAGCGTCACCTGGACGGTGTTCTCGAACGCGCCGTCCTCCTTCAGCCGAAGCTCGATCCGGTAGTGCTGTGCGTCGTAGGGACGCGATGCGGGAGCGGCAGCGGATGCCTGCGACAGCGCGATGACGAGTGCGGGCCAGAGCATGCGTTCTCCGTCGAAAGGGGGCGAGCGGCCGTTCTACAGCAGAAGCGCCGCGTCGGGCGCTGAAACAAAGGCTCGAAGCCGCCCGGCCGCCGTCCAGCCTGCCGTCACGGAAACCGTGCAACATTCGACATCCGCCCGGTTCCGGCGCACGCCGGCGCGCCTACCTTGAAGCGGCGCATCGACGAACGTCGGGAGGGGGCGGAGCAGATGGGCGCGAACATCAAGGACCAGAGACCGCAGCACACCGACGAGCACGAGCTCGACCGGGGGTTCAAGGAGGCGTTCCGCAAGCAGCAGAAGGAGCTCTCCGGAGGCGGTGCGAAAAAGACGAGCTACGGGAAGAAGTTCGCCGAGACCGAGGCGCTCTACCGCGCGCACATGATGGAGCGGGAGCTGGAGGAGCTTGCGCGCGAGGACGAACGGCCCCTGGCGCCCGAGGCTCCTGGGCCGGGCAGAGGCGGGATGTACGTGGAGGCGCGTGCGCCCCGGAAGAAGGCCGGCGGCGCCGGTCCGGCGATCGAAGAGGTCATCCGCGGGGCGCCGATCGGCGCGGTGCCTCCGGTGGCGGAACCGCCGCCGCGCTCGGGCTTCTCCGAGCTGTTGGGCGACGCGCGGCGGTACTTCCACATGGTCCGCGGCGGCTTGCACGACGTGGTGACCGGGAGCCGCCGGCTGGTCCGGCTGCCCTTCGAAGCCGTGGCGATGGCCCGGGGGAAGCTGCGCCTCCGCAGGGTGTGAAATGCGGTGGCCCCTGATCCGCGTTCTTGGCGCGGATGGAACTCACGCTCGCCTCCTACAACATCCACTCGGGCATCGGCACCGATGGGAGGTTCGACCTGTTCAGGACGGCCGAGGTCCTTCGCGAGCTGGATGCGGACGTGGTGGCGTTGCAGGAGGTGGGCGACTTCCGGGGCAACACCGGGAACCATCACCACCCCGAGCTGCTCGCCGAGCACCTGGGGATGCAGATGGCGTTCGGGCCGAACGTGGTCCGCGAGGGCCGGCGCTACGGAAACGCGATCCTCAGCCGGCTGCCGATCGTCAAATCGAAGAACTACGACCTCTCCGTGCACCGGCGCGAACCGCGCGGCGCGTTGCGGTGCGATCTCGATCTCGGCGAAGGGCGACTGTTGCACGTGTTCGACATCCACCTCGGCCTGTCCATCGGCGAGCGCCGCCGGCAGGAGGCGCTCCTTCTGTCTGCCGACATCCTGCGGGACACGGTGCGGAAGGATCCGGTCGTGGTGTGCGGCGACTTCAACTACTGGCTGAACGGCCCCACGCCGGGCCTCATGCGCGGAGCGATCCGCGACGTCGCGCACCTTCTGCACCGCGCGCAGCGTACGTACCCTTCGCGGTTTCCGCTCCTGCGGCTCGACCGGATGTACGTGGACGCGGGGATCGAGCCGTTGTCGCTCACGCCGCATCGCAGCCCGCGCGCGCAGCTCGCGTCCGATCATCTCCCGCTGGTGATGCGCTTCCGGACGGTACGCGCCCACGTGGATTCGGCCGCTCACCCGGCCAGGCTCGTCGCGTGAACCGCCGCGCCGGAAGGCGGTAGACGGCAGACGACACTCCCCACCCTCTGTGGTTGTCCCACTCCGTTCGCGGGCCTAGGTTCGGACCTCCGTTGATGACCCGGAGGGCAACGGACGATGAGCGGCGGCGGACAGCCAGACAGAGGCGGCCTCGGAGCGGCGGTGGCGCGGATCACCGACGGTCTGTCCCGGCTCATCTCCGAACACCTCGCGCTCGCGCGGGTGGAGCTCCGGGACGATGTGCGCGCGCTCGCCGGGAGCGTGGCGGGGATCGCCGTCTTCGTGCCGCTGATCCTCGTCGGGTACGGGTTTCTGTGCGGCGCGCTCGCGCTCGCCCTTTCGCCCTGGCTGGGCCGGGTGGGCGCGCTCGTGCTGGTGGGCGGGCTGAACGTGATCGTCGGAGGGCTGGGGGCGTGGCGCGCGGCGGCGAAGCTGAAGGCGCAGCCGGTGCTGGAGACCACCCGCGTGGAGGTGACGCGCACCACCCACGCGCTCGCGAGCGTGGCCCGGCCGGCGCGCGGCAACGGAGTGGAGCGGCGTCTTGGCGCGTGAAGCGATGGTCGAGAGCACCGACGGCCGCAGCGCGGAAGCCATCCGCGCCGATCTCGAACGCGCACGCGCGGAGCTGGCCGCCTCGGTGGTGGATCTGAAGGTGGCCCTGTCGCGCAAGGTGGACGCGCGCGAGTGGTACCGCCGGCACACCGCGCTCTTCCTCATCGGCGCGTTCACGGTCGGCTTTCTGGCCGGCCTGAGGCGGAGGAGCTGAAGCAGTTTTTCTTCCAGGAGCGGACGGATGGACATCCACGAAGCGCAGCACCTGCAGGACCGGGCCCGGGAGCTTCAGGAGAAGCTCGGGCCGCAGCTCGACCTCGCACGTCAGAACCTCTCGGAGCTGAACCGGAAGGTGACCACCTTCATCCGGGAGAACCCCGGCACGTGCCTTCTGGGGGCGCTCGCGGTGGGCTTCATCATCGGAAAGATCGCGTCGCGCCGCTGACGCCGACGGCACCGCACCAGACCGGAGAACGCATGGAAGCGAACGAGAACCAGGGCAATGGTCACGCCGTGGACGGCGGGTTCGGACAGCGGCTGGACCAGATCGGCGAAGACGCGCGGCGCTTCGTCGACGACGCGAAGGGCGCCGTGTCGCAGCTGTCGTCCGCGCTGGATCTCCGCGGCCGGGTGGAGCGGCATCCGTACGGGATGGTGCTCGCCGCGTTCGGGGTTGGTTACGTGCTCGGCGGCGGGTTGTTCACTCCCACCACCGCGCGGCTTTTGCGGCTGGCGATGAAGCTGGCTGCGTTGCCATTGGTGAAGGACGAATTGATCGGCATGGCGGAGGCGGCGGTCGACGGCTTCGCCCATCGTGGCGGTGGCGCCGGAGCGCCGGGATCCGCCCCGTACAACCCGCAGGGAGGAAGCTGACCATGGACCTCAAGGACATCCGCAAGCAGCTCGGCAACCTGGAGAAGGACGACATCCTGAAGATCTTCGGGGTGGAGGAGCGCCGCTCCATGATGGACGTGCTCCTGCCGGCGCTGGGCTTGTTCGGCGCGGGGCTGGTGGTCGGCGCCGGCATCGGCCTACTGCTCGCCCCGAAGCCCGGCCGGGAGCTGGTGGGCGAGCTGCGCAGCCGCATCCAGGGCAACAACGTCAGCGGGCAGATCGGCCCGGCCGCCCGGGTCGGCGAAGGCGCCGCACGAACGGCCTGAAGTCGCTGCGCATCTGATAGGTTCGGGGCGTGACCCGACGGCTTGTGGACAAGCGCGCGGAGAAGTCGCCCCGGCGCACCAGGACGGGCCCGGGCCATCCGAAGCGGCCCCGGACCCGGCGAACGAAAACGACCCCGAAGGCGGCCTCCGAGGCGGAGGCGCCCACGGCGCTGGCGCTGTTGACGCCCGGCACCGAGGCGCTCTCGTCCGCGGTCCGGACGGCGCGGCGGGTGACCGAGGCGGCGCTTCAGCGGTTGGATCTGCTCGAGACTTTGGAGCACGCCTTTGAGGCGTGGGACGAGCTTCGCGCGGAGCACGCGGCGTTCCTTTCCCGCTGCGTCGAGGAGCGGCGGAAGCTGGATCGCCAGGGCACGTTCCTCGTCGGCGCGGTGCGGGCGGCAGCGGAGCAGAGCGGCCCGGCGGCGCCGGATTCGACGACCCTGGCCACCCGCTCGGAGGATCCGCTCCAGAAGCTGCTCGCGGAGGCGGAGACGAAGATCGCCGACGCGCGCGCGACGCTCGAGAAGGAACTGGCCAGCGAGGTGGCGCTCTACGAAGAGGCCTTCGAGCGGATCCGCACCGAGATCGAACAGCGTGTGCAGCGGATGCTGGCCGGTGCGCCTCCGCGCCTGCGGCTCCTGTTGCGGCCGTTGGGGCAGACGCGGACCCTGTTGCACCTCGATCGCGTGTCGGGGGACGAATCCGTGCTGCTCCTGTACGCGTTCGCCGGCCGCATCCCCTCGCGCTACGGCTTTCTGTTCGACGACTCCACCGACGACGCGACGTTGCCGCCCCAGCCGCTCTACGCGGAGGAGGGCGTGCCCGCTTCCGGTACGCGGCCGGATCCGGACCAGCTGCGCGCGTACCTGCAGAGCGGGACGCGGGTGCTGGCCATCAAGGGCTTTCTGCCGGTGTTCGTTCCCACGCCCGACGGCGGCGAGGCGTTCTACCGCCTGCTGCAGCGCGGGCCGGTGATGGAGGTCGAGCTTCTGCGCGGCGGCGAGTTCACCTCGATCCTCGAGCGCGAGGAGGGAGAGCGCTTCGCCGGTCACCTGCTGCGCCTCAAGCTCGCCGGGAAGATCCGGCTCGAGATGGAGGCGGGCTGAGGGCTACCTCGTCCGGAAGACGCCCACCTCTGCGGTGCCGGCGAGGACGGGCGATGCCTTGAAGAGGTTGGCGGACTCTGCGCCGCCCAGCTTCACCGCCTGCATCACGAGGAGGTAGGTCCGGTTCGGTTCGGGGAAGGCGCTTCCGTCCACGGTGATCGTGTCCTTGCGCCAGTCTCCCGGCCGCGCCGCCAGCTTGAGGAATTCGAGCGGCTCGTCCGGCACATTGGTCCACGTCGGCTGGCCCCGCTCGCCGGACTCGCTCAGCGGGAACACGGTGACGAAGCCGAGGTTGCGTTCCTTGCCGACCGGCGGCGGGCGGTGGAGCGTCAAGGGCGTGCCGGCCGGGTGATCCACGAATCCCTGCGACGGGTGCAGGTCGGGGATCTGCTCGAGCTCGGGCGTGTCCTCCACGCGGGCGACGTGGGTCTCGCCCTCGTGCTCCACGGTGAAGACGTAGTCCGCTCGCGGCTGGTACGCGAACGCGTCGTCGTCTTGGCTGGTGAGCTGGTAGTTGCCGTCCCCCACCTCCTTGAGCTCGAAGGTGGTGCCACCCTCGGCGCCGACGGTGATCTCCGCCCCGGTGAGCGGCTCGGGCGGCTGGTCGAGCGCGGAGTTGTCGCGTTCGCCCCAGAAGACAAACGCCGCGGTCTGAGGCGGCAGCGTGACCGTCCCGCCGTCCACGGGGATCGTCCCCGCGTCGAAAGTTCCGGCGTCCAGGCCCGCCAGCGTGGCGGGGTCCAGGACCACCGGCGGCGTAGCCAGAAGCGTCGCCACCAGCGTCTTCTCGGCCTTGATCTGACTGCCGGTCTTCTGAAGGTCGCAGCCGCCAACGAAGGTCGCCAAAGACGCGGCGGCGGTGACGCAGAGCAATCGGTTCATGGGTTCTGCCAGGGGTCGTGGAGGCCGGCCGCCTCGGAGTCGTAACGAGCATAGCAGGCGACCGTGCGGGCGCCGCAGCGTGCGCGCATCGCGCTGGGTGCGCACAGAAGGTGGGACGCGTGCGCTCCCGGGCTAGATTGCGCGCGTGCAAAAGCCACCTGGATCCTCCGCGGGCCGCTTCCTCCGGAAGTCCGGCTTCGCGCTCGGCTCGGCGGCGCTGTTCGGCGCGCTCATCGGCCTCATCGTGTATTTCCGCGTGCCGCGCGCCGAGTGGGAGGACGCGGGCGGAAAGTTGCGTTGGCACCTCAGGCTGCGCACCTGGCTGGAGGAGCTGGAGCTTCGGACTTATGACTGGCGCGCCCGGGCGTTGGGGCGCGCTTCGCAGCCGCCCAGGGACGTGGCGATCGTCGCCATGGACGAGGAGACGCTGGTGGCCGCGGCGGACGCGCGCGATCCCGGCATCGCCACGCAGCCGTGGCCCCGCGAGGTCGTGGGGGGGCTGGTGCGCGAGATGGTGGAGGAGGGCGCGCGCCTCGTGCTGGTGGACGCGCTCTATCCGGCGCTCAGCCCGCACGCCTGCGCGTCGCGCGTCGGGGCGACGTTCGGCCTGGACGATCTGGAGCTGGACGACGATCTGCGCTTCCGCGCGCTGCTGGACTCGGTGCCGGACAAATCCGTGTTGGCCTTCTCCGGCGATCGCGAAGAGCACCACCTGCACATCCAGCCGCTGTTGCCCCGGATCGCCCTGGTGGAGCAGGTGGAGTCGCGCGAGGAGACGTACGAGCTTCTGCGGAAGGTCCTCGCCACCCGAAGGCGCGCCTTCTCCGTCCCAGAGGGCCAGCGGCTGCAGGTGTGGTCCGGCGTGGAGTCCGAAGACGACGCGCGCCGGCTCCTTGCGTCCTTCGGCGCGGCGCGGGAGCCGGTGATCCGTCCCCGCACCGACGAAGTCGCCCCGTGGGAGGTCACCCCCGCGGACCTCGCCGTGGCGCTGGCCGAGGTGCACGTGGAGGGGCTCAACCCGGAGGCGCTTCCGCTGCTCGACACCATCACGCCGCCGAACGCCGCGCTCCTGGGCACGAAGAGCGGCTATGGGGCGGTGCTGATGCGGCCGGACCTGGACGGGGCGGTGCGCGGGATCCAGCACCTGTACGCCTACCGGACCCGGGACCGGCTCCACGTGCTTCCGTCCATGCCACTGGCCGCGGCGATGCGGTGGGCGCACGCCGACACGCTCGTCTACCGGGACGGACGTCTCCACATCGGCGGCGCCCTCTCCATCCCGATGGATCCATCCGGGTACTCGCTGATCCGCTGGGACGCGGCGGAGAGCGACGGTGGGCGCGGCTCGTTGGGGACCTACCTGTCGGCGTGGAGCGTGATCCGCCAGCTCAACGACCGCGCGGACGGCAAGCCGATGCGACCGTTGCGCGAGCTCGAGGACAAGGTGGTGATCTTCACCGACGGCACCAGCCAGCGGAACGACTTCCGGGCCACGCCGATCGGCGCGCTCACCCCCGGCGGGGCGATCGTGGGCCAGGCGGTGGCGAACCTGTTGCGCTCCGAAGGGATCGTCCGGGTGCCGCCGAAGGTCGATCTGCTCGCGGCGGTGGTGCTGGCGTTCGCCGGTGCGCTCCTGGCGCTTTTGCTGTCGGGCCTCTTGCGCTCCGCGGTGGGCGCGGCGTTGTACGTGGGCGGGCTCTTCGCGGTGGGTGGCGGGTACGTGTGGTTCGCGCGCTTTCTCTTCGTGGAGCACCAGCAGTGGATCGCCGTGGTGGGGCCGCTCGTCGCGCTGGGCTCCACGTTCGTGCTCACCACCGTGCACGCCTTCCGCACCGAGCGCGAGGTGAGGGACTTCATCTTCTCGGTGCTCGGGCGGAGCGTGTCGCCGGAGGTGGCCCGGAAGGTGGCGCGCGACTTCGACCTCATCCGTCCCGAGCGGCGCGAGGTCACGGTCTACTTCTCCGATCTCGAGGGCTTCACCCGTATCGCCGAGCAGCTTCGGGCGGACGAGCTGGTCGAGCTGTTGCAGACGTACTTCGCGGAGATGACCCGGCAGGTGCGCGACACGAGCGGGCACCTCGACAAGTTCATCGGGGACGCGGTGATGGCGTTGTGGAACGCGCCGAACCCGAACCCGCGCCACGCCGCGCTGGCGTGCGAGAGCGCGTTGCGGATGCGCGAGGTGGTGGAGCGGATGCAGCCCGAATGGGAGGACCGCTTCGGCGCACGCATCGTCGCGCGCGCGGGCATCAACACCGGCGATGCGGTGGTGGGGCACGTGGGCTCCCACGTGCAGGCGGCATATACGGCGATCGGCCGCGCCGTGAACCTCGCCGCGCGGCTACAGGGCGCCAACCGCGCGTACGGGACGTTCATCCTGGCCGGGGAGGCCACGGTCGACCGCGCAGGCGATGGGTTCGTGTTCCGCGAGGTGGACCGGATCCGCGTGCCCGGCGCGCCGAAGGCGGAGCGCATCTTCGAGCTGGTCGCACGCAAGGGCGAAGCGGACGAGCGGCTCGCCGGGCTCGAGGAGTTCGCCGGGGCGCTCGGGGCCTACCACCAGCGCGACTTCGCCCGGGCGATGGAGCGCTTCGCCGCGTGCGTCTCGCGGTTCAACGATCCGGTGGCCGCCGTCTACGTGGCGCGCTGCCGGACGCTGATCGCCACGCCGCCGCCAGCGGATTGGGACGGCGTGTTCGAACCGCCGGCGCCGTGATGACCGGTCAGCCTCCGTGCGGCTCCGGATCGTCTCCGTGGGCGCGGAGCTCTTCGACCGGCCGGTCCTGATCGACGTGCTCGCGCAGCACGCGGACCATCTTCTCCGGCGTCATCCGCGGGTAGTGGACCTCGTCCGGCCACCCCATCAGCTGGAAGTCCTCCGGCGAGAACGGATCCTTTTTCCGCGCCGGGTCCGCCTCGCGGATGACGCAGTTCGGGCCGAGGTCGCACAGCCCATAGCAGCCGCCGCGGTACAGTTCGCACCGCACCTGGAGCCCCAGCCGCTGCACCTCCTCCTTCGCGGCGAGGAACACGTGCTCTGAGCCGTTGCGGCGGCAGTCCGGCCCTTTGCAGACGGAGACGCGGTACTTCTTCATCGACGCCGGGGACCCTATGCGCCGGCCGGCGAGGTGGAAAGGCCGGCGGGCTGCGGCTGGCCGCTCTCTTCGCGGGCGACCAGATCCCGATCGTAGCGCCGGACGAACGGCCAGTAGACGCCGAACCCCAGCGCGAAGTTGAACAGCTGCAGGACCACCGCGCGCCAGTCTCCGCCCGTGGTGAAGAACGCGCCCAGCGGGGCGGGGAGCGTCCACAACGTCTCGAGGTACGGCCGGGTGACGAGGTCGAAGTGGAAGGCCGTGTACGAGGTGACGGCGGCGGCGAGCGGCGCCAGGAAGAAGGGGATGACCAGCCGCGGGTTCATCACCACAGGGATCCCGAAGAGGATCGGCTCGTTGACGTTGCAGACCGCCGGGAGCAGCGCGACCCGGCCCAGGCTCCTGAGCTGCCGCGATCGGGCGAAGGCCAAGTGCACGGCCAATGGGAGCGTCATCCCGCTCCCGCCCTGCCAGACGAACCAGATGTAGAACTGCTGGGTGGCGATGTTCGGCAGCACGGCGGCGCCGTGCGCGGCCGCCTCCATGTTCTGCACCAGCATGGACTCCCACAGCGGCTTGAGCGTGGCCAGCGCCGCTGTGGCGTGAACCCCGAGCAGCCACAGCGCGCTGTCCACCGACACGACCGCGCACGCGGCCGGAAGCGATCCCGTCGCCACGAGCAGCGGCCGGGTCGCCGCTTCCAGCAGGTGCACGAGATCGAGGCGCGCGAGGTGGACCACCGCGAACGTGAGGACGAGCACCGCCACCGCCGGAACCAGCGCCACGAACGAGCGGATCACCGCCTCGGGCGCCGTGGGCGGCAGCCGGATGGTGAGGTTTCGCCGGACGAAGAAGCGGGTGATCTCGACCGTGGCGATGGCGATCAACAGGCCGGCGAACATCCCGCCGGCGCCGAGCCGCGCGATCGGCAGCGCCGGAGCAGCGGCCACGCTGGTCACGCCCGGAGTGGGGAACGCAGCGACGAGGAAGGCCGCCATCGCCAGCAGCCCGTTGGCGAGCGGGTCCAGCCCGTAGCTCTTCGCCAGCGAGTGGGCCGCGGCGAAGGTGACGTAGACGGCGATGAGGCCGCCCAGCATCCGGTAGGGGACAAGCAGGACGGGGACCCAGTCCGCCACGGCGTCCTGAAGGATCTTCGAGGGCGGCTGCGCCACCAGGAGGAAGAGCGATCCCACCAGCACCAGCGGGAGCGCGCCCATCACCCCGTCGCGGACGGCGGCGAGGTGCCGCTGGTGGAGGAAGAAGTCGCCGACGCGCTGCAGGCGCGCACGGACCCGGGCGAACGGCGCGTCCGCCGCGACGTGAGAAGGATCGCTCACGGGCGCACCGTACAGGACCGCTCTCCGTCCCGCGACCTGCCCGTTCAGCGCCTCGTCATTGGCGCCCGAGCCTGCCCGATGTGCGCTCGGCCTCGGACGGGCGGTTCGCGGCCGCGGCGGTCTTCGCCGGAGATGGCCCGAGCAGCCGGATCGCTCTCGGCCCAAGATCCCTCATCGAACGCGAGCGCCAGCACCGGGAGAGAACGCACGGCGCGTGCCGAACGAGCAGCCAGTGCGTTGCGACCGGCACGGGGAGGGACACGCGGCAGCGGGAGCGAGCGCGCAGCCTGTGCGCGGCGACCGGGGCGAGATCGTTTCCGGAGCAAATTTCAGGAGCGGGGAGGGGGCCGGGCGGAGTATCTCCGGGTGCATGCACCACAGCCGACCCGTCGCGTTCGTGTTCGACGTCCAGTCCGACGACATCGAGGGAGCTGCGCGCTTCTGGGCCGGGGCGCTCGGGAGGACCGTGGCGCCGCCCAACCCGCAGCATCCGACCTATCGAGAGCTGTCGTCGGCGTCGCCAGAGGAGCCGATGCTTCTGGTGCAGTCGAGCGTCGGTCACGAGAGCCGGATCCACCTCGACATCGAGACCGACGATCAAGAAGCCGAGGTGAAGCGGCTCGAGGGGCTGGGGGCGAAGCTGCTCCGCAAGGTGAAGACCTGGTACGTGATGGAGGCGCCGACCGGGCACCGGTTCTGCGTCGTCCGTCCGCAGCGCGGAGAGCTGACCGACCAGAACTCCAACGTGTGGCCGTAGGACCGGTCAGCGCTCCGGGTCGCGCAGGTCGTCGCGTCGCGGGACCGCGCCGGTGATCCGAGAGATGAGCCGCTCCATCCCGCGGAAGAAGCCGATCGCCATGAGCGGCCGGTTCAGCCAGCCGGTGGTGATGCAGTAGTGCGTGTCGAACGGCGCGCGGTGGTGGATGTCGTGGTGCTCGCGGCCGAGGGCGAGTCCCGACGCCTGAAGGAACGCGACGAACGGCCCGACCGCGTCCGCGTGTGCCCACTTGTGGAACTGGTTGGTCATGAAGACGCCCAAGCACAGCGAGACGACGAAGGCGACGGCCGCGCTGGCCCAGGGCGCCTCGAGCGGGATGAACAGCGCCGCGGCGAGGGCGGGCAGGGTGGCAAGACAGTTGTTGCCGTTGGTGGCGACGAACCCGTGGCGGGTGATGTCCTTCGGATCGAAGTGGTGCATCCGGAAGTGGTGGATGAACGCCTTGCCCACGATGAAGGAGTCGTTCGAACCCCAGGTGTCGAAGGTCCAGTGGACCAGCCCGGAGACGAAGTCGCTCACCACGTAGCCGGCGAACGCCGCCGCGGCGATCCACAGCCACGCGGACAGACTCGGATCGCGCGCGACCTGCGCCTGTGCCAGCCGGAACGCGAGCGCGCCAAACAGGCCAAAGAAAAGGAAGACGCCGACGTACTCCTGAGGCGCCGGAATCCGGGCCACCATGGGAGCAGCGACTGAGTCAGCAGCGGAAGGGCGGGCGGCAGGATCCGGAACCATCCCGGCAATCTACCCGAAGCCCAGCCCACCACTCACGACTCACTGTTTGATGAATTTCGTGACTGGAATTTGTTTCGAGGTGTCGATTTCCACCTTGTGGCCGCTGGCCGGCAGGGCCGGAGTTTGGCCGTGCCCGTGTCCGTGGCCTTCGCGGGTGTAGCGGACGTCGCCCTCGCCGAGGCGGGTGTGGGCTTCCTTGATCGGGTGCGCGGGAGCCTCCGAGCCGTCGCGTCGGTTCCACGGATCGGACGGGTGGGAGACCGCGGGGCCCCGGAGCAGCTCGGGCTTGCCGGTCTCGTCGTAGATGTCGAGCGCGAACCCGGCGCGCACATAGGCCGACTTCGCGTGGGTGCCGGTGTCCATGCGGATGGCGTCCTTGGGACACGCCTCCACGCACAGGCCGCACACCACGCAGCGCAGCTCGTCGATGACGAACTTGGTGGGGTACTTCTCGATCACCCGGCTCTCGGCCTCGGGCGCGGCCGAGTCGTACTCGCCGGCTTCGATGTAGATGCACTGCGCCGGGCAGATCGTCGCGCACATGTAGCAGGCGACGCAGCGCGGCTTGCCGTCCTCGCGCGGGACCAGGCGGTGCAGGCCGCGGTAGCCCTCCGGGTAGATCGGCTTCTCCTCGGGGTACTGCACCGTGGAGACGAGGCTCAACCCCTTGCGGTCCACGACCTCGAGGTTGGTGTCCCGCGTCCCGAAGAGGTTTCGGAAGAAGTGCCGCGCGGTGATCCCGAGCCCCCTCAGCAGCTCAGGAACGTAGAGGCGCTCGCGCAGGTCCTTCGTCGGGTCTTTGCTCGCCTTGTAATAAGCCATTTCAAGTTCGTGGTGAGGAGTGGCTAGTGAGTCGACGGCGCGATCGCGCCGCTGACGTGGGCCGGAACGGAGGCGTGGGCGTCGTGGCCGTGCGCGTCGGCGCCATGGCCGCCGTGGCCGTCATGGGCGTGGGCCGCTTCCTCGCCGCCCGTGCCCAGGGTGGCGAGCGCGACGATGGCGACGAGCACGGCGATCCCCAGCACCGCCAGCCAGCGCAGCGAGGGATCCCACAGGACCAGCGCGCCGGTGACGAACACGTTCACCAGGCCCGCAGGCAGAAGCATCTTCCAGCCCAGCGTCTGGATCTGGTCGTACCGGAAGCGGGGGAAGGTCCAGCGGATGAGCAGCTGCACCCAGCAGAGCGCCAGCACCTTCAGCCAGAAGATGGAGCCGAGGAACGCGCCCCAGATCCACTGGTGCCCGTAGAAGACCTTGCCCTGCGTGAAGAGCTCCGCGTAGAGCGCCTTCTCGCCGAAGGGCAGGTGCCAGCCGCCGAAGAAGATCGCCGTGCAGATGGCCGCCAGCACCACGACCTCCACGAATTCGGAAATCATGAACAGGCCGAAGCGCATCCCTGAGTACTCGACGAAGTAGCCGATGATCTCGGACTCGCCCTCCGGCACGTCGAACGGCGCGCGCTTGGTCTCCGCGAACGCGGCGGCGAAGAAGAGCAGAAAGCCCACCGGCTGCAGGAAGATGCCCCACGCCGGCAGGCCGAAGTCGCCGTCGGTGAACTTCCACAGGTACTGCGTCTGCGCCTCGGTCATGTCGAACAGGCGCACGGTGGAGAAGGTCATCATCATCCCCACCAGCCCCAGCCCGAGCGCGACCTCGTAGCTGATCATCTGCGACGACGCGCGCACGCCGCCGAGCAGCGCGAACTTGTTGTTCGACGACCAGCCGGCGAGCGACGTCCCGTAGACCGCCAGCGAGGCGATCGCGAACACGTAGAGCAGGCCGAAGTCGGGGTTGGAGACGATGAGCGCGATCTTCCGCGCCTGTTCGCCCAGGGTGATCATCGGGCCGGCGGGGACCACGCAGAAGAGGACGAACACCGGCGCGAACGCCAGCATCGGGGCGAGGTTGAAGAGGAAGCGGTTGGACCGCGCCCCCGCCGGCATGAAGTCCTCCTTCCACAGCATCTTGAGGACGTCCGCGGGGATGTGCAGCAGGCCGCCCAGCCGCATCTTCTGGATGAACGTCGGCCCCGCCTCGATGTGCGCGCGGTTGGGCCCGACGCGGTCCTGCATCGCCGCGGACCACTTGCGCTCGGCGAGCGTGAGCAGGGTCGCGACGATCATCACCGCCGCCAGCACCAGCACCAGGATGTTGCCCACGCCGGCGCCACCCCGGAACAGGCCCTCGAAGAAGTAGGCCACCCAGTAGGCGGCGGCGGAGATCCCGAAGAACGCGCCCGGGATCACCAGCACCATCCAGAACAACACCATCAAGATCCGCTTCATCGCCTAGATCCCCCTCACGCGCGGGACGCCGTACTCGCGGTAGCCGGGCGGCCGTCCGTCGGCGGCGGCCGGGAGGTTGTGCACGCCCTTCGGGTTGCCGAGCGGCGCCGCCTTGTCCCACTCGAACGCCGAAAGCTCGGGGACGTTCTTCGCGTGCTGGGCCCACACGTCCTTCGAGGTGACGTACGGGGTGAGGACCTCCAGCTCGCGCGCCAGCTCCATTGCCCACTTCCAGTGCGGCACGCTCTCGCCCCTCGGCGGGTACGCCTTGCGGAAGCGCTGGATGATGCCGTCTCCGTTCACGAACGAGCCCTCGTCCTCCACGTGGACGGCTGCTGGGAGCACCACGTGCGCGTGGTCGGTGACCGCGTTGAGGTTGAACGTCTGCGCGACGAAGACCTCGAGGTTCTGCGCCACGCTCGCGAACACCGCCGGATCGACCGGGACCTCGGTGCCCACTGCGTACAGCGCCTTCACCTTGCCGTCGTCCAGCGCGGTCATCAGCGCGTCGAAGGTCTTGAGCTCGAGGCCGAGGCCCTTCGCGATCCACTCCAGTCCCTTGCGGTTGGGGTTCTTGTCCCCGGTCATCAGGAAGTGGTCGCCCTTGCCGTCCGGGCGGCCCGCCGCATAGACGGCTTTGGCACCCAGCACGTCGCGCGCGAAGGTGAGCGCGCCGAGCAGATCCTCGTTGGACGCCACCGCGGAGGCCATCACCGCGAGCGTGCCCTGGCCGGCGAGCGGCTTGAGCTTCTCGGCGGCGGCGCGGGCGGCCTGCTGGGGAGCGACCTCCTGGCGCTCGTTGCCCTTGCCCACCGACGCGCGGAGCGCGCGCGCGGTGTTGAGGTACTTGTACGAGAGCCGGCCCTGGTCGCACATCCAGCTCTTGTTGATCTCCTCGTTCTCGCGCGGGCGGTAGCGGTAGGTGTCCTGCCCGAAGAAGTCCGCGAAGATGTTGCAGCCGCGCGAGCAGCCGGTGCAGATGGACGGCGCGGTGGACAGGTACCAGGCGCGGGCGCGGAAGCGGAAGTCGCGGTTGAGCAGCGCGCCCACCGGGCAGATGTCGACGATGTTCCCCGAGTAGTTCGAGTCCAGCTTCTGGCCGGGGAAGGTGTCGATGTACTCGTGCGATCCGCGACCGAACATCCCGAGCTGCGGCTCCTTCGCCACCTCGGCCATGAAGCGCACGCAGCGAGTGCACTGGACGCAGCGCTCCTGATCGAGCACCACCAGATCGCCGAGCACCTTGCGCTTGTTACGGAGGATCTTCGGACCATCTAGCCGCGAGGGCCGGTGGTCGTACCGCATGTAGTAGTCCTGCAGCTTGCACTCACCCGCCTGATCGCAGATCGCGCAATCCACCGGGTGGTTGAGGAGCAAAAACTCCATCACCGCGCGCTGCTCCTCAGCGACCTTCGGGGTCTTCGTCTTCACCACCTGGCCTTCGGCGATCGCCGTCTGGCAGGCGGGGACGAGCTTCGGCGGACCCGGCGAGACCTCCACCAGGCACATGCGGCAGTTGGCGGCGATGGAGAGCCGCGGGTGGTAGCAGTAGTAGGGGATCTCCGAGCCGGCCTGCTTCGCCGCCTCGATCATGTTGGTCCCCGGCTTCACCACGACCTCTTTGCCGTCGATGGTCAGGGTGACCATGCCGGGGTGCTTCGGCGCCGGCTTCGACGGCGGGCCGGGAGGAGGCGGCGGCGGGGTGCCGGGCTTCGTCTCCTGCTGGGTGGATCCGCTGGGGGC
>JADGHL010000223.1 GCA_019686135.1 Myxococcaceae bacterium | reverse complement strand
GGGGCTCGTTTTTGTGTATATGAGACAGGCCCGGGGGAGGGGGCGGCGGCGGGCTCTTCGGCCGGGTCGCCCTGGGCGAACGTTCCTCCGGCCGCCAACAACAGGCCCACGGCGACGATCCAATGGCTCTGACGCATGGCGGGCGAATGTAGCAGGAGAACTTTCGACCGAAGCGCGTTCGACGCCCGGCCGCTCGGCGGGGGCGGATGCTGGGATTCGCCCCTGATCCGCCGCTCGACACCTCAGGGTCGGTCCGATATGCGGACCGCCCGATGCCAAAGCGCGCGGATATCCGGAAGGTGCTGGTCATCGGTTCGGGCCCCATCGTCATCGGCCAGGCGTGCGAGTTCGATTACTCGGGCGTGCAGGCAATCAAGGCGCTGAAGGAGGAGGGCGTCGAGGTCGTCCTGCTGAACAGCAACCCGGCGACGATCATGACGGACCCGGAGATGGCGCACCGGACGTACATCGAGCCCATCACCGTCGAAGTGGCGGAGAAGATCATCGCCCTGGAGAAGCCCGACTCGCTCCTGCCGACCATGGGCGGACAGACGGCGCTCAACCTGGCCAAGGCGCTCGCGGAGCAAGGGATTCTGGAGAAGTACGGCGTCCGGCTGATCGGCGCCTCGCTGGAGGCGATCAACAAGGCCGAGGACCGGCAGCTCTTCAAGGCGGCGATGCAGAAGATCGGCGTGGCGCTGCCGAAGAGCGCGTACGCCACGACGATCGAAGAGGCGATGGCGGCGGCCGACGACATCGGGTTCCCGGCGATCATCCGGCCCTCGTTCACGCTCGGCGGCACCGGCGGTGGCATCGCGTACAACCGGGACGAGTACGAGGTCCTCTGCCGTGCGGGCCTCAAGGCCAGCCCCACCTCCACCATCCTCATCGAGGAGTCGGTGCTGGGGTGGAAGGAGTACGAGCTCGAGGTGGTCCGCGACTCGGCGGACAACGTGATCATCGTCTGCTCGATCGAGAACCTCGATCCGATGGGCGTGCACACCGGCGATTCGATCACTGTCGCCCCCGCGCAGACGCTCACCGACAAGGAGTACCAGCGGCTCCGCGAGGCCGCGCTGGCGATCATCCGCGAGATCGGCGTGGACACCGGCGGATCGAACATCCAGTTCGGCGTGAACCCCCGCGATGGGCGGATCGTCGTGATCGAGATGAACCCGCGCGTGTCGCGCTCCTCCGCGCTGGCCTCCAAGGCCACCGGCTATCCGATCGCCAAGGTCGCGGCGAAGCTCGCGCTGGGTTACCGGCTGGACGAGCTCAAGAACGACATTACCCGCGACACGCCGGCGGCGTTCGAGCCCACCATCGACTACGTCGTCGTGAAGATCCCGAGGTTCAACTTCGAAAAGTTCCCGCACGCCGACAGCACGTTGAACACGCAGATGCGGAGCGTGGGGGAGGTGATGGCGATCGGCCGCACCTTCAGGGAGGCATACCTCAAGGCGCTCAGGTCGATGGAGGCGAACCGGCTGGCGCTCGAGCCGCCGCCGCTGCCGGAGAACCCGGCCGAGCGGGAGACCGCGCTCAAGGACGCGCTCCGCGTCCCGCGCCCCGAACGACCCTGGTACGTGGCCCAGGCCTTCCGGGAAGGCATGACGGTGGAGGAGGTCCACGCGCTCTCGGCGATCGATCCCTGGTTCTTGCGCCACATCGAGGCGCTGGTGCAGGAGACGAAGATGATCGCCGCCTTTGGCAGCATCGAACGGATGCCGGACGATGTGCTGCGGCGGCTCAAGTCGGAAGGATTCTCCGACCGATACCTCGCCACGCTGCTGCGGACGCGCGAGGCAGCGGTGCGCGCGCACCGGCAGCAGCGCGGGATCCGTCCCGTGTACAAGCGCGTGGACACCTGCGCGGCCGAGTTCGAGGCGTACACGCCGTACCTGTATTCGACCTACGAGGAGGAGGACGAGGCGCCGCCGTCGTCCCGGCCGAAGGTGCTGATCCTCGGCAGCGGGCCCATCCGGATCGGCCAGGGCATCGAGTTCGACTACTGCTGCGTGCACGCGTCGTTCGCGCTGCGCGAGGCGGGGTACGAGACGGTGATGGTCAACTGCAACCCGGAGACCGTCTCCACCGACTACGACACGTCCGACCGCCTCTACTTCGAGCCATTGACGATCGAGGACGTCCTGGAGATCGCCGAGCGCGAGAAGCCGATTGGGGCGATCGTCCAGTTCGGCGGGCAGACGCCGCTGCGGCTCTCGGTGCCGCTGGAGAAGGCGGGGTTGCCGATCCTCGGGACTACGCCGGATGCGATCGACCGCGCCGAGGACCGCGAACGGTTCGCGCACCTGATCGAGAAGCTCGGCCTCCGGCAGCCGGAGAACGGGATTGCCCGCTCGCCGGAGGAGGCCTACCGCGTCGCCGAACGCATCGGCTACCCGGTGATGGTCCGCCCGTCCTACGTCCTCGGCGGCCGGGCGATGGAGATCGTCTACGACCGCGCTTCGCTCGAGCGGTACATGAAGGAGGCGGTGCAGGCCTCGCCCGAGCACCCGGTGCTGATCGACCGCTTCCTCAAGGACGCGGTCGAGGTCGACCTCGACGTGGTGGCGGATAAGACCGGGCGCGTCCTCATCGGCGGGGTGCTCGAGCACATCCAGGAGGCGGGCGTCCACTCGGGCGACGCGGCGGCGACGCTGCCGCCCCATTCGCTGCCGCCGGACGTGGTGGAGCGGATCAAGGATCAGGGCGTGATGCTGGCGCGCGAGCTGGGCGTGGTCGGCCTGATGAACGTCCAGTTCGCGATCCAGGGGAAGTCCATCTTCATCCTCGAGGTGAACCCGCGCGCGTCCCGCACCGTGCCGTTCGTGGCCAAGGCCACCGGCGTGCCGCTGGCGAAGATCGCGGCGCTGTGCATGGTGGGCAAGACGCTCGAGGAGCTGGGCCGCACCGAAGAGGTGGAGATCCGCCACAAGGCCGTCAAGGAGAGCGTGTTCCCGTTCATGCGCTTCACCGGCGTGGACGTGATCCTCGGGCCGGAGATGAAGTCCACCGGGGAAGTGATGGGGCTGGCGGAGGACTGGCCGTCTGCGTTCGCCAAGGGGCAGCTGGCCGCCGGCGTCCAGCTCCCCCGGCCGGGCACCGCGGGGAAGGTCTTCATCTCGGTGAAGGACGACGACAAGCCGGCGGTGGTGGACCTGGCGCGCAGGCTGCGGGCGCTCGGGTTCGGGCTGCTCGCCACCGGAGGGACGCATCGCTACCTTGCGTCCAAGGGCATCGCTGCCGAACATGTGCTCAAGGTGATCGAAGGGCGCCCGCACATCGTGGACAAGATCGTCGACGGCGCGGTGGCGTTGGTGATCAACACCACCGTCGGGAAGAAGGAGATTGCCGACTCGTTCTCGATCCGCCGGGAGGCGCTGATGCACCGCGTGCCGTACTACACGACGGTGCAGGCGGCGCGCATGGCGGTGGGCGCGATCGAAGCGCTCAGCCAGGGCGACCTCAAGGTGCGTTCGTTGCAGTCGTATCTGCAGCGCGGTTGACTCACCAGAACGCCGTTCCTTAAAAGCGACCGACGATGAGTGACGGACACATTCCGATGACCGCGGCGGGGCTCCGAAAAATCAAGGAGGAAGTGAAGTACCTCCAGACGGTCGAGCGCCCGAAGATCTCGAAGGAGATCGAGATCGCGCGGGCGCACGGCGACCTCCGGGAGAACGCCGAGTACCACGCCGCCAAGGACAAGCAGGGCCACATCGAAGGCCGGATCCAGCAACTGAACGACTGGATCGCCCGGGCCGAAGTGGTCGACGTGTCGAAGCTCTCGGGGGACAAAGTCGTCTTCGGTGCGACGGTCGTGCTGCTCGACCTCGAGACTGAAGAGAAAAAGATCTACCGCATCGTGGGCGAAGTGGAGGCGGACCTCAAAAAGGGGAAGATCGCCATCACCACGCCGATGGCGCGCGGCCTCGTTGGCAAATCGGTCGGCGACATCGCCACCATCCAGAGCCCGAAGGGCCCGCGCGAATACGAAATCCTCGAAGTCCGCTTCGAAGACATCGACGACTGAGCGCGTTCGTCGTGGCGGCGGGTGGTGAGTGGAACGGCCGCGCGGTTCCGCGCGGCTCGTTTGGGCAACTCTCGATTCGGGCCGTTTGTCGCTTGGGCTACGTACGGGTGGTGTTGGCGTCTTCGGAGCCCGGGTTCAAAAGGCCGCTCTCGTAGAGCGTGAGCGCGGTGCCGATCATCAGCACGGCGAGCTCGGCGGTGAAGAAGTGCCGTTCATGCAGCAGGAACCAGTTCGGCAGCCGGAACCGCAGCCCTGCCCAGAGATAGCCGGCCCACGTGCTCCACACGCCGAGGCTGGCGGCGGCAAACGACACGGACCAGGTCGCCAGGTGATTGGGCTTGTCCATCCGGGGAGCCCTCGTCGCTCCAGCCAATAGGTGGTCAGCCCGCTCTATTCCCGGCAACCGGGCCGTCCGGACGTCAACACGCCTGCTTTTGAATCTCGTCGGGTGACGAACGGTGCGCAGATGTCACCAGACCCGCATAGGATTCTCGGACGGACTTCGCTTTGACCGCGCCTCCTCGCCCGCTCCTCAGCCTCGTTGGCCCTCTGCGTTACGCGTGTCAGCACGACTTCGCGCACCTCGCCAACGTCCGCGATCTCCGCTCCCTCCTCGCCGCCGCCATCGACGGCGCGCGCTCGGCCGGCACCCCGCCTTCCTCCCTCGCCCCTCTCTCCGAAGAGCTCCGCTTCGTCGACCACCCAATCCCCACCCTCCGCAAAGCCTCCCTC
>JADGHL010000086.1 GCA_019686135.1 Myxococcaceae bacterium | reverse complement strand
GGGATGGGGCGCAGGGGTTGCTGGAGATTCACCGCCGCGGCGGCTTCACCGTCGCGGAGGACGAGCGGAGCTGTGCGGTCTACGGCATGCCAAGGGAGGCGGTGCGCCTGGGGGCGGCGCGCCTGGTCCTTCCGCTGCCCGAGATCGCGCCGGCGCTGGTGCGGGAGATGCACCAGGACGGTTCATTCACCTCCGGGCCGATCTCCGACCCGGTTTCCAAGGAGGGTCCATGAGTCCTATCCGCACACTCACACTCGCCTCAGCCGTCGCCGCCACCCTCTTCAGCACCGCCGTCTGGGCCCACGACGACGACGGATGCCCGTGGGTCAACCCGCTCCGAAGCGCCGAGGAGACGCTGGCCGCACGCAACGCGGCGCTGGCGGCGGGCGATCTGCAGGGCGCGATGTGCGCCTACGCGAAGGACGCGGTGGTGATCATGCCCGGGAGCGTGATCCGCGGCCGCGACGACATTACGACTTCCTTCGCGTCCTTCGCGGCGCTGTTCGGCGGGGAAATGCCCACCATCGTGACCCAGACGTCCACGTACGCGGCCCTGATGATCACCTACACCATCACCGGGCCGATGCTGTCGATCCCCGACGGCTCCGACACCTTCGTGGTGGTGGCGGGGCGGATCGTCCTGCAGACGGTCCACGCCACCGTCGTCCCCACCGCGATGGCCCCCTAGCCAACCCCTCCTGCTGGAGCACACCATGAGCACCACCACCTCCCCTCCCATCCTCTCCGAGCGCGCGCGCGCGTTGCGCGTGTTGATCGTGGAGGACGCCGAGTTCGTCCACCACCTGTACCGGGTCGCCTTCCGGCGGCTCGGGCTGACCAACGTGCTCCACGCCTACGACGGCGCCTCCGGCCTGGAGACGTTGGAGCGGGAGGGACCGGTGGATCTGGTCATCGCCGACATCAACATGCCGGTGATGGACGGCGTGGAGTTCCTCAACCGGGTGCGGTCTCACCCCGGTTGGGAACGGATCCACGTGGTGGTGGCCAGCACCGAGGAGAACTCCGGCAAGGTCGCCGAGCTGATCGCCGCCGGCGCCACGTCGTACTTCCAGAAGCCGTTCACCCTCGAGCAGATCGTCGACGTGCTGACGAAGGTGGCGGAGAGCCTCGCCCAGGGCGAGAAGGGAGGACGGGCATGACCGCGCCCAGACTCGAGAGCACGCCGGCCGGTGCGCGCGCGCCGGCGCGGGAGACCGCCGCGCGCGTCCTCTGCCGCGCGCTCAGATCGCTCGGAGTGGAGGTCGCCTTCGGGCTGACCGGCGGCGCGGTGGCCCCGCTGATGGACGCGCTCGCCGCCTCCGGGATGAAGGTCGTGCACTGCCGTCACGAGGGCGGTGCCGGCTTCGCCGCGGTGGAGGCGTCCATCGCCAGCGGAGCGCCGGTGGCGGTGTTCGTCACCACCGGGCCCGGGCTCACCAACGTGCTGTCCGGCATCAGCGCCGCGCGGTGGGAGGGCGCGAAGATCGTGCTGCTCTCCGGAGCCACCTCGCCCGCGTTGCGCGGGCGCTGGGCCTGCCAGGAGACCAGCGGGCTGACGCTGCCGTTGTCCGGGCTGTACGATCAGGGCGCGTTCTTCCACCAGGCCACGCTGGTGGAGCGCGCCTCGCAGCTGCCCCAGGTGCTGGCGCGGCTGGCCGCGGGGATTCGCCGGCGACAGGGCTTCGTCGCGCACCTCGGGCTCACGCTGGATTTGCAGACCGAAGAGGTCCGCCAGATGCCGGAGGTGGACCTGGACGCGCGCGGCGAGGTGCTGGACGTGGCGCGCGCGCGGGAGACGGCCCAGCGGCTGGCGAAGCGGCCGTCGGTGATCTGGGCCGGGTTCGGCGCGCGGCACGCCGCGGACGATCTCCGCGCGCTCGCCGAGCGGCTGGGGGCGCCGGTGATGTGCACGCCCCGGGCGAAGGGGCTGTTCCCCGAGAGCCACCCGCTCTACCTCGGCACCACCGGGCTGGCCGGGCAGGAGCAGGTGGAGCGCTTTCTGCGCGCCCACCGCCCCGACTACACGCTGGTGCTGGGGACGCGCCTCTCCGAACCGAGCTGCTTCTGGAGCGACGCGCTGATCCCGGCCGAGGCGTTCATCCACGTCGATCTCGATCCGGACGTGCCCGGGAACGCGTTCCCCTCGGCGCCGACGGTGGCGGTGCAGAGCGACACCGGCGCGTTCATCCGCGCGGTGCTGGCGCAGCTGCCGCCGCTGGTCTCGCCCAACCCGCCCACGCCCGGACCGACGTTCCCGCCGCACGTCACGCCCGAGCCGGGCCGGCGGGTCCGCCCGCAGGCGGTGATGGCCGCCATCCAGCGGGTGGTGGTGGAGGGCTCGGACGCGACGGTGATGACCGAGTCCGGGAACGCGTTCGCGTGGGGCAACTCCTGCCTGCGGTTCGACCAGCCCGGGCGCTACCGGGTGAGCACCGGCTACGGCGCGATGGGCCACATGGCGGCGGGCGTGGTGGGCACCGCGCTCGTCACCCGTCGCAAGGCGGTGGCGGTGGTGGGCGACGGCGCGATGCTGATGTTCGGCGAGCTGAGCACCGCGGTGCAGTACCGCGCTCCGGCGGTGTGGGTGGTGCTGAACGACGCCCGCTACAACATGGTGGACCAGGGGATGCGGGCGCTCGGGCTCAGGCCGGTGGAGACGCAGATCCCCGCCACCGACTTCGTGGCGTACGCGCGCGCGCTCGGCGGCGACGGGCTCCGGGTGACCGACGAGCCGTCCCTGGACGCCGCGCTGCAGGCGGCGATGGCGGCGACCCAGCCGTTCGTCGTGGACGTGGTGATTGACCCCGACGTGCCGGCGCCGTGGATGAAGCGGATCGAGAACCTGATCCTGCAGGGCGCGGGCGCGAAGAAAGGAGCAGCGGAGTGAGCATCAAAGCGGGGATGACCGCGCTGGCGTTGGGCTTCCCGGAGAAGGTCCGCACCAACGCGTACTGGCACGAGAACTACCCGGAGGTGGTGAAGGCGGCGGAGAAGAAGACTCTCGAGCGGCTGTGGCAGAAACGCGAGGCGGGCGCGCCGCCGTCGGAAGTGGCGGCGATCTTCGACGAGGAGATGGCGCAGTACCTGAAGGATCCGTTCCGCGGCACGAAGGAGCGGCGGGTGCTGGCCGAGGGCGAGACGTCGCTCACCATCGAGAAGCGCGCGGCCGAGCGGGCGCTGGCGGCGGCAGGGAAGACGGTGGAGGACGTGGACCTGCTGCTCGTGAGCTCGTTTCTGCCGGACACGCTCGGGGTGGGCAACGCGGCGTACCTCGCGCAGGCGCTGGGCACGAAGGGGATGGCGTTCAACATCGAGTCCGCGTGCTCCGGATCGCTGGTCGGGCTGCAGACCGCGACCGCGCTGGTGGAGGCCGGCCACTACCGGCGGGTGCTGGTGGTCGTGTCCTGCACGTACTCGCGGAACGCGGACGACACCGACACCCTGTCGTGGACCGTAGGCGACGGGGCGGCGGCGTTCCTGGTGGAGCCCGTACAGGAAGGCGGCGTCCACGGCTTCCGGGCGATGCACACCGCGCTGTCGTGCGGCGCGCTCTCCCATCAGCTGGAGCAGGTGGGACCAGACCGGCTCCCGGCGATCCGGATGCGGGCGACGTCGAAAGCCGGGCCGGCGCTCCGGACCATCTCCGAGACCTGCCTGCGCGAGGCCTGCGAGGGCGCGCTGAAGGCGGCGGGGATGAAGCTGTCGGACGTGGACTTCTTCATCTTCAACTCTCCGGTCGCCTGGTACACGCGCTTCTGCGCGCGCGCGCTGGGCGTGTCGCCGGAGCGCACGGTGGACACGTACACCGAATACGGGAACGTGGGCCCGGTGCTGATGCCGGCGAACCTCCACCGGGCAGCCTCGACCGGGAAGCTGAAGAAGGGTGATCGGATCCTTCTCTACACCGTGGGGAGTGTCTCGAGCGCTGGCGCGGCAGTGATGACCTGGGGAGACGTCGCGCTGGGCTGAGCGCGGCGGTAAACCCGGGGCCGGCGTGGGTCCTGCGTCACGGACTCGCGCTCAGAGTTCGCACGGGAGCTGAGCGGCGCTACCACCGTGGTGGTCGCGCGCCCCGCGTCGTGCTCCTCACGCCCGACGCGGACTCCAGGTCAGAGTTCCGAGGGGAAAGCCCGTCACCGTGTCGTGCGCCGTGTCCTCGCACCCGGCGCCACGCACGCTCCGAGCCCACGCCGTAGCTCGACGCCGCGGTGCGCGCCAACGCGGTGTCGATGATTTCGGAGACCTTCGCGCCAGGTCGGCAGCAGCACTGGGCTGAGCGCTGCGGTGAACCCGGGCGGCCGTGACTCGAGAGTCTGCATCGTCTCTGCGTCCACGACGCGCCGCACGCGCGCTCAGCGTTCGCACCGAGCCTGAACGCGGTGGCACCGCCGGGGCCGTCGTGCGTCCTGCGTCATACCCTCGCGCCCAACGCGGACTCGGGGCGCTCAGAGTTTGCCCAGAAGTTGAGGGCAGCAGTGCCTCCGGGCCGGCGTTTGTCATGGCGTGGCGCGTTGCATCCTCGCGCCCAACGCGCACGCACGAGCGCTCGGAGATTCACGCCGAGGCTGAACGCCGCGGTGCGCGTCGGCGCAGCGGTGGGGACCTGGGGTTGACGTCCCGCTGGCCTGAAGAACAGCGGTGAGCGCGGTGAGCGCGGTGCGCTCGGTACCGCGTCCAGTGTCGTGCGTCCAGCCCTCGTGCCCGACCGGGGCGCGCGCTCGGAACTCGCGCCGACGCTCATTGCGGCCGTGCGCCCCGTCGCGCTGGCCCGAGCAGCAGGGGTGCCAGGACCGCAGTCGTGGCCCCGCGTGGTCCAGCACCCCGCGTCGTGTGCCACCCGCCCGGGCTGAGCGCGACGGTGCACCCCGGAGTCGGCCGTCGTGTCCGCATGCCCGACGCGGATGCAGGCGCTCGGAGCTCAGACCGAAGTTGAGCCGGCGGGGCGCGCTGGCGCAGCGGCGAATGCCCCAGGGCGTCGCGTTGGGCTGAGCAGCAGCGGTGAGCGCGGTGGTGAGTCCGCCGAAGCGGGCGCTCAGAGCTCACGCTGCGGTCGGTGGTCGGTCGTGAAGCTGCGGGTCACCGTCCATGTCGCAGTAGGATGCCGGCGCCCTGTTCGCGGCGAACTCCGTTCGCTCACCCTGAATCGTTCGCGCGTCCGCCGGGTACGTGCGCGGACTTCCGCGGCACGACCCGGTCGCTGCGTCGCGTGCCAGGCATGAAGAGAACGACCCGCAACAGGGCGGCCGACTGGGCCGCTTCCCGCGTGCCATGAACCCGGACCTGTGCGAGCGAGCGTTCGCGGAGGCGCCGGAACGCGCGACACTCGGCGGCATGAGCACCGAGGCGGAGATCGTGGAGCAGTTGCGAGCGCTGGGCGTCCGCCCCGGGGGTGTCCTGCTGGTGCACACGTCTTTCCGCGCGGTCCGTCCGGTCGACGGTGGTCCGCTGGGATTGATCCGCGCGCTGCGCACGGCGCTCGGGCCGGGGGGGACGCTGGTCATGCCCACGATGACCGACGGCGAGAGTGTCTTTGATCCGCGCTCCACCCCCTCGGTGGGTATGGGCATCACGGCGGAGATTTTCTGGCGTCAGCCGGGCGTGCTTCGGAGCACCCACCCGGGAGGTTCGTTCGCCGCGGCGGGCCCACACGCCGAGGAGATCTGCCGCCCTCAGCCGCTCTCTCCACCGCACGGCCCGGACAGCCCGGTGGGCCGGGTGCACGCGCTCGGCGGACAGGTGCTGCTGCTCGGTGTGACGCACAGCGAGAACACAACGCTTCACCTCGCCGAGGCGATCGCCGGCGTGCCGTATTCCGTCTCCTATCCGACCGTGGTGGAGGAAGGCGGCGTGGTCCGCACGGTGATGATCGCTGAGACGGATCATTGCTGCGTCGGCTTCCGGAAGGTGGATGACTGGTTGCGCGCGAAGGGGCTGCAACGCGAGGGCAAGGTGGGCAACGCCCACGCTCGACTGTGCGAGGCCCGCGTCCTGGTGACGGTCGCCGTCGAACACCTCGCCACGGATCCGCTGGTGTTCCTCTGCCCCGCCGACCACGGCTGCGCGGAGTGCGACCTCGCCCGCGCCAGCGTGCCGTGACAGGGCGGGGGGCTGCGACGCATGGAAGGCTGCGTGCTGGTGGTCTGCGCGCGGAAGAGGACGCGCGCGGCGGTTTCCCGTGCCGCAGCGCGCGCCGGCAGGTGCTCTCCGGTCTCCGCCGCACCGTCGGGCGGGGGGGATGCAGCGGGCGAGCATGCAGTCATCAGAACGTGCCAGGACGCGAGCAGGACGGATGCTGCGCGCCAGAATTCGGTGCGAAGCGAGGGGCCGGCCGCGCACCGCCGAAGGGCCGAACGGGCCCTCACGCTTCCCGAGGGAGCGACGCGGTCGGCCGCCCGGGGACGCGCGGTTGCCTCGTTGCTCCAGAGCGACCTGCGACGCAGTCGGAGCCCTTCCAGTCCGGAAGCGGCGCGCGTGAACCGGACCACGACGGCATCGACCCGGCTGTGCATGAGCTCGGCGCCATGGTCGAGCTGCGGCGGGGGAGGCAGTGCGTGCGGCCTTCTACGGTCTCGCACAGTGAAGTGGGGTACTTCCATTGTGGAAGTGACGCGCGCTTCATGAGCTCGACGCCGTGGGCGAGCGGCTGCCGGCGGGTCGCGTCCAATCCCTGCGCCGTTCGTCGCGCTCGAACTGTGCGCTCCTCTTCCGCTGCCGCCGGTCCCCTGTCGCTACGACTTCGTCATCGACGGTGTGCCCTACCGGCCAGGGATCAAACCGACATCGAGAAGGCCAGGCCCGCCACTGGACCGTCCTCTCGAAAGCGAAGCCGGTCGACTCGCGCGCGAAGCGCCGGATGTGGCGACTCGATGCGAGCAGCGGATCGTGTCCTCAAGGTGCCGGTTGCTCGCGTCTCACCCGGGACCCATGGCCCTGAAGAAGGGGCGACATGTGAACACCGGCGTTGTTGATGGGCCGCCAGGAGCGGCACTCCGTGCAGCCCGATGCGGTCGCCGAAAGAGCGCCGACCGCGCGACGCAGCGCCTCAACAACGCAAACGCATCGACTCGCGGGACCGCTCGTGCGCCGCGGGACTGGCGAATCCCTTGGACGTGGAGTGCACCCACGCCTTGTCGATCGCCGGCACGACATCCGGGGTCTTGCAGTCGGTCTCTCCGTAGTCGATCTCGACCTGGCCGATCCGCTTCGCCGCGGCGGTTGCCGCCTTGCGCAGCTCCGCGCTGCGACAACCGATCGCGATCACGGCGTTGAGCATCCCCTCGCGCTCCTCGTTCGGCGCGGTATGAATGGTGCGTTCGATCGTCTCGAGGTACTCGGCGAACTGCGCGTCGGGGATCTGTGCGTCGCGCATCGCCAGCGTCGCGAGCAGCGACCACCCGGTGCACTTCTCGGGCCCTTTCGGCCGGGAGAGCCACTCGGCCAGCTTCGTGGGTCCCAGGGGCCCGTCCGCCACCAGCGACGCGAGATAGGCTCGCATCATCCGGTCGCCCCCCTCTTTCACCCAGCGATCGAGATCGCGCGAGGTCAGCTTCGCGGGGTCCGCGATCTTCACCGCGAGCAGGCGCGCGTCGAGGTTGCCGGTCTTCCACAGCGCCACTGCGAGCGCGTGATCCTGGCGGATCTTCTTGTAGAGCGCCTTCTGCGTCGCGAAGCTCACGCCGAACATCGGCTCGGTGCCGCCATGACGCAGGTAAATCTTCCGCGTCTGCGCCGAACCCGCCTTCTCGAGCGCAGTCATCACTTCTTCGAGCGTCGTCGGCGGAGCGGGAGGCCGGCTGGGCTTCGGCGCACGCTGGGTGGCCGCTTTGCTGGGAGTCGGTCGGCGCATGCCCGACACCATACAGGCTGCTCCGGTGCGGAGTAGGCTGATCTCATGACCGAGGACGACATCCCCGAGGAACGCCACGACGCTGGGTTCGACGTCGTCAAGGCCCGGCGCGCGGCGAAGAATCCGAACCGTCCGGGCGAACGGTGCCGCGCCTCCGCGGGCAGGTTCGTTCCGGTCGTGGACCGGCGCCGCTGCGAGGGCAAGGCGGAGTGCGTGGCGGTCTGCCCGCACGGCGTCTTCGAGGTGGGCCGGATCGACGAAACAGAGTATCGCGCGATGCCGGCTCTGGTGCGCTTCAAGCTGTGGGCGCACGGGAAGAAGACCGCGTTCACGCCGAAGGCGAATGCCTGTCGCGCCTGCGGCCTGTGCGTCGTCGCCTGCCCGGAGAAGGCGATCACGTTGCGGGAAGCCCCCACCCGCGGCTGACCGTCAGGCCCCGGCACCGGGCTCTCCTGCCGAGTCCATGCAACCCGCGGGGCGTCACGCAGCTGACCCACGCGCGCATCGGCGCCAGATTGTCACCGTGAGCGGACGCGCTCGGTGTCCTGACGGAATCGGGCAGCGAGGGTTACGGTTGCGACCGGCGCAGCGACGCCGGGAGCTCGAGGTCAGCCGGCAACAATTCTTCACCGCGTGCCCGACTTTTCATGTGCAAGAGCACCCAGTCACTGCACCTGAGGAAGATTTGTTGCAATTGCAGGGAGCTGCCGGGCCCGTCGTGCCGGCATCCCTGAGTTCGCGGTTCGGCAAACGGTGGACCGGCTGTCCTGCGAAGCCATGGCATGCTGGGCGCAATGACGCGCTCTGCTCGACCCCTGCATCGATCCCGCTCAAAGATGATGGCGGTGCTCGCCCTCCTCGGCGCCGCGGGCTGCGTGACCACTCAGCCAGCGGGCGCCCGGGTGCCGATCGTCTCGCCGCGACAGCCTCTGGCGGAGGGGCTGTTCTCCACCTTCCGGGTGCTCCACTCGGCGGACGACTGCCGGAAGCTCGATCTCCCCGGCATCGACTGCACGGTGAACGTGTGGAACTTCGAAGGGACGACGCTGGAGGTCGACGCGCCACCGGGGTTCGAGGTGATCGCCCAGGGGATGACGCGGGACTACTGGTTCGCGGTACGCTGCAACGACGCGCCGGCTACGGGGAAGGCGCCGCTCGTCGTCCGGGTGAAGGATGCACACGGATCGCTCCGCTACGAGGGCCGGACGGAGATCGCCTGCGCCCGGGCGACGCAGGTGGAGCTCACGGAGCTGTGGGCGGGCGACAACGGCCGGCCGGGCTTCGAGCGTAAGGTCGACCTGAGCACCGCACCGGCGAACGGCATCCCGGTGCCGGTGAACGCGACTCTCCGCACGAAGATCCAGGCGCGGGAGGCTTCTGGGCACGAGCTCTTCGGGTGGGGCCGCACCCTGGTCTCCGCCGATGACGCGTTCGTGCTCGAGCACGAGGAGCGCACGCCCACCGAGCCGAACTCGGTCCTGTCCGATCCGGTCCTCGTCTCCCGCGCCACCGGGTCTGCGCCGGTTCTTCAAGTCGGCAGTGCCCAGCTCCGTGTGCCAGTGCGCGCCGTGGCGGATGCGGAGTGGAAGCTCGGGCTGCGCTGGTCCACCGACGAGCACGGGACCCATGTCATCGCCGAAGGCAAGCTTTCGGACAGCACCCTGGTGCAGGGGCTGACCGATTGCGCCGTCACGATCTACGACGCGCAGGGTCCGCAGCCGACCCAGACGGGCGACTGCATCCAGTTCTGGCTGGTGCCCAACGCGAAGAAGGTGTGCGTCCGCACGCGCGGAAAAGAGATTTGCAGCTAGTCACGGCGCTCGCCACCGAGAAGGCCGCCGGGTACAGCGAGCCATGCGGGCTTGCGCGTCCGCCGACCGGACCGACATGCATGTCCGTCGGCAGTGCGCACGGCCGGCGCTGTACCGGGGCTGAAATTGGCACGGTTCCGATGAGCGTCTCGCCGCGCTGCTCTCACGGCGGGGCCGGGCGCCGCGAAGCGCTGTCTGACCGACGCGCCCGTCAGCTTCCTCTCCGCTGCGCCTCACCTGCGCTCGGGCGCGCGGGCTCCTCGCAGCGCTGGAACTCCCGGAGCGCGCTCCTCGGCATTCACGACACTCCGCTCCGTCTCCACCGCGCTCCGGCGGGCGGGATCCCGCAACGCTCAAGCGGCTGGCACCCGCGCCAGTCCGCTTCGCCTCTCGCTACTCTCGCGTGGAGCCCGCTCCTCGCGGTGCTCAAGCTGCTGGGGGGCCCTGTCCGCCACACGCCCTAGTGCGCTCCGTCTCCGCTTCTCGCTGCCCTCGCGCGAACCGGATCCTCCCCCAGCGCTCAAGCGGCTGGCACCCGCGCCAGTCGGCTTCGCCTCTCGCTACTCGCGCGCGGAGCCGGCTCCTCGCGGTGCTCAAGCTGCTGGGGGACCCTGTCCGCCACACGCCCTAGTGCGCTCCGCCTCCGCTTCTCGCTGCCCTCGCGCGAACCGGATCCTCCCCCAGCGCTCAAGCGGCTGGCATTCGCGCCAGTCCGCTCCGCCTCCGCTACGCCCCACGCTGCGCTCGGATCGGACGGGACTCTCTCGACGTTCTATCTCCCTGGAGCGCTGCCCGTTACACGCGCCCCTTCGCGCCGCCTCCGCAACACCCCAAGCTACGGTCGGGCGGGCTGGATCCTCGCAGTACTCAAGCTCCCGCGAATCGCTACCCCGCCCCACGCGCGGTTCACGCCTCTACGACACCGACCGGGCAGCTCACCCCGGTGCCGCCCAGGCCGCAGTAGCCATCCGGATTCTTCGCCAGGTACTGCTGGTGATAGTCCTCGGCGAAGTAGAACTCCGGCGCAGAAGCAATCTCCGTCGTCACCTCGCCGTACCCGGCCTTCTTCAGCACCTGGGCATACCGCGCTCGCGAGGCCTCCGCCGCCTGCCGCTGCTCCTCATCGAAGACGAAGATCGCCGACCGGTACTGCGTGCCGATGTCGTTGCCCTGCCGCATCCCCTGGGTGGGGTCGTGGCTCTCCCAGAAGGTCTTCAGCAGCTGGTCGTAGGAGATCCGTTGGGGGTCAAAGATGACCCGCACCACCTCGGCGTGGCCGGTCTGGCCGGTGCACACCTCGCGGTAGGTGGGGTTGGGGGTGAAGCCGCCGGCGTAGCCCACCGCGGTGGAGACCACCCCGGGCAGCTGCCAGAACTTCCGTTCCGCGCCCCAGAAGCAGCCGAGCGCGAACATCGCCTTCCGGGTGCCCGGGAAATCCCCGTCGAGCGGGCTGCCGAGCACGAAGTGGCGTTCGGGGATGGGCATCCGCTCGGCGCGGCCGGGGAGCGCCTCCTCCCTCGTCGGCATCCGGAGCTTCTTCGAACCGAACAGCATGGGCGCGTCCTTTCCTGATGGTTCCCGGCAGATCTAACCCGCCCTGCCGGTACGCGCCCCCTGGCCCAAGTGGTTTCCGCCGTTGCGAGCGGTGGGGCGAAGTGCTACGTGCGCCGCGCCCCCGAGGCGCGCCCTGCCGCGCTTCTATCGAGGACACGAACCATCATGGAAATCCGCGCTGACGAAATCAGCAGAATCATCCGCGAGCAGATCAAGGACTACGGCAAGAAGGTGACCGTCGCCGAGACCGGCACGGTGCTCTCCGTCGGCGACGGTATCGCGCGCGTGTACGGCCTGGACGGCGCGCTCGCCGGCGAGCTGGTCGAGTTCTCCAATGGCGTGAAGGGCCTCGTCCTCAACCTCGAGGAGGACAACGTCGGCATCGCCATCATGGGCGAGTTCAAGGACATCCGCGAGGGCGACTCGGTGAAGCGCACCGGGCAGATCGCCTCGGTGCCGGTGGGCAAGGGCCTTCTGGGCCGCGTGGTGAACGCGCTCGGCGAGCCGATCGACGGTCAGGGCCCGATCCAGGCGACCGAGTACCGCCGTCTGGAGATCAAGGCTCCGGGCATCGTGAAGCGGAAGTCGGTGCACGAGCCGATGCAGACCGGCATCAAGGCGCTCGACGCGCTGGTCCCGGTGGGCCGCGGGCAGCGCGAGCTCATCATCGGCGACCGTCAGACCGGCAAGACCGCGGTGGCGGTGGACGCGATCATCAACCAGAAGGGCCAGGACGTCTTCTGCATCTACGTGGCGATCGGCCAGAAGCAGTCCACCGTGGCGCAGGTGGTGGACAAGCTGAAGGCGTACGGCGCGATGGACTACACCATCGTGGTGGCGGCCAACGCGTCGGAGCCCGCGCCGCTGCAGTTCTTCGCCCCCTACGCCGGCTGCGCGATGGGCGAGTACTTCCGCGACAACAAGATGCACGCGCTGATCGTCTACGACGATCTCTCGAAGCAGGCCGTCGCGTACCGCCAGATGTCGCTGCTTCTGCGCCGTCCGCCGGGCCGTGAGGCGTACCCGGGCGACGTCTTCTACATCCACTCGCGCCTTCTGGAGCGCGCCGCGAAGCTCTCGGACGAGGAGGGCGCGGGCTCGTTGACGGCGCTGCCGATCATCGAGACCCAGGCGGGCGACGTGTCGGCGTACATCCCGACCAACGTCATCTCCATCACCGACGGGCAGATCTTCCTGGAGACGGACCTGTTCTTCGCGGGCGTCCGTCCGGCGATCAACGTCGGCCTCTCGGTGTCGCGCGTGGGCTCGTCGGCGCAAATCAAGGCGATGAAGCAAGTCGCCGGGTCGATGAAGCTGGAGCTGGCGCAGTACCGCGAGCTGGCGGCGTTCGCGCAGTTCGGCTCGGACCTGGACAAGGCGACGCAGGAAACGCTGGCCCGCGGCGCCCGTCTGGTGGAGCTGCTCAAGCAGGTGCAGTACGCGCCGATGCCGGTCGAAGAGCAGGTCATTCAGATCTACGCGGCCACCAACAAGGACGACCCGAACAAGCGTGGCTGGATCCGCGACATCGAACCGAAGGACGTCCAACGCTGGGCGAAGGAATTCGTCGACTTCGTGAAGTCGAAGTACCCGGACATCCTCTCGCAGATCCGCGAACGCAAGGAACTGAAGGACGACACGAAGGCGGCGCTCAACAAAGCGATCTCTGAGTTCAACGAACTCTTCGCCGCTTCGAACCGTTCGTAGTGGCTGGTGAGTAGTGGGTGACTTCCTCCGCCCTTCGGGCGGGTGGGTTTGTTCTGGCGCCCCGCGCTCCGTTCGGAGTGGCGGGGCGTCGGCGTCTGGGCTTTCCGGGTTTCGGCTAGCCTCTCGGGGATACGGCCCAGGTTCCGGCTCGCGTTGCAAGATCCGCCGCGGCCTCTTCTCTCAGGTCTTCGAAGTTTCCGCACAGGGCCTGCTCCAGCACGCTGATGACGGCTTGCCCGGCCACGACGTTGGGTTGCAGCACGAGGTCCGCTCCGGCGTCGTAGAGGGCCACGGCCTGTTCCGCGGTCTCGGCAGTCATGATCAGCCGTGCGTTCGGACAGATGGGCCGCAGCATCCGCGTCAGCTTCTCGTTGCTGGTACCTCTCAGGAAGGTGTCCGGGATGGTGCTCAGCACCACCTTCGCTTCTTCGACCCCGGCGTGGTGCAGGGTGTCGAGGTTCGCTAGATCGCCGTAGATGCACGGCACGCCCAGCTTCGCGAGCTCCTGACCGGTTGCGGGGTTGAAGTCGATCACCTTCAACTCTCCGAGGAGGTGCTGTTCACGCCTCGCCACCTCCGCCACGAACGCCCGGGCGATCCGGAAGTAGCCGAGGAGCAACACGGTGCGCTCCTCCGCCCTCCGCGCGTCGCTCACGGGTGTCTCGGCGTCCTTCCAGCCGATCCGCCGGAGCGCGTTCGCCAACGTCTTCTGCAGCGCGCCGCTTTCGACGATCGCGTAGGACGAACCGACCGCGGTGAGCGCGAACGTCCACATCACGAGGGCCAGGAGGTCCGAGCTCACGTGCCCGTGGCCCACGCCCAGCGCCACCACCACCAGCGAGAACTCACTCACCTGGGAGAGGTTGATCGTCGCCAGCAGCGCGGTCCCGTGGTCCGCCCGAAGGAGCTTGAGCACGCCGAACACGCCCGCCGCCCGTGCCACCACCAGCACGACCGACAGCACCACCGCTCCCGCCAGCACCGCCGGCGACGGAAGGGTAATTTGCATCCCGAGCGAGACGAAGAACAGGGTGATGAAGAAGTCGCGGATGTTCAGCACGCGCGCGTTCACGTCCACGTTGTACGGGAACGTCGCCAGCGACACGCCGGCGATCAACGCCCCCATCCCCATCGACAGGCCGACCTGCGGCAGCCCGGCGATCAACCCGATGAGGAAGCACCACCCCAGCGAGAGCACCACCATCAGCTCGGGCACCTTCGCCACGAGGTGGAACACGCGCGGCAACACGAACCGCGACGCGGCCAGCGCCGCCGCCACCAGCAACAGCCCGGCGAGGAACGTCCGCGTCAAGAGCCACGCGTCGGGGTGCGCGAGGCTCGGCTGCACCGCCAGCGCGAGGATCGCCCACAGGTCCTGGAACACGAGGATGCCGACGGTGATCCGCCCGGCCAGCGTGTCGAGCTCCAGCTTGTCGTAGAGGAGCTTGATCACGATCATCGTCGAGCTGAGCGACAGCGCGACGGCCAGGTAGCCGACCTCCCAGAGGGTGGCGCCGAGGACGAGCCCCAGCTTCGACACGCCGTGGATGCACGCGGCCGCCACCGCGGCGCCGAGCGGGAACTGCAGCACGCCGGGGACGATCACCCACCGCCCCGCTCCGAACATCTTCTTGAGGTCGATCTCCAGGCCGATCATGAACAAGAGGAGGATCAACCCGAGCTCGGAGATCTCGCTGATGTCGTGCTGGTCGCTCACCAGCCTCAACCCCAGCGGGCCGATCAGCACGCCGGCGCCGATGTAGCCGAGCAGCAGCGGCTGCTTCAGCAGCTTCGCCAACACGCCGAGCGCGCTCGCCACCACCATCGCGAGGGCGATGTTCCGGATCATCGGGTTCGCGCTCGACGCGAAGGCGGTCGCCGGCGCGAGCAGCAGCAGCATGAGCGCGAGGGGATGGCGGCGCACCGCGCGAGTGTAGACGCGATCTCTGCAGACGGAACGGGAACTGCGGATCGGCGGACCTTCAACCTGATGAACGCCCGAGCCGCCCGCCTGATTCAGAACGCGACGGCCAACAGCCGGCGCTGTGGGCCGGGTTCGGCGATGCTGGAGATGTTCGCCGTCCCGGCGGCCCCCGGGATGTTCCGCGCCACCCAACGAGCCGGCGCGTCCCGCGCGCTCGCCACGTCCACTCCCACCCACAGCATCCAGGCCAGCACCCCGAATGGTCCGAGAATCGGGAGCACCATGGTCCCTGCCAGCTTCACGAGGCCGCCCACCAGGAAGCGGCGCACGTCTCCGTTCAACAGGTCGCCGACGAACGCGCCGAAGTTCATCATCAACAGGCCGCAGCCGATCATCGCGATCCCCGGCACGACCGGGGTGGTGGGACTGTCGACCAGCAACGCCACGCCCGCGCCCGCGAGGATCAGCCCGGTCCCGACGGTCGCCAGCGAAGCGGCGAATGCTCCGTCCGGCGAGGTGGGCGCGTAGGCCAGCAGCGCGGGATCGACCTTCTCCGAATGCAGCAGGCGCCCGGGGCTGAATTCGGTGGCGTCGAGACCGAGGCGGATCGGCGCGTCCGTGCCGGCGACGGCGGTCAGGAGAATGAGCGCGGAAGCGGTGCCAATCACGCCACGACCATACCGCTCCCCGCGCTCCACAGACCTTCCCCCGTCCCTCGCAAACGGTCGGTCATCCGCTGCCCACGTATCGCTGCTCTACCAGGCGAGCGCGAGTGCTCCAGCGCGGCGCACTTCAGCGATCGGGGCGCGCGGGTGGACGCTGGCATTCATCCGCTCTGCCCAGCGCCCCGGCGCGAACGCGGCACGGACGAGATCGATGGCGCACCAGCCGGTCCACACTAGCGCGGTCACGGTGACCAGCAGCACGGTGCCGAAAATCAACATCCCGTCCACCCCGGGTGTAGAGGACACGTACTCCACCGCGCCCCAGGCCAGCCACGACAACAGCGTCCGCCCTCCGGCGCCGATCGCGAACGCGCCCCAGTCGCCGTTGAGCAGATCGCCCACCGACGGACCGGTGCTGAGGAGGAACAGGCTCGTCGCCAGCCGTGCCCGCCAGCCGAAACCGCTCAAGGGGAGCGAGCTGGGGGGCTGGGCGAACAGTCCGAACGTCGTGGCCAACCCGGTCAGCGAGGTGAACGCGGACGCGAGGAAGGCGACCTGAGGCGTGGTCGGTGCATCGGCCTCGGTGTAGCGCACCACGTCTGCCTCCAGCGCCGCAGTCCCGGCGGAGGCGAGCAAGGTGCGCGCGCCTACCTGCAGCCGCGGCGCGTCCGGCGGAGAATCTGCCTGTACGGGCGCGGCGGCCAGCGTGAGGAACAGAACCGAGAGGGAGATCATCCCTCGGAAGTCGGCCGCCGCTTGAGTGTCCCGGCCAGCGCGTCAATCCACCGGTGGCTGATCCCGAAGTTCTTGTCCGGGACCGCGAAGTGGTGCGCCATGTGGTGCGCGCGGAGGGTCTTGCCCCACTGGGTCCGGGGCTTGTGGTGGTGCACCGAGTAATGGATGAAGTCGTACGCGAGGTACGCGGCGACGATCCCGCAGAAGTACGGGACGGTGAAGGACGGCGCGCCCACCAGCCACAGGATCCCGGCGATGACGAGCGCCAGCGGGATGCTGGCACCCAGCGGCATCACCAGGCGCATCCCGTCATCGGGATACTTGTGGTGGTAGCCGTGCACGATCTCGTGGATCCGTCGGGTGATCGGCCCCGATCCCTCCCAGTGAAAGAAGAACCGGTGGATCAAGTACTCCATCACCTGCCAGGTGATCGCCCCGGTCAGCAACCCCAGCGCCGACATCCCCCACGAGGTGATGCCCCGGTACAGCGCCCAGACCATCAGGCCGGTGATGATGGGGATGTAGAAGACGAACGGCGTGACCGGGTGCACCCTGGAGGCCGCCTCGAGAAACTCGTTCTCGAACATCCGCCCTGACGCATTACGTGCATACGTCTTCATATCGTCCGGTTCGTTTAGCCCTCGTCCCAGCGTCGGGCAACCCCCCAGCGCGCGCGGGGGTCAGCCGATCCATAAGACGGGCTCAGGGCGTGCCTGCGCTCACCGCGAGGCGGTCGTCGGCGTCCAGCTTCTCGCGCCACGTCAGCGCCGCGGGCGTGCCGCGCAGGTCGATCAGCGACTGCACGTAGTACGCGAGCGCCCACAGGTTCTCCTCCGGCAGCGCGCCCTTCCACTGGGGCATCGCGGTGCCGCCCACGCCGGCGGCGATGACGCGGTACAGGTCCCGGCGCTGCGCCTCGCGTGAGTACTCCGCCGTCACGGGGCCGATCGTCTTGAGCGGTTGCAACAGGAAGTCGGGGGCGATCGCCTTGACCCCGTACTCGGTGTCGCGCAGCCGGCCGTGGTGCAGGTCGCGCGCGAACGCGGTCGGACGGACGCCGGTGACGGACTCGGTCAGATCCGCCAGCTCCGCTCGGGTGAGGTACGCGGGGTGGCAGGAGCTGCAGCCGGCGTGGTCCTTCGCCATCACGTGGTACACGGCGCGGCCCTTCGCCACTGCCTCGGCCTCGCGCCCCTGCCAGGGATCGGCCCCGTCCGGTTCGATCGGCGTACCGGGTGGCTCGTCTCTCCAGCGGGGCGAGAACGTCTTCAGGTACTGGATGACCGCGGCGCGATCCTCCTCCGGCAGATCCCACCCCTGCATCGCGGTGCCCTGAAGCCCGCGGCGCACGGTGCGCAGGAGCGCCTCGTCCACCGGCAGCTCGCCCGCGGCCACTCCGCCGAACTTGAACTGCGCCTGGGTGAAGTCGCGCGGCGGCGGTCGCTGACCCGGCGCGGCGGGTCCTCGGCCGTCACCGCGTTCGCCGTGACAGCTCTGGCAGTAGAGGCGGTACGCATCCCGCCCGCGCTCGAGCGTGGCTGAATCGATGACCCGACCGTCCGCGAGCCTGAGCGGCGCGGGCGCGTCCGAGCAAGCGCACAGCCACACCAGAGCGATGGCGGCGGCGCGGTTCACAGGAAGTAGAGCACCCCGAACATCACGACCCACAGCGCCGCGGTGAAGTACCAGTACGCTCCCCACACGCGGATCCCGATGTGGCGCTGCGGGGAGTACAGGCCGCGCAGCGCCCGGCGGAACAGCACGACGGGGGCGGGCAGCCCGGTGGCGGCGAGCAGCGCGTGGAAGAACAACATTGTCATGAACAGCGAGCCGTACGAGCCGCCCATCCGGATCTGCCGGCCGACGACGATCGCCCAGGCGTGAAGGCCCACGAACGCCGCGCCGGACAGGAACGCCAGCGCGAGCGCCGGCGCCACCGCCTGCCGCCGACCGGCACGAGTGAGGCGATTGGCTCCGAACCACGCCGCCGCGCAGAGCGCCACGGCCGCCGTCGCGAGCCAGGCGATGTGCCGCGGCATCGTGGGTGTGTCCGGAGGTGGCCACACGTCGGCCTGGGCGCGCACGAACGCCCAGGTGAAGAACAGCGAGACGAACAGCATCCCCCACGCGGAGAGGAAGAGGATCATCCCCACCTTCGGCCCGCTCTGCGAGGGATCCGGCTTCGGCCTGTACGCGATGACGTCGCCCATCACTCCGCCTGCCCGATGTAGTCGCGACCCGTGGCCGCGAGCACCTCCGGATTCGACAGCTCGTGCGGTCCGCGCCGGACCACCAGCGCCGGCGCCGCCTCGCCGCCCGGCACGGCGCGCGTGGTCCACTCCAGCGTGCCCACCCGCCAGGGATTGTCCACCGCGGTCGCCGGTCTGCGCAGGGTGGCGATGAGGTTCCACACGAACACCAGCTGCGCCGCGCCGAGCACGAATGCGAACATGGTGGTGCCGTGGTTGACCACCTTCACGCGGTGGAGGAACTCGTAGACGTACGGGTCGAACAGCCGCCGCGGCTGTCCCATGTAGCCGGCGAGGAGCTGCCCGCCGAACACCAGGAGCAGAAGCGGCGCGGTCAGCCAGAAGTGCACCTTCGCCAGCGTCTCGTTCAGCTGCCGCCCGTACAGCTTCGGGAACCAGAAGTAGATCGCCCCGAACGTGCCGAGGAACGTGGCGGCGGCCATGGTCAGGTGGAAGTGGCCGACGACGAACATGGTGTCGTGGAGCGGGATGTCGGTGGCGATCGCCCCCAGGTACAGTCCGCTCAGCCCGCCGATGCCGAAGACGATCATCGTCCCCAGCGCGAACAGCATCGGCGAATCCAGCCGGATGGATCCGCGCCAGAGGGTGAGCAGCCAGTTCAGGAACATCACCTCGCCGGGGAGGGAGATGAGCAGCGTCAGAATCATGAAGCTGCGCCCGAGCATCGGGCCGATCCCGGCGACGAACATGTGGTGCGCGTAGACCAGGCCGCTCATCGCGGTGATGGCGCACATCGCGTAGACGGTGCCGCGGTACCAGAAGGCGGGCTTGCGCGAGAAGAACGCGACGAAGTCCCCGACCACGCCCCACACCGGGAGGATGAGGATGTAGACCTCCGGGTGGCCGAAGATCCAGAACAGGTGCTGATAGAGCAGCGGGTTCCCGGTGCGCGCGGCGAAGTAGCTCGTGCCCAGCTCGCGATCGGCGAACAGAAGGCCGGCCGCCACGCCCAGGACCGGAAGGAACAGCGCGGTCAAGAGCGAGGTGAGGAACAGCCCCCACGCGGTGAGCGGCAGGCGCATCCACCCCAGGCCGTTCGCGCGGCCGCGGATGAGGGTGGTGAGCAGGTTCACCGCGGTCATCACGGAGGAGACGACCCACAGCAGCATCGCCACCAGCATCACCGTCTGCCCGGGTCCGGGGGATTCGACCTTCGTGGAGAGCGGCGGGTACATCGTCCAGCCGTTGCCGGGCGCACCCAGCTCCACGAAGCAGGACGCGAAGGCGGTGAGCTCGGAGAGCAGGAACAACCACCACGCGACGCTGGCCAGCCGCGGAAACGCCAGCCTGCCTGCGCCCACCATCGATGGAACGAGCAGCGTCCCCATCGCGCCGATGAGCAGCGGCGTCACCGCGAAGAAGATCATCGTGAGCCCGTGCAGGGTGAACACGGACTGGTAGCCCGCCGGGGTGAGCGCCTTGCCCCACAGCGGCACGGGCCGCCCGGGGTACGCCCACTGGAAGCGAATGAGCATCGCGAGGAGCCCGCCCACCGCGAGCGCGGCGAACCCGCACCACAGATAGCGCCGGGCGATCCGCACGTACCCGGGCGTGTCCGCCGCTGTCGCGTTCACCGCCACGGCCACCCCCACTGCGCCTCGGCGTCGTCCGGGTCGTGCGCGCGCTCGGCGATCGCCGCCGCCTCGCGGAGCCAGCGGTCGTACTCCGCGCGCGGCATCACGTGGAGCACCGCGCGCATCCGGTAGTGGTTGACGCCGCAGTGCTGGCTGCAGGCGATCTCGAAGTCGCCCGGCTCGGTGGGGCGGAACCACAGCCGGTTGAGCTGGCCGGGGACCGCGTCCATCTTCTGGCGGAAGTTGGGCAGATACAGCGAGTGCACCACGTCGGTGGACGACAGCTGCATCGAGACCGGCGCGTCCACCGGAACGCGGAGTTCGTTCCAGGAGACCACGTCGTCGGCGGTGTTGAAGACGCCGTCCGGCCCCGGCTGCCGGAAGTCCCACGCCCACTGGTGCGCGTTGACCTCCACGCGCGTGGTGCGCGGATCGCGATCCGGGATGTCGAAGTTCCAGAGCTGCTCGTGGAGGATCCTCCACGATTCCACGAAGAACGTCCCGTCCACGACCAGGAACACGCCCACCGCCACCGCCAGCACCCCGGCCGCCGCGCGCGGGGACACGCCGGGCAGGTATCGCGCCTTCTGGCGGTGATGGAAACGGACCACCGCGAAGACGATGAACCCCACGAAGAGGGCGACCAGCGCCGCTTCATAGAGGTGGGCGCGGTGCAACAGCGCGTCGATCGCCGCCCCATGTTCGGACACGTTGCGCGGCAGGCCGAGGTCGACGCTCATTCCGCCTCCTCGTCGTGCGCACTGTCCTTTGCGAGCACCGAACGGATCGCCACGAAGGCCACCGCGGCGACGACGAACGGCGCGCCGATCTCCACGCCCAGCACGGCCACGGTCCCGAACGCTCCCTCTCCGCCGCGGCCCGCGCAGTACGGACACGCCAGCGCCACCGAGGGCACCACAGTCGAAGCGAAAGCGAGCGCGCGGGTCAGCACCGGCCTTGTGTCTAACTGCGCCCAAACGAGGTGTCAGCGGGGACGAACACGGCTGCCTGGTGTTTTCTCCACCTCCCGGGTCGTCGCCGGTCAAGCTGCGGACGGCTGAGCCTCACCTCCGGCAGCTGCAGCGCCGGCACCGAGCTGCTCTGTTCGGACCAGACCCTTCGCAGTCCGAGACGATCCAGACGTCCCCGCTTCCGCCCGGCACGTACGACCTGTGGGTCGACGGCTACTCTGCGAACGACGCCGGCATCTACACGCTGTTCGTGGCGCTCCAGTCGCCGCGCGAAAAGAGCAGGCAGCCGGGCACGACCGTCCGGGATTGCCGCCCACGCGATGGGCCGGTACAAGCCGGATCGTGAAGCCCATATGGATCGTCGGCCTCGGCGCGCTCGTCGCGATCGGCCTCGCCAGTTCCCTGTTCGTTCTGAAGAGCAGAGCCGCCCGCGCTGGGACGTTCGAGGACTACGGCGTGTTGCCGGCGTTCACGCTCACCAACCAAAGGGCGGAGCCGTTCGGGACTGCGCAGCTGGAGGGGAAGGTGTGGATCGCCAACTTCATCTTCACCCGCTGCCCCACCGTGTGCCCGCTGTTGACGCAGAAGATGGCGCAAGTCCAGGAGAGGACCGCGTCGGCGGGTGAGCGCGTGCAGCTCGTCTCGTTCTCGGTCGACCCGGACTACGACCAGCCGCCGGTCCTTCAGGCGTACGCCCAGAAGCACCACGCCGATCCCGCCCGCTGGACGTTCCTCACGGGCAAACCCGAGGCGCTCAAGAAAGTCATCGTCGACGGGCTGAAGCAAATGATGGGACGCGAAGGGCCGGCGGACGACCTCAACGGCATCTTCCACGGCACGCACTTCGTCCTCGTCGACCAACACCAACACATCCGCGGCTACTACCGCTCCGAAGATCCCGACGTCCTCGAAAGGCTCTCCGCCGACGCACTTTCTCTGAGTCAAGCAGTGAGCAGTGAGTAGAGTGGGCGCGCCGGATGGCCCGAAGTCTCGTCCTCCGCCCGAAACGGCTACCGCTGGCAGCCGAAGCGCGGATCGATCCGTGAGTCGTTCGGAGTGACCGAAGCTTCTCTCGGAACCGCTACCGTCTCCGGCGAAGTGCCTTCTTCGTCGACGTCTTCTTCTTCGCCGCCGCCGCTGGGCGACGCAGCGCGCGCGATCCGCTGCGCCGGGATTTGCTGGTGCTGGGCTTCCGTGCTGGTGCACGCCTGGACGAGCCGCGCCGGGTGGTGGGTGTCGCGCGGGTGTTGGTGGAAGTCGTCTGGCCGGCCGCTGGTCGCTTCGGCGCGCGGGCCCGGCGCGCGCGGATCGCCTCCTTGAGGCCCGGTTCGTCGAGGTTCACCACCGCTCTCTGCAAGGCGTACTGGAGATCCGGGCGCAGAACGCCGCTCTCTCTGGCGAGATCCGGCTGCCCATTGAGGCCGATGATCAACTTCGGCCGCTCCTCCACTTCGCGGATCACCCGCACCACCTCGGCCTGGGAGGCGGCGTCGATCTGCGCCACGTCCGGCACGTAGACCACCCCCGGCCGCGTCAAGGCGCTCCGCAGCTCCGCCGACGTCGCCGCCACCGTGAGCGGCACGCCTTCCCCTGCGAAGTTCGCGGCGGCCTCCTCCGCCCACGCCCGCCGTTCCGCTTCGGTGCTGCCGTGCAGCAGAAGCGACGACCGGTTCCCCACCAGATCGCGCTCCGGATAACCGCGGTAGCTCACTTGTTCCCCCAACCAGTTGAAAGAAAGACGCGGAAAGAAGACCCTGAGAGTCCAGCGGGTCCGGCCGGGGATTGTCAAATCGTCGCGACAGGCTTTTCGCCCGGATTGCCGAAACGTCTGTAATGACCGGGTATTGAGCCCGCCCGGCCCGCCGCCCTCAGCGCCCGAGGAACGCCACCAGGAGCTCGGTGACGATCAGCAACAC
>JADGHL010000222.1 GCA_019686135.1 Myxococcaceae bacterium | reverse complement strand
GGCGCGGCGAGCGGGACAGCCGCGACGGGGACTGGCGCGACGGGCGCGACATCGGCGACGACGACGGGCGCGGCACCAACGACCACTCCGACGGGCACGGCCGGATCCGCGACCACCTCTCCGACCAGCGCGACGGTCACTGGTCCGTCTTCTTCGGCGAGCGCATCCGAAGCTGAACCGGGCGTGCAGAGTGGCTCCACTGGTGGGAGCGCCCCGGGGATCGGGCAGCCGCAGACGATCGGCCACCCGCAGACCATCGGCCAGGGTCAGACGGTCGGGCAGGGGGAGACCATCGGCGGCGGTGGTCCTTCCTATCCCGCGGAGTTCCCGCCCGGCAGAGTCGGTGGCTGACGATTCATCCGCCTCCGCGCGAAGCGGCCTTCACCAAAAGGTGCCCCGGGCCTCATCCTCTAATAAGGATCGCGCCGTGAAGATCCTGGGGCTGGTCGCCAAGCACGACTCGGAGGAGGCCGCCTCGTTGGCGGCGGAGATCCGCGACCGCTACCCGGATCGGGTGGTGCTCGCCGACGAGGCGCTGTCGACGAGGCTGGGGTGGCCGCAACCGGAGCCCGAGGAGACGCTCATCGCGCGCGCGGATCTGGTCATCGTCCTGGGCGGAGACGGGACGCTGATCCACGCTGCGCGGCTGCTCCGGGGCCGCGCGGTGCCGATCCTGGGGATCAACCTCGGCAGCCTCGGGTTCATGACCGAGATCCCCCGGCAGGATGCGCTCGCGACCATCGACGACGTGCTCGACGGGAAGTTCCGCACCGAGTCGCGGCTCAAGCTCACGGTCCGGCTGTGGCGCAATGGCCGGGTGATCGCCGACGACGAGGTCCTCAACGACGTCGTCCTCAACAAGGGCGCGCTCGCGCGGATCGTCGACTACGAGATGTGTATCGACGGGCAGTACGTCACGACCTACAAGGCGGACGGGGTGATCGTCGCCACGCCCACCGGGTCCACGGCGTATTCGCTCTCGGCGGGCGGGCCGATCATCCACCCCATGGTGGACTGCATGATCGTCACGCCGATCTGTCCGCACGCGCTCACGCAGCGTCCGCTGGTGCTGCCCAGCGAGCGCACGGTGCACCTGGATCTGAAAGAGGGCGCCTCGGACGTCTACCTCACGCTCGACGGCAAGTCGGGCTATCCGATGGAGCCGGGCGATCGCGTGGAGGTGGCGCGATCGGCGAACCGCGTGCTGCTCGTGCGAAACCCGAAGATGGGGTACTTCGCGATCCTGCGCGAGAAGCTCCGGTGGGGCGAGCGCTGAGCCTTTGCGCCCGGCCGATAGATTGACGCTCGTCATACCGCTCCCTACAGTCGCCGCCACCCCTCGGCCGGAGGGGATGTCCAAGAGAGCGCCGCCAGGCTGGGGCGGGCGCGGAGTCCGGCGATGTTCAAGAGGATGGTGTGGCGTCCCTGGTACGTGGCGGTTGCCGCGGTCTTCGGCGCCTTCATCGCGTGCTTTCAACCGCCGGTCGATCCCAACGGCCGCTGCAAGATCGAAGGCACCTGCGAGTGCGTGTCCCGGGCAGACTGCCCGCCGGACAAGGACTGCATCAACGGCCGCTGCGCCGTGCTCGAGCTCGACGCGGGCCCCCGGCATGGCGCGCTCGGTGCGGTGTGCGCGACGGGCTCGGACTGTGAGTCGGGCTTCTGTCTCCCCGCGGGGCCGGGCCGCACGCCGGTGTGCAGCGTCCCCTGCGAACCGGTCGACGGTGGCGTGGGCGTCTGTCCGGGCGGCTGGGAATGCAAGGCCGCCACGTTCGGGGACGCGGGCTTCTCGCGGGTGTGCGTGCCGCCGTTCAACGCGCTCTGTCTCGCCTGCACGAAGGATTCGGACTGCAACGTGTCGGGCGATCTCTGCGTCCACCCGGGCGGCGATGGTGGCACCGGATTCTGCGGCCGGGATTGTTCGCAGAGCGGTTGCCCCGACGGCTACCGCTGCGAGCCGGTTCCGGGCGACGACGGCGGAATCCGCGGCGAGCAGTGCGTGCCCGTCGCTGGCACCTGCGAGTGCTCGGACCTCACCGTCGGGCTCGGCCGCGCGTGCCGGGCGGGTGGCCCACTTGGGACCTGCTACGGGTTCGAACTCTGCCAGGCGGATGGGACCTGGGCTGGGTGCAACGCGCCTTCGCCATCGCAGGAGGTGTGCAACGGCGTCGACGACGACTGCGACGGGCTGGTGGACGATGACGATCCGTCGATCGACGTGTCCGCGCTCCCGAAGTCGCCACCGTATCCGTCCTGCATGAACGGCGTGGCGGGGGCGTGCGTGGGCGTCTGGGACTGCGTGCCGAACGACGGTGGCCCGGGCGCGAGCTGGGTGTGTGGTGCCCCCGCGCCCCGTGAGGAGCTCTGCAACGGGCTCGACGATGACTGCAACGGCGCCATCGACGAGCCGTTCCTCAATGTGAAGAAGCAGTACCAGGACGTCCATCACTGCGGCGCCTGCGGCTACGACTGCGAGGAGGCGATCGACCACCTCGCACAGGACGGCGCCGACGGCGGGCCCGCGCCCGGATCGGTGGCGTGCGAGCTGCGCTCGGGCGCGCCCACCTGCGTGCCGAAGGCCTGCGCCCCCGGGTTTGCGCCCTTCCCGCCGGATGCGCCGGTGATGTGCCAGCGGGTCATCGGATCGTCCTGCCGCGCCTGCACCGTCGACGCGGACTGCAACGCGTTCGGCGACCGCTGCATCGCCATGGGAAGCGACCCGGGCACCTGGTGCGCGCAGGCGTGCGACGTGGACGCGCCCTACGAAGGTTGCACCGGGCAGATCGGCCAGCAGGGGTGCTGCCCGTCCGGGTACACCTGCGAACAGCGCGGCGCGGACAAGCTGTGCATCCCCGAAGGGGAGACGTGCACCTGCCAGCCTTCGCGCGAAGGCGCCACGCGCTCGTGCCTGGTGTCCATCCCCGGTGCCACGTGTCTGGGGCTGCAGACCTGCGGCTCTGACAGCGCGTGGGCCTCGTGTGACACGTCCGAGACGACGATCGAGCTGTGCGACAACGCGGACAACAACTGCGACGGGCTCGTGGACGAGCCGTTCAAGAACACCCGCGGCAGCGGCACCTACGACACCGACACCCACTGCGGGAGCTGCAACATCAACTGTGTCGCGCAGTGGAGCCCGACCATCCAGCACGCGATCGGCGGCTGCCGCGCGGGCCCGGCGATCGCCCCGACCTGCGAGATCGTGCAGTGCACGAGCGAGTCGATCCCCGGCGGCGGCGCCTGCCAGGTGGACGCGGACTGTGGCGCGGGGCGCGTGTGTCATCCGCTCTACCGCCAGTGCGTGCAGGCCTGCACCAGCGCGGCGGGCTGCCCCGGCGGCGCGTGCGTGGACGGCTTCTGCACCGCCACCTGCAACACGGACGCAGACTGCGTCGCGAGGTTCGGCCGGCCCTCGACGTGCAGCAATGGCACCTGCGCGGTGGACTACCAGTTCGTCAACGCCGACCACGAACCCACCAACGGCTGCGAGTGCCCGGCGGCCACGGGCGTAGTGGACGAGCCGGACCTGTACGCGGGTTACCCCGACGCCGGCTCGCCGTACGTCGATCGCGACTGCGACCTCGTGGATGGCGTGGCGGCGACCTCGCTCTTCGTGCGGGCCGGTGCCTCCGGCGGCAACGGGACCCGCGCCCAGCCATTCGGGTCGATCGGCGCGGCGATCGCCGCGTTCAACCCGGCCACGCACTCGGCCATCCTCGTGGCAGCGGGGAGCTATTTCGAGCAGGTCGTGCTCAAGAACGGCGTCAAGCTCTACGGCGGCTACTCCAGCGACTTCTCCCGGCGCGACGTGGTGGCGTTCCCGACGTTGATCGAATCGCCCGAGCCCAACTTCGCCTCGGGCAGCTTCCGGCGCGGCACGGTGAACGCCGAGAACATCACCTCGCCCACCGTGTTCGCCGGCTTCACCGTGCGCGGCTACGACGTGACCTTTCGTCCCGCGCCCGGCCAGCCGGGGATGAACTCGTACGCCATCTACGTGAAGAACTCGACCAGCGCCCTGACCATCGCCAACAACCACGTGGTCGGCGGACGCGGCGGCGACGCGGCGGCGGGCACGCCCGGGAAGGCGGGCGCGAACGGCGGCGTGGGGGCGAACGGGCTCAACAGCAAGGAGTGCCAGTCCGCGACCTGCGCCGGCGAGTCCCAGCCCGGCGGCGCCGGCGGAACGAACCCGTCGTGCCCGAGCGCCAACGGCAACGCGGGCGCGTCCGTTCAGGGCAACAACGTGGCGAGCTTCATGCCTCAGGGCTACCAGCCGCCGCTCGGCAAGAACGGGCTCGGCGCGCAGAACGGCAACTACAACCACCCGGTCAATGCGCCGCCGATCGTCGCCGCGCTCTGCAAGTACGACTGCACCATCCCCGCAACCGGAGTGAACGGCGGATCGGCGCAGAACGGGACGGACGGGAGCCCCGGACAGGGCGGGGCGGGGTGCCAGATGGCGAAGGGCGCCATCGTCGGTGACGAATGGGTCGTCTCGGGCGGGAGCGCGGGCTCGAACGGGACCGCGGCGACGGGCGGCGGAGGAGGCGGCGCGGGCGGAGGCGTGTTCAACTCGAACACCGGCACCGGCTGCACCGTCGGCAACCTCGTGGGCGATCTCGGCGGGACCGGTGGCGGTGGTGGCGCAGGCGGCTGCGGCGGAACTGCGGGCGACGGCGGCGGATCGGGCGGCGGCTCGTTCGGGATCTTCGTCGTCTTCACCTCCGCGCCCACGTCGGTGCCGGTGATCCACGGCAACATCGTGGACCCCGGCGCGGGTGGCCGCGGCGGGAACGGCGGCCC
>JADGHL010000221.1 GCA_019686135.1 Myxococcaceae bacterium | reverse complement strand
TCCCGAGAATCCTGTCACGGACATCTTCTGGCCGCGCGAGGAGCTGTATCGTGAAGGATCAGCCGACAACAGCGAGAGCGCTGACGATTCTGAGGACGACGCAAAGGACTCGACCGAGTGATGCAAATCGTTCTCCGACAAGAGTTTCCTCTCGGCCGGTTCCACGCCACGCCTTGGCGTGTGAACCCATTCGACGATCCTCATGGCGAGTGGCCGCCAAGCCCGTGGCGTCTCGTTCGCGCGGTCACCGCGCGTTGGTATCAATGGGTTCGTGAAGCTAAAGAGGAGCCCGATTTCTCGCAGCTCGAAAAGCTGCAGAGAGCGCTCTGCAAGAGCACGTACGCGTTCCATCTGCCACTCGCGGCGAGGAAGGGAACCCCGTTGAGGCAGTACCAGCCGACCGAGTTCGGTTGGCACCCCGCCGAGAAGAAGAAGGCGGGAATTCGCAGTTACGGCACCAGCCTCGTGCAGGACAACTACTGGTGCGTCCCGCCTGACTCGCCCGTCTGGTGGTTCATCGAAGGTGACGAATGGACGGACGAGGTTCGAGCAGTGCTTGCACAGTGTCTCGAGCGCATGACCTACTTCGGGCGCGCCGAGACGCTCACGCGCATTCGCATGGCGTGTTCGACCGACGAGATTCCTGATGCCAACTGCACACTCGCCGAGGGTCGCACGGCGGGAGCAGTGCCCGTGCTGGCACCGCTCAGGGAGGCCAGGCGCGAAGACATCGAGCGCACGACCGACAACCCGGAGGCCGTCAAGCGAGATGTTCCGCCCGGCGCGCACAGGCTTTACGCGGTGCGACCCGAGCGGCCCGCAGCCCGCGAGCGTCGTCGTGTGCCGGAGCATCGCCCTGGTTGTCACCTGATGCAGTTCGCCATTGGCTGGAACGTCGCGCCGGAACGTCGCGCGATCGTCCGACTCACGGCGCGATTTCGTGAGGCCGTGCTCCGCGAGTTGCTGCGGTTGAAGACGGGTGACGCTTCGGCCACCTGGACGAGAGTCGGCCGCGATGTGCGTGAGGCGGTGGCTGACATGTTCGGTAAAGACGCGAACGGCGAGCCGCTCCAAGGCCATCGCCATACAGAGTTCCTAGTGTGGTGCGAAGAGCACCAGCCGACGCGCCTCCTTGTCTGGCGTAGCTCGTGTGCGTTCGATGGCGACGAGCAGGAGGCGATCCTGGTCGCAGCCGCGCGCGAGGTATCGTGGGCAACGGCGGGTTCGGAGCCCGACGAGTGGAAAGTGCGGCTTGTTCCCCTCGATCGAGCGGTTCCGTTTCCTCCGGGATTCGACGGCCAACCGTGGAAGGTCTGGAAATCGGTGACGCCCTACGTCCCTCCGCGACATTACCTTCGCGGCGGCAAAACGCGCGCGCTGGAGTCGATCCCAGAGCAGATCCGCCGCGAGGTTCAGCGGCGAGGGCTGGTGCCAGATGTCGAGGTCGAGCTCGTCGGAGGACCTCATTGGGTATCGGTGCACGTACCGCGACGGGAAGCGAACAAGCGCGCGTTCATCGGCGATCGCCGAGGTCAGATGGTCCGCTTGCGCTTTTCAAAGCCGGTAGTCGGTCCCATCCGCCTTGGGCACTCCAGCAGCTTCGGCTTAGGTCTCTTCCGCCCCGTCGAGGAGCCAGACCACCCGTGACCCTGGCAGCTCACCAACACGCCGAGCTGAAGCGGGCGGCGCCCTACAACGCCCCCGCGGAGGATTCAGGTCGGGCGCGGTGCTAAGTTTCCGCGGCATCGCGCTCTCTTCTCTGGCTCGGGGGAAGCAGCAGTCGGCTCACCAGCGGCGGGGAATGAACGCATGTGGTAGACGAGGCGGTCGAGGCCACCGCCGAAGGCCCCGAACAGCAGCGGCGGGGAACGGGCGGTGAACTGGTCTTCCAAGCACCCCGAGTTGCCCGCTACCCCAGCGAGCCGCCATGCCCGCTCACATCAAAGCGGGTTGTAAGCCATGTCTAAGTCGAACGAGCCCGAGGCCTCCCCCAGAGCCGACCCGGTGGTTGAGGCCTGAAGTCGAAAATTTGAAACACGGCCCGCAGCTCGCCCGCACAGCAGAAGGGGGAGCACGGTGGCTCCCCCTTCCGGACCTCATCGTCTCTGTGCGACGGCTACGGCTGGATGTTCACCGTCCGCGTCGCCGACACCGCCGGGGCGATCGGCTGCCCCTGGCCGTTGTAGAGCGTGGCGGTCATCTCGATGCCCGCGCCCTCGCAGCCGGCGGGCAGCGTGGCCGACAGCTCGCCCTTGCCCATCGACGGGTCGTTGCTGATGGTCACGTCGATGCAGGCAGAGGGTCCGTTGGCGAAGGAGACCTTCACCACACCGTCGTCGGTCATGGTCGAGCCGACCTTGAAGTTCTTCACCGACAGCTTGACCGTGCCGCCGGGCGGGACCGTATCGTTGTCGTGGGCCGGCGTGATCCAGGAGATCTGCGGCCGCCCGTAGTCGATCACCGAGAACGCCACCAGGTACTGGCCGATCCGGTCCATGTTGGTGCCGTTGAGCTCGACGAAGTCCTTGAAGGACACCGCCGTGCCCGCGTTCTCCAGCTTAAGCGCCTGCACCAGGAGCGACGACCGCTCGCCGGTGGTCGACCCGGTGCGGAAGCTCCGGTCGGCGAAGGTCCCCGGCGGCGGCGGGATCACCACGCCGGCGTTCGCGCTGGCCACGTCGGTGATCACCTGCCAGCGGTGATCGTCCGCGTCCGTAAACTGGATGCGGATCACGGTGGCGCCGGAGATCGACGGCGGAGAGCTGAACTTGAAGGTGCGCGGGGCGAGGCCCGGCTGCGGGTCGCTGGTGAAGTTGTACTTCGCGTTCTCCGGGAACCCGAGGAACGGGTGATCGATCTCCACCGGGTCCTCACCCTTCGGATCGAACACCAGCTTGTTGTCCTTCACGTTGTGGAACACCGCGGAGAGGGCCAGGCCGGCCGAGGCGTCGTTCACGCTCTGCAGCGACGCGGCGACCGCCACCAGCTTGTACTGCGCGCCCTCGATGCCGCTGTGGGTCGGCGCCATGCGCACGAGCACCATGCCCGGCGACGGGAGATCCGCCTGGCTGTCGGTCTTGTCATCCACCGGCAACTGCGTGTTCACGCCCGCCGCCAGACCGAGCGGCACCACGCCGCGCCCCGGCACGTCCGCCCCGCCGAGGATGATCACCCCGTCGGCGTACTTGTCGTGGAACTTCGGCAGGCTGGGCACCTTCGCCGCGAACGCGAAGCCGAGCTTGAGCCCCTCGAAGGGGAGGTCCTGCTTCGTGAGCTGGGCCTTGATCAGCGCGGGATCCACCTCGCCCGTATCGTCGTTGTCCACGTCCGTCTTCGGAACCAGCTTGAACTCCACGTCGCGCTTCACGGTCGAGGTGAAGCGCTTGAAGATCGGCAGGATCCGCGAGAGCACCTTGCCGAAGTCGATGTTGTCGAGGCCATTGGTCACCGCGTCGATCGGCAGCTCGCCCAGTGGCACGTCGCCGGCCAGCACCCACTCGGTGCGCGTCCCGCAGGTGCCGTCCTTGATCGCAGCCTCCACGTCCGACACGCCCGAGGCGGCGGTGCACACGCCGGCAAGGCCCATCGCCGCGACCTCGTCCTTGATCGGCGCCTCCTGGCTGAACCCGAGGTAGACGCCCGCAGGCAGCGGCACGTCGGGCTCGTTGATCTGCGTCCCGATCTTCACGTCGGTCGGAACGGTGAACCCGAGCAGCTGGGTGAGGTTGAGGTCGGTCACCGCGCCGGGGATCGACATCCCGGCGATGCCGGCGTGGACATTGGGCGTCTTGGGCTGATCGGTGAGCTTTCCGGTCGCGCCGCCCAGCTTGTCACCCTGGTTCCGGCGCAGCGCCAGCAACAGGTCGCGCGAGCCGGAGGTGTCGTAGTTGGCCACGGTCAGGTAGCCGTAGTCGGTGTGGAAGGCGGAGACGGTCACCTTGCCACCCGGATTGTCGAGCAGCGTGGAGCCGGAGCTGTCCATCAGCGCCACGGCGACCTGCGAGCCATCGGAGGCGTTGCTGAGCAGGATGGTGCCGCCGGTCACGGGACGCCCGGTGAGCTCGTCGATGGTGGTGACGCGCAGCTTGCCCGCGGGCACGGTGGCGTCGAGGGTGACCACCTTCGCGGTGCAGGTGGCGTTGCCGGCCTTGACCTGGACCGCGCTCTCCGCCGCGCCGGCGCTGCCGCCGGTGAACGTCGCCGTGGCGCCGTTCGCCTGCGGGTTGGTGACGCGCATCCCCTGCGCGGTCCACTCGATGCCGGACTTCAGCACCACAGGGGCCTGATCGGCGCTCCAGAAGGAGACCCAGAACTGCACCGGCTGGCCGGATTTCACGATCGCGAAGTCCGGGGTGATCTGGCAGGTCTGCGCGGTGGCGGCGTCCGGTGCGGGGACGCAGGCGCCGTTGCGGCAGGCGTTGTTCGCGCCGCAGTCCGAGTCCGCCGAGCAGAGCGCGGCCACGCAGCTGCCTTCGTCACACTCGCAGCCCAGGTTCCCGGAGCAGTAGTCGAGCGCGTACTCGCCGCGCACCTCGGCGGAACAATCCGCCTTCGTCCGGCAGGCGGGCTGACAGAGGTTGGTGGTCCGGTTGCAGAGGAAGAACCGGGTGTCCCCGCATTCCTCGTCCTCGACGCAGGTGCACTCCTCGGTCATCGGATTGCAGCTCACCGAACCATCCGGACCTCCGTCGCTTCCACTGGGATTGCCGCCCGGGAACGCAGTGAGCACCGGGCACGCAGTGAGCACGACGCTCACACCAGCGAGCCCGGCGAGCAGCGCCAGACGCTTGAAGGCAGTCATTCTTGCAGCTCCATGTGGGTGGTGGG
>JADGHL010000085.1 GCA_019686135.1 Myxococcaceae bacterium | reverse complement strand
TCGTGGGCTCGGTGTTGTGTATAAGAGACAGATTCGGGCGTGTGGGGGGAGTCAAGGCGCGGGGCGCGGAAGCTGCATGGCCGGCCGACCGTGGACTACCGCCGGTTGAACCGGTTCATCGCCGCCGCCATCCCCTCGCGCACCCAGCACTCCACCGCGTCCGCCGCGCGGGCGACGAGCTCCGGGAGCTGTTGCTCCTCTTCCTTGTGGAAGCCGGAGAGGACGTAGCCCACCACGCGCTCCTTCGCGTTGGGGCCTTGGGGCTTGTCGATCCCGAACCGCAGGCGCGCGTAGCCGTCCGTGCCGAGCTGCTCGGTGACGGACCGCAGCCCATTGTGCCCGCCGTGCCCGCCGCCGTTCTTGAGCTGCAGCCTCCCGAAGGGAAGGTCCAGCTCGTCGTGGATGACCAGGATGTCGGACGGGGGCACCTTGTAGAACCTCGCCGCGCCGGCCACCGCCTGGCCGGAGAGGTTCATGTACGTCTGGGGCTGAAGAAGCAGGACCTTCTCGCCGGCGATCGCCCCCTGACCGATGCGGGCGTTGAACTTCTCCTGTCCCAGGTCGATCCGCGCGCGGCGGGCCACCTCCTCGAGGACGCGGAAGCCGATGTTGTGGCGGTGCCGCTCGTAGTCGGGGCCCGGGTTGCCGAGGCCGGCGAGGAGTTTCATCGGAGGATCCAGATGGAAGGGGCCGGCCCGCACATCCACGCGGAGCCGGCCCCATCGCCCAACTCAGTTCGGGACGGCTACTTCTTGGCCGCCGCCGCGCCGGCCGCCGGCTTGGCGGCCGCTGCCGGAGCAGCCTGAGCCGGCGCCGCCGCCGGAGCCGCGGCCGCCTGGGCCGGAGCCGCCGCCTCGCTCTGCGGCGCGGTGACCACCGCGAGCGTGTAGTTCACGTGCGACTTCACCGTGAGGCCCTCGGGGAGCTTGATGTCGTTGATGTGCAGCGCCTGGGCGATCTTGAGGTGGGAGACGTCGACCTCGATCTTCTCGGGGATCTTGTCCGGCATCGCCCACACCTCGATGTCGCGCCGCTTGGCCTCCAGGATGCCGCCCATGGCCACGCCCTCCGGCTTGCCCGCCAGCGAGAGCGGGACGTTGACCTTCACCGGCTCGTTTTCACGCACGCCGATGAAGTCCGCGTGCAGCATGGCGCGGGTCACCGGATCCTGCTGGTAGTCCTTGAGCAAAACGAGCTGTTCGCCGCCCTTGTCGAGCTTGAGCGAGATCAGCGTGTTCATCTTATGCGGCGTGTTGATGGCCCTCTTCACCGCCGCCGGATCCACTGCGATCCGCAGCGGCTCCTGCAGATGCCGTCCGTAGACGATCGCCGGGATCAGCTTCTCGGCGCGAAGCCGGCGCGCGAAACCCTTGCCCGAACCCTCGCGCACCTTCGCGTCGAGGGAGCTTCTGTCGATGCCCATGTGAAACTCCGTGTGCTGCCGCCGTCCGGTCACCCTCCGGCATCCCACCCCCATGGTGGGCCCCGAAAGTGGCTCCCGGAGCGAACAGGGCGCGGCACATAGCCGCGGGTCCTATGCCGCGTCAAGGCGCGAGCGGGCCGGCTGCCCTTTGCCTGGCCAGATCAGACGAAGAGCGAAGAGAGCGACTCGCCCGTGGAGATCCGCCGGATGGCCTCACCGAACAGGTGCGCGGTCGACAGCTGGCGGATCTTCCCGCACGCCTGCGCGTCCTTCGACAGGGGCACGGTGTCGGTGAACACCACCTCTTCGAGGACCGACTCGCTGATGCGCCTAATCGCCGGGCCGGAGAGGATGGGGTGGACGGCGTAGGCCACCACCTTGCGCGCGCCCTCGTTCTTCAGCGCGGCCGCCGCCTGGGTGAGCGTGCCCGCGGTGTCCACCATGTCGTCCACGAGGACCGCGTCCTTCCCCTTCACGTCGCCGATCAGGTTCATCACCTCGGAGACGTTGGCCCGGGTGCGGCGCTTGTCGATGATGGCCAGCGTGGTGTTGAGCCGCTTGGAGTACGCGCGGGCGCGCTCTACGCCGCCCGCGTCCGGCGAGACGATCACCAGCTCGTCCGGGTTGGGGAACTTCTTGCGCAGATCGTCCAGGAAGACCGGCGACGCATAGAGGTGGTCGGACGGAATGTGGAAGAAGCCCTGGATCTGCGCCACGTGCATGTCCATCGACACCACGCGGGTGGCGCCGGCGGACTCGAGCAGATCCGCCACGAGCTTGGCGGTGATCGGCGTGCGCGGGGCGACTTTGCGGTCCTGGCGCGCGTAGCCGAAGTAGGGGACGACCGCCGTGATGGACGCCGCGCTCGCCCGCTTGAGCGCGTCGCACATGATGAGCAGCTCCATCAGGTTGTCGTTCGCCGGCGGGCAGGTCGACTGCACGATGAAGGTGTTGACCGAGCGGACGTTCTCGCCGATCTCCACCTGGATCTCGCCGTCGCTGAAGCGGCCCACGTCCGCCTTGCCCAGAGGCATTTTGAGGTAGTCACAGATGCGCTGGGCGAGCGCCTTGTTGGAGTTACCGGCGAAGACCTTGAACCCGGGGCGCTCGGCGACCATGCCGCGGAAGTAGATCACCTCCGCCCGCAAGGGAAGAGGACGTTGAGGAGGCGGCCGCCCGCACGCCCGCCCACGGAAACTGGCGCAGTAGATGTCCTTACGCCGCGGTCTCGTCGGCCTCGTAGGAGGTGGTATTCGAGGGTGCAGCGCCGCGCTTCACTGACTTGTCGTACTCGGCCAGGATCGCCCGCTCCATCCAGTCGCGGGTGTCCGCATTCAGCGGATGCGCGATGTCCTTATACGTGCCGTCCTTGCGCCGCTTCGCCGGCATGGCGATGAACAGCCCGTTGCTGCCATTGATCACCTTGAGGTCGCGGATCACGAAGCAGTTGTCGAGCGTGATCGTGACGTAGGCCTTGAGCTTCTCCTCGTCGACCGGGAACACCTTCACATCCGTGATGTCCATTCGGCAGCCCCCCGCACGCGTGGTGCGCCTCGTACAATCGGTCAGGACCACGAGCGAACGCAAGCCGCCCCGCGAACCGAGCCGGTGGTGCGCTAGCCGAAGAGGACGTGCGCCAGGAACGCCAGGTGCCAGGTGACGATCACCGCGTAGATCGCCACGGCGATTTGCAGCGCCAGACGCGCGAGCACGGCGTCGCGGTAGCTCGCGAGGACGGCGACGCCGAGGTTCACGATGCCGAGCTTGATGGCCATGAACGACACCGGCGAGGACTCGTAGGCCAGGCGCATGATCGGGTTGGCCTCCTCCGCCACGCCGATCTGAAGGAAGGTGAGGGTGAACACCGCATCCAGCAGGTTCATCACCAGAAGCAACACGCCGAGCCGATCGAGCGAGACCTTGCGCCCATGAGCCGACGTGTCCAACCATCCCCGCCCTGCCACATTGCCCTGCGCCATCCGGACCTCCCGCGCAGGTCCGGTTCAAGAACGCGGCCAGCGGCGGCGTGGAGGGCGATCCGGGCCCAGAAGATCGGCCTTCGAATGGATCGCAGGGGCAGGCTGGCTGGCTTGACTCTGTTGAGCGCCTAAAAGAGTATCCGCGGCGGTTCTCCGCCGGCGCCGCGCGCCGCTCCACCGGACCCTGGCGTGCTGCAATTTCCCAAAGATATCGGGTGGATAGAGGTCGTGTGCGGACCGATGTTCTCGGGCAAGACCGAGGAGTTGATCCGCCGGATCAAGCGCGCGGTGTACGGCAAGCAGAAGGTTCAGGTGTTCAAGCCCAAACTGGACAACCGCTATGACGACACCCAGGTGGTGAGTCACAGCCAGCTGCGCCTCGTGTCCACGCCGATCGACCGGGCAGAAGAGATTTTTTACCACCTCGACCCTGAAACAAAGGTGGTCGGGATCGACGAGGTGCAGTTCCTGGGCCCGGACGTGGTGCAGGTGTGCGAGGCGCTCGCCTCACGCGGGCTCCGGGTGATCTGCGCCGGGCTGGATCAGGACTACCGGGGCCGCCCCTTCGAGCCGATGCCGCAATTGCTCGCGGTGGCAGAGTACGTCACCAAGGTGCATGCGATCTGCGTGGTGTGCGGCAATCCGGCGAACCGATCGCAGCGGATTACCCCGTCTCCGGAGCGCGTGCTGGTGGGCGCCGCCGACGCGTACGAAGCGCGCTGCCGCAAGTGCCACGTGCCCGAGCCGGTAGAGGCCACGCCGCCGCAGACTCTGGATCTGTTCGAGAAATAGATGCGCGACTCCCTGTACGAGAAGATCCCCTTCCGCCTCAACGAGCTCGAGCACCGCTACGGGCCCAATGTGCACCTGGTGGGCAACCCGTTTCTGCTCTCTCAGCTGGCCACGCTCTGCGCCAAAGGCACGACCCAGCCGAACATCAACCGGCTGGTGGCGTCGCTGTACACCGACCTCGTGAAGACGGTCATCAACGCCGAGTTCCCGCGCAAGCTCGCGGCGATCCAGACGCGGATGATCGACTCCACGCCGCAGGGCATCTACCAGGGCGAGGTGATCGACCCCGAGGTCCGCGCGGTCACGGTGAACATTGCCCGGGCGGGCACGCTGCCGTCGCAGGTCACCTACGATCTGCTCAACACCGTCCTTTTCCCGGAGCTGGTGCGGCAAGACCACATCATCATGAGCCGGATGCTGGACGAGGCGGAGAAGGTCGTGGGCTCCAACATCGGCGGCGCCAAGATCGGCGGGGACGTGGACGACGCGCTGCTCTTGTTCCCAGATCCGATGGGCGCCACCGGCGGATCGCTGTCGATGGCGATCCAGATGTACAAGGACAAGGTCCCCGGCAAGCCGCGGCGGATCCTCTGCCTCAACCTGATCGTCACCCCCGAGTACCTGAGGCGCATCACCACCGATCACCCGGACGTGGTCGTCTACGCGCTCCGGCTCGACCGCGGGATGTCGCCGCCCGAGGTGTTCGGCACGCCGCCGGGCACCCACTGGGACAAGGAGAAGGGGCTCAACGAAAAACAATACATCGTGCCGGGCGGGGGCGGATTCGGGGAGATTATGAACAATGCCTACGTTTGATCGCCGGTGGTGGTTCGCGCCGCCGCCCGGCTGTTCGTCGTTCCTCGTTCGTGGTGCGTAGAGGGGAGTCGTCCCGTTGGCATTCTATGATTCGGAAGTCGAGGTCCTGATCGACGAGGCACGGCTTCAGGCCCGGGTCCAGGAGCTCGGCGCGCAAATCACCCGGGAGTACGCGGGGCGCGATCTCACGGTGCTGGGGATCCTCAAGGGATCGGTCTACTTCGTTACCGATCTCACGCGTGCCATCGATCTGCCGCTGCAGGTCGAGTTCATGGGCGTCTCCTCCTACCAGGGCGGGACGGAGACCACCGGCGAGGTCCGGATCACCACCGACGTCTCCAAGCCGCTCGCCGGCAAGGACGTGCTCGTGGTCGAGGACATCGTCGACACCGGGCTGACGATGCAGTTTCTGCTCGAGAACCTGCGCGCACGCCACCCGCGCTCCATCAAGCTGGCCACGCTCCTGGAGAAGCCGGCCAGGGCGCGCGCGAAGATCCACATCGACTACAAGGGCTTCGTGATCGACGACGTCTTCGTGGTCGGCTACGGGCTGGATTACGGCGAGAAGCTGCGCAACCTGCCCTTCATCGGACGGGTGAAGGGGAAGTAGCCATGGCCGGGGGGCCCGAGGTTTCCAAAGGCGGCTACAAGCGGATCCTCGGTGTCCTCTTTCATCTGACGCGCCTCGTGAACGAGGGCGTCCCGTTCCCAGAGCTCCTCCAGGCGGTCGCGCGTTCGGCCTCGGACCTCACCGGCGCCGACAGCTGCAGCATCATGCTGCTCGACGACACCAAGCAGGAGCTTCTGTCGAAGGCCTCTTCGGGCCTCACGCCGGAAGAAGAGGAACGGATCACCTTCAGGGTGGGTGAGGGCGTGGCCGGATGGGTGGCGGCCAACAACGCCTCGGCGCGGATCGAAGACGTCTCGGTGGATCCGCGCTTCAAGGCGGTCAGGGGCCAGGCCCTGAAGATCGGCGCCATCCTCTCGGTCCCGCTGCAGACGCGCGAAGGGGTGATCGGCGTCATCACGGTGACCTCGTCTCGCACCGGCGCCTTCGGAACGGATCACCTGGAGCTGATGGAGTACCTCGGCGGCGCGATCGTGAAGGACATCGAGAACGCGCGGCTGTACCGGCTGTCCATCACCGACTCGCTCACCCGCGCGTTCAACCGGCAGTACCTCTACCAGCGCCTGCCCGACGAGCTCGACCGCTGCCGCCGGTTCGGCGATCCGCTCTCGGTCGTGCTCTTCGACGTCGATCACTTCAAGCAGTTCAACGACACCTGGGGACATGCGGCCGGCGACTTCGTCCTCAAGGAGCTGGCCCGGCGGGTCAACCTCACCGTCCGCGAGATCGACGGTCTGGTCCGCTACGGCGGCGAGGAGTTCTTGCTGCTGCTCCCGAAGACGGGCCGGGAGGGCGCCGCCGAGCTCGCCGAACGCGTGCGCCGCGCGGTCGAGAGCGCCTCCTTCCGCTGGGGCGAACAGTCGCTTCAGGTCACGGTCTCTCTGGGCGTCGCCGCCCTCGGGGGCGCTCAGGACTCGGACGAACAGCTGCTCCGGCGCGCGGACGAGGCGCTGTATGCGGCCAAGCAGGCGGGGCGCAATCGCGTCGTCATCGCTCCGGCCGCATGACCCGCTTCCGGATGCGCGCCACTGGGTGGCCCATCCACGGCCGGCTCGTCACCTGAGCCGGAGGCCTTGGTTGGAAGCTCACGTGGACCCGACCCTCTACCTTCTGGTCGCTGTCGTCGCTCTGGTGGTCCTTGGGGTGGTCGCCGTGCGGTTCGCCCGCAGGCCGAAGCGCCGTCGCCTCCGTGACGAGTACGCACGCCTGGTCGGGTTGCCGCCGGCGCAGGCCTACGAGGCACTCGAGCACCGCGTGGAGGCGCTCATGCAGTCGCACCCGGGTCACCCGCTGGAGTGGTACCTCGACTACGTGCTGGCCGAACTCAAGCGCGATCGTCGCTGAGCGCGACGGCGTCCCCGTCGGCGGTCCCAGAGTGGGGCACACCGGATGCGACGGTCATGCCGCCGCCAGCGAGGGCCCGGGCTCTTATGGCCCATCGGTGCTCTCTGCGCGGGCAGGGGCGAGCGAGGGAACGGTTGCGTCCTCAGGCGCTGAGGGCAGCGCTTCAGGTTCCGTCGGTGCTCTCCGCGGGTGCCGGGACCAGCGGCGCGGCGGGGGTGGCGGCGCCGGTCGGAGCGGGTGTGGCTTCGGTCGGCGCTGGCGCGCTGGGCGGCGGTGCGGCTGGTGTGGCTGTCGGCGGCGTCGGCGCCGGTTCCGGCGCGGGCTCGGGCTTCTTCACCGGCGCCGGCATCTCGCCGAGCGCGCGGCGCAGCGTCTCCTCGAATTGGCGCGCCGGACCGGCGAGCTCCGCGGCGAGCTGGTTGGCCTTCTGCGCGTTTTTCGATCGTCCGGAGGGGGCGAGGTCGAGTTGGTGCAGCGCATCACCCACCATCCGCCGCGCCTGGTCCAGCTTGTAGCGTGCCAGGTACCACGCGAACTCCGCCTGCAGCTTCTCCACTGCCGCCCGCTGATCCGCCGTGAGGCCCGAGAGCTTCTGCATCCGCTGCACGTAGTAGACGCCCTCTTCGACCTCCTTCGGGTCGTCCGAGGCGATGCGGGGGCGCGCCAGTCGCTCGAGGATCCCGAAGAGCGCGCGGTCCAGCTCGTCGCGGTCGCCGAAGGTCTGCTTCTGCAGTCCCGCCTCCACTGGGAGGCCTTTCAGCGGCACCGGGGCGTACGCGTCCGCCAGCGCGGGATCGCCCGGTTTCCACGGTTCGGAGCCCCAGGGCCAGTTCTTGCCCTTGTGGATGACGAGCTCGCCGTGGTCGACCTGAACCGAATATGTGCGTGCGTTGCGCTCCGAGGCGAGGTACGCGACGAGCCCTGCCAGACCGACCACGAACGCGGTGCTCACCAACCGGGTGAACCCGATCCAGACTCTCTGACCGAAGGTACGTTCCGTCATCGCTTTGCGCCCTTGCCTACGGCGTGCCGATGGCCCGATTGCGCTCCCGGCCGGCGAGGGAGCTTTCGTTGGGACCCCGGCAGGCGCGGCTATACTCGCAGCACCTCCATCCAATGTCCGCGCAATTTCGCCGCCTGGGTCCGAGTGAGCTGTTGCCCAGGTACATTTTCGTCGAGCCGCTGATCGCGCGGCGTCGCGTGCTCGAGGTCGGCGCGGTCGCGAGCACCGGCGGCGAATCGGCGCGCTTCCTCCTCTCCCGCGGGGCGCGCCAGGTCGTGGCGTGCGACGACGACGTCCACGCGGTTGAGGCCGCGCAACGTCAGCACGGCTCGCAGTCGCTGCGCTTCCGCACGGCGGTCTTCGAGGACCTCGAACCCGCCGGCTTCGACCTGGTGCTGGTGGCGGATCTGTCGCCGTACGTCGCGGCGCCCATGCTCCTGGGCGAGCTCGCCCGGCGGGTCGCGAAGGGCGGCTATCTCGTCGGCGGGCTGCGCAACCCGGCGGGGTTGGCGCTCTCGCAGGTGGTGGAGTCGGAGCAGCACGATCCTCCACCGCCCACCTTCGGTCAGCTCCTCGACGTGCTCTCGCCGCACTTTACCTCGGTGCAGGTGGCCACGCAGAGCCCGGTGCTGGGGTACCAGCTCGCGTTCGAACGCGCGGAGGGTCTGCAGATCGACGGCACGCTGGCGGGCCAGGGCGAGGCGGCGTGGTTCGTCGTCTTCGCCGGCGCCGAACCGCCCCAAGCCTTCGAGCCGCTCTGGGTACAGCTGCCGCCGGAGCCCCTGGACTTCACCCGCGGCCGGCTGGAGGAGGCCTCGCAGCGGGTCCGCACCTGGGAGGAGCGCGCCGGAAAGCTGCGCGAAGCTTTGGCCCGGACGAAGGCGGAGCTGGAGGCGAAGGCGGCACAGGCCCAAGGGCTCCAGGCGTCGCTGGAGGAGAAGCGCGAGGAGGTCGCGCGGCTGCTCGCGCAGCTGGAGACGGCGCGCGCGGGTCACGCCGATGCGCGGCAGCGCGACGAGCTGTCGCTCAAGCTGCGGCGGCTGGAGGGCGAGGTCGAGCTGGTCCGCGAACGCGCGCTGGACGCGGAGCGGCGCGTGGCGGAGGCGAAGGCGGAGCTGGAACGCGCCGAGCTCTCCCGCCGCGACGCCCTCGCGCAGGCGCTCGCCGCGCAGGACGAGGTCCGCACCGAACGGGCGCGCCGTGAGGAGCAGCGCTCGCTCCTGGAGGAGGCGCGGGCGCGGGTGGAGTCGCTCAGCGCGGAGCTGGCCCGCGCGGTGGACGACGCCGCTTCGGCGCGCGTCGATGCCGATCGCGCGCGGCGCGATTTTGCAAAGTCCGGCGAGCGGATCGCCGAGCTGGAGGCGGCCCTCGAACAGGCGCGTCAACGGGAGCTGGCGCTGGCCCAGCAGCGCTCGGCGACCAGCGACGCCCTCGAGACTCTGCGCAGCGAGCTGGCGCGGGTACGCGCGGCGCTCGAGGAGCGCGACGAGACGCTGCAGCTGAAGGAGGCCGAGCGACTGGCGGCCGTGCGCGCCGCGGAGCGGAACGCCGAAGCGCTCGAGCAGGTCCGCGCGGAAGGCGAAGCGGAGCGCGCGCGGGCAAGACAGGAGCGCGAGGCGCTGGAGGCCGCGCGTCTGGCGCTGGAGACGGAGCTGGAGGGCGCACGCGCCCGGGTCGCCTCCGCCGAAGCGCGGCTGGGCGCGCTCGAGCGCGAACGGAACGACGCCCGCGAGCTGGCGGCCAACCTGGAGCAGCAGCTCGCCGAGGCGCGCGGCGGACACGAGGAAGTGGCGCTCCGGGTGGAGGAGCTGGAGGTCCAGCTGGAGTCGGCCCGCGCGCGGGCGGTGCGGCTGGAGCGGGATCTCTCCACGACGATCTCGGCGGAGCGTTCCGCCCGGGGACAGGTGGAGGCCGCGCTCGCGGAGGCGCAGCAGAAGCTCCGGGAGCTCGCGGACGATCGCGACGCGCTCATCGTCCGGGTGCAGGAGCAGGAGGCCGCGGCGCAGGATCTGCTCCGGGCGCGCGAGGAGGTAGCGGCGGAGCACGAGGCGGCGCGCGCGCAGTTCGCCGCCGAGCGCGAACAGCTCGAACAGGCGCTTCAGCGGACCCGAGCACAGCTCGAGGAGGTCTCTTCAGCCCGGGCCGCGGCGCAGACGGCGCGCGACGAGGCGCTGGCGGCGCGGGCGAGGTTGGAGGAGGCGCTGGCGTCCGCGGAAGCGGCGCTCGGCGCAGCGCGCGCGGAGCTGGCGCAGCGCGCTGAAGCGCTCGCGCGGGTGGAGTCGGAGCGCGATGGTGCGGCGGCGGCAGAACGCGCGGCGTCTGCGCGCGCGGCGGAGCTCGAGGCACAGCTGGAGCAGGCGCGGCGCCAGGTGGACGAGCTGGCCGCGAAGGCGCACGAGCTCGAGGCCTCGCGGGAGGAGGCGCGCGGCGAGCTCGAGCGCGCGCGTACGGACCTCGCGGCGGCACACGCGGCCTCCGAAGCCGCGGTGCGCGACGCGCAGGAGCAGATCGCCCGGGCCCGCGCGGAGGCCGAGCAGATACGGGCCGACGCCGCGGCCACGCTCTCCGAGACCGAACGCGCCACCGGGGAGCGTCACGCCGCGGAGCTGGCCGCGCTGCGCGAGGCTTCGGAGCAGGCGCTCGCCGCGGCCCGGGCGGAGTTGGATTCGGCCAACCAGGCGCTGGCGAAGTGGCGCGCCCGCGCGGAGGAAGCCGAGACCGCCGTGGCGTCGGTGCGCCAGGAGCTGGTGGAGGCGCAGGGCCGGGCTGACGAGCTCCACGCAGCGCTGGAGACGGCACGGAGTGATGCGGCGCGGGCCGAAGGCACCTCCGAGGAGCTGCGTAGGAGGGTTGCTTCGCTCGAGGCCGAGCTGGAGGGGTCCGTTGCGGCGCGCGAGGAGTCGGCCCGCGCGCTGGGCGAAGTCCGGGCGACGCTGGCGGCCGCCGAGGAACGGGCGGCCCGGCTCGAGGCTGCGCGCGCGGCGGCGGAGGAGAACCTCGACGCGCAGCGTGCGGAGCTCGGCGCTGCCCGCGAAGAGGTGGCTGCGCTTCAGGCGCAGGTCGCGGAGCTGACCGCGCGTGCGAGCGCGCTGCAGGAACGCGTCGAGGCGTTGCAGGACGACGCCGAGGTCGCGGCGAAAGCGCGGGCCACGGAGGCCGAGCTGCGCCGGAAGATCGGCGAGGCCGAGGCCGCACGGGCGCGTGTGGAGTACGAGCTGGAGGTGACCCGGCGCTCCGAGGCCACGCTGCGCGCGCGGATCGACGCCGCGGGACAGGGGCAGAGCGCGCTCCAGTCTGAGCTGGAGGCGGCGCGCGCGGAGCTGTCCGCCGCCAGAAAGAGCGAGGCGGAGGCGCGCGAAGCGCTCGCCCAGGCGGCACAGGAGCGGACCGCGGCCACCGAGGCGCTCGGCCGCGCCGAGGCCGAAGCCCAAGACGCGCTGGCGAAGCTCACCGAGGCACAGGCGCAGCTGGCCACCTTGACCGAACGCCTGCGCGGGCTGGAGGACCGGGAGGCAGAGGCCGGGAGCGCCCGCGCCGCCCTGGAGCGCGTCAAGGCGGATCTCGCCGGCGAGCGCGAGCGGCGTGAGGCGCTGGAGCATCAGATCGGCGAGCTCGAGGTGGCCCGGTCGCGGGCGGCCTCTGAGCTCTCCGCGCTGAAGGAGGAGCTCGAGCGCGAGCGTGGCAAGGGCCTGGAGGAGAAGGCCCGCGCCCTCGAGGAGGCGCAGCGCGTGCGTGCGGACCTCGAAGCGCAGGTGGCGGCGCTCGAGAAGGCCGCGGAGGAGGGCGCTATCGAGCTCGCGGAGCTGCGCGCACAGGCGCAGGCCGCGGAGAAGGCGAAGCAGCGCGAGGCGGAGCTGCTTCAGCAGTTGGCCGATCGGGACAAGAAGCTGGAGCTTCTGCAGCGGCGCCTCAACGCTCAGGACACCGAGCTGGCAGCGCTGCGCCGCGCGATGGGGCGCGCCACCACGCCGCAGGTACAGCAGATCTACGAGCGCGCCACCGCCGAGCTGGACGCGGTCAAGGCGGAGATCCTCAGCCGCTCGTCCGGCGCGCCGGTGCTGGGGACGATTACGCGAACGCCCGGCGTCGCCCGTTCGTCGGCGGGCGATGTGGCGCAGGCGTTCGGTGCGAACCTGCGTTCGGCTGCGCAGGAGGGTGGTTCGGCCGGCCGGAGTGGATCCGCGGCATCGCCTGCGGCGGCGGGCCTGGGGACGGGTGAGCGCGTTGGCGCGTCGCGCGGAGCTTCGGGTGCGCCCCAGGCGGCGAGCCCGGATAGGGCGGTGCGTGGTACGGCTTCATCCGCCAGACCGAGCCCGGACGGCGCACCGTCCGGTATGGCTGCGCGCGGCGGGGCGGACGAGCCGGGTTCGCCCGCGGCATCGAGCGCGACTGAAGGCGCGCGCGCGGCGGCAGGCGTGGGCACCTCCCCGGGCGCGCGGGGCGAGGGCGCAGCCGCGGGTGCTACCGCGCCACCTGCGGCGACGGACACGGATGAATCCGCGCGTGGATCGGCTGCGGCCGCGGGCCCGGAGGCCACCGGGAGCATCACGGCTCCGGCTGTGAGCTCCGATGGCGGCGTGTCCGGAGCGACTTCTGCCGCGGTTGACGGTCCCGGCTCGGCTGCGGCCGCGAAGGCTGCCAGCCTGGCCGGCTCGGGGACGGCGGCAGGTGGTGCTCCTGCCCCGGCTGCGGCGCCCGCGGAACCGGGTGCTCCGAAGCCGGCGCGCTCGGGCCGCGAGGTGCTGGCGCTTCCGCTGGACGACGAGCCACCCGTCACCACGGGCGTGGAGGTGGAGGAGACGTTGGACCTGGTCGACACCGACATCGATGTGGAGGAGATCGACATCGACTGGCCGTCAGGCGCGGCTCCCGGCGCCAGGAAGTAGGCGATAGCGTTCGTCCGTGCGTCTGCGTCCCCTGATTCTCCTGCTGGCGCTCTCCCTCGGCGCGGTGGCGCTTGGGCTCGCCGTGGTGCGTCCCTGGGAAGAGGCGCGGACCCAAACAAGGAGCCCCTCGCACACGTCGCGGCACCGCCTCCGGACGGACGACCAAAAGCCGCGCGCGATGCCCGTTCCGGCGGCGCCGGCCGTGGCGCCGGCGACGCTTGAGGGCCGTGTGGTCCGTGCGGGGCGGCCGGCGCCGGATGTCCGGGTGACTGCCCGCGACACGGGAACCTTCGTGGAGACGCGCACCGCCGCCGATGGCTCGTTCACGTTCGAGGCGCTGCCGCCCGGGCACTACCTCGTCGGCGCGCTCTCGGGTGACGAGGCCAGCCCGCTGGTGGGACCGGTGGCGCTCGGGCCCGGGCAGGTGCAACGGGACGTGGTGCTGGAGCTGCTCGCCGGCGCCCACGTGAGTGGCACGGTCGTGGACGTCCGCACCGGCAGGACGATCGCCGGCGCGCTGGTCCGCAGTTCCGCGGGCGCGACCTTCACGGACCACGCCGGCCGGTTCCGGCTGGGGCCTCTGCCGATCGGCGGTACCTTCGTCGAGGCGTCCGCGCGCGGCTACCAGTCGCGCGTGCAGTGGCTCTCCCTGGACGTTGCGCGCGAGTACGGCGGGCTCGAGCTCGCGCTTCGCGGAGCGATCGTTCTTCGCGGGCGGGTGACGAGACTCGGGAAGCCGGTGCCCGGTGCCAGCGTCTGGGCGGAGAAGGGCCACCTGAGCGCGAACGGTGAGCCCTTCGGTCCGGTGACGTGCGATGCGGAGGGCACGTTCGAGCTCGAGGTCGCCAGCGGGGACCTCGAGCTGGCAGCGTCGGCGCCCGGTGGCGTGCGTGTGCCCGGGCCCCGGCTCACGATCGCCGAGGGTGGCGAGTACGACGCGCTGCAGATCGAGCTCGGCGAAGCGCTGCGCGCGACGGGCACGGTGACGATCGACGGGCGGCCGGCCGAGGGCGCCGGGCTCTATCTGATCGACGCGCAGATGCAGGCGCCGTGCGGCACGGCGGTCACCGGCGCCGGGGGTGCCTTTGCCTTCGATAACATCTCCACCGGCAGCTACCTTCTGCAGGTCAACGCCGGCGTGCTCACCGCCCAGGCCGGTCCCTTCGCCGTGACCGGCGCGGAGGATCCGCCGTGGACCGTGGACCTTTCGAGCGGGCGCACTCTGCGCGGGGTCGTATTGCCCGGGCACGCCGGCGTGCGCGTGCGGTGGCGTTCGTCCGACTGGGCGGGCGCGCTGTTCGCCGAGACGGTGACGGCGGACGACGGCAGCTTCTCCTTCGCGGGCGTCCCCGAGCGCACGGTGTGGCTCGAGGCGGAAGGAAACGGCGCGTTCGCGCAGACGGAAGTGGACGCGCAGGCGCGCGAGGTGACGCTGAAGCTGGAGCCGAGCGGCGTGAGCGGCTTCGTCGTCGACGCGGAGGGCCGGCCGGTTAGCGACTTCCTGATCCGCGCGGTCCCGCTCACGGGCGGCGTGCCACGGCTGTGGCCGGTGCTCAACCCCGATGGCGAGTTCCAGCTCACGGTGCCGCCCGGCCGCTACGAGCTGTTCGCCTCGGCCTCCGGTCATGGAGAGAGCGCGCGGGGCACCGAGGTCACGGTGGAAGCGGGGCGAATCACTCCGTCGGTGCGCCTCACGCTCGCGGATGACGAGCGGCTCGTGGGGCAGGTGGTCGCGCTGCCGGACATGGGGCCGCTGTCCGGCGTGGAGGTCCGCGTCATCCGCGGGCGGGGTGGCCGCGCCGCCACATACGAACGCCTCGGAGTCCAGACGACCGACGCGAGCGGCCGCTTCGAAATGGCTGCGGTACCACCCACGGCCTGGGTCAGCTTCAGCAAGGACGGTTTTCAAACCCGCTCCCTCACCGCGAAGGAGATCCGCGACGCCTACCGTGGCGTGGTCGGCCTTTCCCCCGGCCGGTCGCCTGGGCCAGAGCAGCCGAAGCCGTACGAGGGCATTGGCCTGCAGCTGCAGCCGAACGTGGCGAAAGGGGTCTTCGTTGCGGCGGTGTTCGATGGGAGCCCCGCGCAGGCAGCGGGCATCGTGCCGGGCGACCAGATCGTCGCGGTGGACGGCGCCCCGGTGGCGGGCCTCCCGTTGAACGAGGTGATCGCGCGGATCACCGGGCCCTCCGGGACGACGGTGCGGCTGAGCCTTCAGCGCGCGGGGCGCGCGTTCGACCGGGTGCTCCGGCGCCGGACGATCCAGCTGTAGCGTCCAGCCTCAGGCGATGTCCGCTGGGCTATAGGAACCACGTGGCCACCGAAACCGCGTTCAAGTACCACGGCATCGGCAACGACTTCGTGATCCTCGATCGGCGCGATGCCGGGCGGGACATCGACGCGGCCACCGCCGTCCGGCTGTGCGATCGCCGGCGCGGCATCGGCGCGGATGGCGTGCTGGTCCTGCTTCCCTCGAACGAGGCTGCCGCGAAGATGGTCGTGCACAACGCGGACGGGAGCACCGCGGAGATGTGCGGCAACGGGCTGCGCTGCGCGGTGAAGTTCCTCGTCGATCGCTCGGGCGATCGTCCGGCGTCGATCCGCGTGGAGACCGGCGCGGGCGTGCTCACCTGCGCGATCGACTACGACGCCGCCGGTGCACGCGAAGTCGAGGTCGACATGGGGCCGGCGAAGCTTTTGGCCCCGAATCTTCCGAGCGGCCGATCCGGCATGCCGTTCGTCGACGCCGCCGTTCCGGGATACCCCACGCTCCGGGGCACCGCGGTGAGCCTGGGCAACCCGCATCTGGTGCTCTCCAACGCGCGCGTCGAAGACGCCCCAACGCTCGGTCCGGCGCTCGAGCGCCACCCCGACTTCCCGGACCGCACCAACGTGGAGTTCGTGGCGCAAAACGGCCACCACCTCACCGTCGCCGTGTGGGAGCGCGGCTCCGGGTTCACCCAGGCCTGCGGGACCGGCGCCTGCGCGGCGGTGGCGGCGTGGGTGCACCGTGGACTGCTGCCCGCCGACGTCTGGATCCCCGCCGACCTGCCGGGCGGACAGCTCCGCATCCGGGTGGCGGCGGACCTCTCCCGGCTGACGCTGCGCGGCCCGGCGGAGTTCGTGTTCTCGGCGCAGGTTCCGATGTAACCTCTCGCCCGTTTCGTGCCCCAGCCCATCCTCGTCGTCGACGATGACCGCTTCTTCCGCGAAGTGGTCACCGACATCCTCAGCAAGAAGGGCTACCGCGTGGTCGCGGTGGATACGGCCACCCGCGCGCTCGAAGCGTACGCGCGCGGTCCGTTCGACCTCGTCATCACCGATCTGGTGATGCCCGGCGTGGACGGGCTGCAGCTGGTCGCCGCGCTCCGCGAGCACCAGCCGGATCAGGAGATCATCCTCGTCTCCACCCGCAAGGACGTGAACGCATCGATGACCGCGCTCAAGGCGGGTGTGGCCGACTACCTGGTCAAGCCGGTGGAGGAGGGCGATCTGGTCCTCGCGGTGGAGCGGTGTTTGGAGCGCGCGCTGCTGCGCCGCGAGCGCGCGCGGCTGCTGACCGAGAACCTGGATCTCGCCCGCTACCAGACCATCCACAACCGCTGCCTGGAGATCCTCTCCAACCCCGATCTGGAGTGGCTGCAGGAGCGGCTGCTCGCCGAGCTGAGCTCGCTGTGCGATGCGCAGAGCGCCGCGCTGTGGGTGGTCGACGACCGGGGGCACCTTGCGCTCCGCGCCTACCGCGGCCTGCTCGACAAGGAGCGGCTGCCCGAGAAGCTCAAGACCGACGAGGTGCTCGCGGCGCGGATCCGCGAGGGGAAGGCCTGGCTCTCCGGCGAGGGCCGCACCCGCATGCTCCACGTGCCGATGGTCACCGCCGGCGAGACGATCGCCCTGGCGCAGCTGTCCGATCCCCTGGCCGGCGAGTTCAAGCCGGACCACCTCCGCGACGCGCAGATCCTCGCCGACTTCGCCGCCATCGGCCTGCGCAACGGGCGGAAGATCCTCGGGCTGCAGCGGCTGGGGCTGCGCGACCGCGACACCGCCGCCTACAACCTCTCGTACTTCACCGACTACGCGTCGAAGGAGATCTACAAGGCGCGCCGCTACGGGCGGACGTTCTCGCTGCTCACCTTCTCCATCGACAACCTCCCCAACATCCGGCTGCGGCTGGGCGCCGCCGACGCACGCCGCGCCACGCGGGGCATCATCCGCGCGCTCTCGAAGATCATCCGCGACTCGGACGTGATCGCGAAGGCGTCCGAACAGGAGTTTTACATGCTCCTGCCGGAGACCGACTTCTTCGGGGCGCTGATGTTCGCCCGCCGCGCGGACGCCGCGGTGCGCGAGGAGCCCGAGGTCCGGGAGATCGAAGAGCGCCTGCCGGTCGCGCTCGTCGGCGGCGCTGCCACCTTCCCCAAGGACGGGGAGGACTTCGACGAGCTCGTCCACAAGTGCCGCCGCCGGATGGAAGAGCGCCGGGTCTCCCTGCAACGGCGGCTGGTCCTCGACGGGCTCCCGTTCTGGGATGAGGTGGAGCTTCTGCTCGGCAGCGCGCAGTCGCCCCGGCTGCCCACCGACGACCGGGCCGAACCGTCCCGCCGCGGCAAGGTGTCGTCCGCCCTGTTCGAGGAGCTCCAGACGGAGGTCGCCCGCGAGCTTCTGCGCGACCCGACCTCGCGCGGGTTGCTGTATGTGGGCGGACCGGAGATCCGCGCCGACCTCCCGGTCGCCACGGGACTCGACGCCGCCCCGCCGGAGTTCGCGCCGCGCGTCTACGTGCTCGGCCGGCGACATGACCTCGACTCGCACCCGGCGCTGACGCCGGTGTTCCTCGAAGGAGACGAACGCCTCGCGCGCCACGAGTTCCTGCTCTGGCTCTCCGAGCACTCTGCGTACGCGTTGATCCAGCGCCCGGGCCGTGGCGCCACCTGGGGCTTTCACACCTCCGACCCGGCGGTGGTGGACGGCCTCATCGCCCGGCTGCAGTCCGAGTACGATCTCCAACCCTGGTGACGGCCCACCCGGCCATTGACTGATCCATGGCGCAGCAGCGGAACATCCTCATCGCGGATCCCGACCTCGAGGCGGTCCGCCAGCTCTCGCGCGCGCTGCGGCAGCGCGGGTATTCGGTCCACTACGCCCCGGACGGATCGCGCGCGCTGGAGGTGTCGGTGCTGCGCCACCCGGACCTCACGCTGTTCGACGAGGCCTGCACGCTTTTGGATGCGAAGACCTTCATCCAGATCCTCCGCACCAACCCGCGCACCGCCGACATCCCGGTGGTGCTGACCACCGCGTCCCTGGACGGCGACAAGATCCGCGGGTTCCGCGACGGGGTCCTGAAGAAGCCCTTCAACATCGACGAGGTGCTGGCGCGGATCGACCACATCTTCCGCCGCGCCGAGGCCGCGAAGGACCTCAAGAGCGAATCCGAGATCGAAGGGTCGCTGACCCAGCTCGGCATTCCGGACCTCTTGCAGATCCTCGCGATGAACAAGCGCAGCGGGAAGCTGGCGCTCAGCCGCGGCAGCGAGCGCGGGGAGATCCACGTTGGCGAGGGCCGGCCGATGAACGCGAAGACGGGCACCGTCGAGGGCGAGAAGGCGCTCTTCCGGCTCCTGTCGTGGGCCGAGGGGAACTTCTCCTTCACCCCCGGCCCGCCTCCGGCGCGTGCGCGCATCAACCGGGCGATGGACGACGCGCTCCTCGAGGGGATGCGCCAGGCCGACGAGGTGGCGCGGGTGCTGCCGTCACTCCCGCCGCGCAACGCGCGCATCCACCTCGCGCCCGAGGTCGACCTGCCCAAGGATCAGCACCCGGTCACCTCCCAAGTCGTGGAGCTGTTGCGCCAGCCGCGCGTGCTCTCGGAGCTGGTGGACCTCGCGCCCGCCACCGACCTCGAGGTGCTCACCGTCCTGCACACGCTGATGCAGAAGGGCGTGGTGCGGATCGCCGAGAGCGAGCACGACGCGGCGGCGTCCGGTCCGCTCATCGGTCCCGCGGAGATCCACGCCCTGCGCGCGCGCCTGTTCCGTGGCCGCGCCCCAGTGCGCACCGCGGTGGCCAAGGTGTTCGTCTGCGGCAACGGCCCCCAGGCGGCGCGGCGGATCATCGCCGGCGTGCCGAACCTGCAGCTGGTCGCGGCCGAGCCCGCGGCCATCACCAGCGGCTTCGGGACGCTCGGGCGATACGAGATCAGCGAGGCGTTGCAGATCGACTTCTGCGTGCTCCCGCCGGTGGAGGCGGCGCGGCCCCTGTGGCGGCCGTTCTCCGCGGGGGCGCTGGGCGCGCTGGTGCTGGACGACTCGGATCAGGCGGCAAAGGTGGCGCGCTGGCTGGCCAACGAGCTGCGGGTTCCGCTGGTGGTGGTGGGCGGCCAGGTGCCGCCGTCACTGCAGAGCGCCCCGGCCGGCGCTGTGGCGGTGGGCAACGATCTGCTGGAAGCGCTGCGATCGCTGCTCATCCAGGCGATGAACCCGGCGCAGGGAGCGCTGGATCAGGGGATGGTCACGGGGGCGGCACCTGTGCCGGACGCGGTGCCGCTGGCCACGGCCTGATCCGCGCCGTCAGGCCGCGCGGGTCGCCTCCTCCAGCGCGTCGCGGATCCCGTCGAGCTCCAGAAGCAGCGCGAACTCATCGGGTTCGAGGAGCGACACGCGCCGTCCGCTCACCCGCTCGAGAAGCAGCTCGATCCGGTGCTCGCCGTCCTCGACCCCCACCCGGAGGAAACGGGCCGGGTGACCCTCCTCGCGGCAGGAGAGGATGTCCGCCTGCAGGCTCCGAAGCCTCCGCGAGGTCTTGAGCGCGGCCCTCCCTTCCGGCGTGGCGAAGGTGTGGAAGTGCCGGTTCCGGGAGAGGGGACGCTTCGGATCGAGCATGCGCTGCACGAGCCGGCGCACGAAAGGGTCCATCGACTTCGAAGGATAACATCCGGTACCCTCGCGGCAGCATGCGTCTCCATCGGAGCCCGTGGCTCCTCGCTCTCGCGCTCGCCCTGCCAGCGGGCTGCAAAGATCCAGAGACCGCCGCGCGCCAGTCCAAGCTGCAGGCCCTCAACGAGAAGCTCGTCGAAGGCCGCGCGCTTCTGGCCGCCGGCAAGTACAACGAGGCGATCCAGGCTGCGCGCCTGGCCGCGTCCGCCGTTCCCACCGACCCGTCGCCGTACCTCCTCATGGCCGATGCGCAGCGGGAGGCGGGCAACACCGGCGCGGCCATCCTCTCGCTCAAGCAGGCGGCGGATCTGTCGAAGGACGCCAGCCCGGAGCTGAAGAAGCAGTTGGCGGATCTGTACCAGCGCAGCGGCCACCCGGCGCAGGCGATCTCCGTCCTCACCGAATTGAAGGAGGCCGGCCAGCTCGCGGATCCGGAAGTGCTCACGCTCGCGCGGTTGCAGGCGCGCGAAGGGGATGTGGACGCGGCGTTCAAGACCCTGGAGCTGATTCAGCGGCGCCAGCCGGACAACGCCGCGGCCAAGGTGCTGGAGGCGGAGATCCTCCTGCTCAAGGGTGAGGAGCAGCTCGCAGCCACGCTGATGGACCGGCTGGTGGCAAGTTGCGTGCAGGACGGCGTCTTGGTTCAGCGGGACACGCCGTGCGAGGGCCCGCCGGAGGCGTGGCTGCTCCGCGCGCGCTACTTCTTCAACTCCAGCCGCGCCGATCTCGCCGAGGCGGACCTGGCCCACATCACCGGCCAGGCGGCGGAAGGGCGCGAGGTGATCCAGCTCCGCGCGCGCGTGCTCAACGAGCTCAAGCGCCACGAGGAGGCGGAGGCGGTGCTGCGGAAGATCTTGCAGCGCAATCCGCGCGACACCGAGGTGCTGGCACAACTCGCGGAGACCATCCTCTACGAGGGCCGGCCCGCCGAAGCGCAGCAGCTGGTGGACGAGGCGCTGGCGCTCAAGCCGACCTACCCGCGCGCGCTCTACGTCCGCGCCCGCGCGCTGGAGGCACAAGGCGAGCTCAAGCGCGCCGCGGAGAACTACCAGTACGCGCTCAAGAGCGATCCGAGCTTCGCCCCGGCGCTCTCGCGGATCTGGCGGATCTACGACCACCGCGGCGAGAAGGCCGAGGCGATGAGCGCGCTGGAGCGGCTCTTCTTCATGGGCGAGGCCTCTCTGGAGGAGAAGGTCGCGCTGGCCGAGCTCTACGCGCAGAGCCAGTCGAACGTCAGCCGCGGAAGGAAGCTCATCGAAGAAGCGCTCCGGCGGGATCCGGAGAACGAGCGGTACAAGGAGATCCGCGCGAAGTTGATCAAGGCGGGCGCCAACATCGACCGCCCGCGAGGGCCGATCATCATGCGTGGCGGACACTAGGTCGTCTTGGACTCACACGGGTTCGCGGCGTACGACGTCATGCCGATCAGCGTGCTGGCGCTGCGGGACGGCGCGTGCGTCTACGCCAACCCCTCCGCGCGTCTGTTGTTCGGGCTCAGCCAGGCGCAGATCGGCCGGCTCAGCGTGGACGACTGGGTGGACCGGATGGTGGCGCCGGGCGATCGCGAGCGTCTCCGCCAGCTCGCCTCCAGCCCCGACGGCGGGCCCGCCCCGGACAGCCTGTGGGTGACGCTTCAGCCGCCCGGCCGCGAATCGATCTCCGCGAACGTGGTGCGGGTCCCCACGTCCCGCCCGAACGAGGCGCTGGTGCTCCTGCTCGAGGGCAGCCAGGCCGAGCGCGATCGCCGGCTCACCGAAGCCACCATCCGCGCCGCGCGCGAGTTCGTCCGCTGCCGCGAGGAGCGCGCGCTCTTCGAGATCGCCGCCGACGCGCTGTTCGCCGTCGGCTACTGGGTCGCGGTGGTCAAGCTGGAAGGCGAGGAGTTCGTCCACTACGTCCTGCGGCAGGATCCCGACATGCTGGGACGCTCGGAGGAGCTGTACGGGCGGCCGGCGCACGAGCTGCGCTTCCGCCGGTCGACGGTGCCGCAGATCGAGCAGCTCTTCACCACCGGGCGGGCGGCCTTCAACCCGGACCTGTTCCAGATGGTCGACGCCATCCACAGCCCCGAGGTGGCGAAGATGATCCGCGCCACCATGCCGGCGGCCCGCAGCGTGGACGCGCCGATCTTCGTGGAGGGCGAGCCCTTCGGCTTCCTCAGCGTCCAGGGCTCCACGCTCGCGCCCACCTCGGCGCTCGTCCTCGAGCTGTTCGCCCAGCTTCTGGGCGGCGCGGTGGAGAACGTCCGCCACCACGCCCAGGCCGCGGCGCGACTGCGCGAGGTGAGCGCGCTGCAGCAGGAGGTCATTCACCACGCCCGGCTCGCCGCGGTGGGCGAGGCTGCGGGCCTGCTCTCCCACGAGGCCCGCAACCCGCTCGGGGGGATCCTCAACGCGGTCGCCTTGCTCCGCAGGCACAACCCCAACAGCCCGGACGCGTCGATGCTCCTCGACATCGCCGAAGAGGAGGCGCTCAAGCTGGATGCGCTGGTGAAGGATCTGATGGAGCTGGCGCGGCCGCTGGAGCCGCGGGTGCGGCCGTTGCGGGTGGAGGACGTGCTGGAGGCGGCGCTCGGTGACGTGCGGCGCCGGCTCGGCCGGAGCGCTCCTCCCTTCGAGGTGACGGTGCAGGAGCCGATGCCGCCGGCGAACGCCGACCCGACGCTTCTGCGCCTGTCGATCGAGAACCTGTTGCGCAACGCCGCGCAGGGCGGCGGGGGAGAGCCGGTGAAGGTGGCGCTCCGGGTCGAGGGCGGCGCGGTGGTCTTCGCGGTGGACGAGCCGACGGGGCCGCGGCGCGGGCGCACGCCGGGCGAACCGTTCGATCCCTTCTCCGCGGCGCGTCCGCGCGGTACCGGGCTGGGGCTCGCGGTGGTCAAGCGCTCGGTGGAGGCCCAGGGCGGGCAGGTCCGCGCGGCGGACGATGGCGCGCGGCTGGAGATCATCCTCTCCGCGGCCGGGCGGTTGCCCTAGTCGGGCAGCCCCGCGGCCGCGCAGGCCGCCTTCTCCAGCGCGCGCACGCCCTTGTTCTGGCCCACGGCGACGACGCAGAGCGCGCTCTTCCGCAAATAGGTCCGGGCGACGCGCTGGATGTCCTCGAGCGACTGCGCCTCGATCAGCCGGGCGCGCTCCTCGAAGGACTCGGGGCGCCGGAAGAGCTCGGTGCCGCCGAACCACGCGGCGAGGTCGCCGGGCGCGTCCGCGGCGAAGTCGAGGAACATGCGGTACCGCCGTTGCGCGCGGCGGAGCTCCCCGAGGGTGGCCTTGCCGTCGCACAGCTCGGCGAGCGTCTCGAGCGCGGCCTCCACCACCCGGCCGGCCTTCTCCGGCGCGCAGGCCGCGTCGATCTCGAAGAAGCCGCAGTCCGGATAGACCTCGAGGTTGGCGTGCACCGAGTACGCCAGCCCGCGCTTCTCCACGACGTTGAAGGGCAGCCGCGAGGAGAGCCCGTCGTCGATGATCCGCCGCAACAGCTGCAGCGGCGCGTGATCCGGGTGCTGCTCGGGGACGGTGGGGAAGAGGAGACGGAACTCGGTCTGGGCCTCGTCGTGTTCGATGTGGCGGAACCACGGCCCGCGCGGGGGTGGCGGCGGCGGGAGCTCCGAGGCGGTGGGGCCGGCCCGGAGCGCGGCGAAGCGGGAGGCGGCAAGGTCCACCACCTGGCCGTGCGAGACGGGCCCGGCCACCGTCACGACG
>JADGHL010000012.1 GCA_019686135.1 Myxococcaceae bacterium | reverse complement strand
GACGCCAAGGATGAGGGCCCCGCACACGCCGAGCCCGACCGCCCCTCGCCGCCCCCACGCGCTCGCCCGTCGTCCCGCCATCGTCTCCGCCCCATCATGCGGCCCGGGCCACCGGCCGGCCACGCCATTTCAAGGTGTCCCTCGCTGCGCAGCCGTTGACATTCGACGGCCGATCAATAGGGTGCGCGCCGCCATGGCCTCCCTTCGCGACATCCGCAAGCGCATCCGCTCGGTGAAGAACACCCAGCAGATCACCAAGGCGATGAAGATGGTCGCCGCCGCCAAGCTGCGGAAGGCGCAGGACGCGATCATCGCCGCCCGCCCGTACGCGGAGTCGCTGGACCAGATGATTGCCGACCTGGCCGCCCGCTCGGAGGGCCTGGCGCACCCGCTCCTCCAGTCCCGCCCGGTAAAGAAGGTGGATGTGATCGTCCTCACCTCGGACCGCGGGCTCGCGGGCGGCTTCAACTCGAACGTCACCCGGCGGGTCAGCCGGTTCATGTTCGAGAACGCGAAGAACTACGAGGCGATCCGGGTCATCACCATCGGCCGCAAGGGCAACGAGTTCTTCAAGCGGCGCGGCTCGGAGATCCTCAAGGACTACCCGGGGCTCTACTCGCGCGTGAGCTTCGCCACCGCGCAGCAGGTGGCCGAGGACGTCACCGCGCGCTTCCTCGCCGGCGAGACCGACGCGGTGTTCCTCGCCTACAACGAGTTCATCTCCGCCATCAGCCAGAAGGTCGTGCTGAGCCAGATGCTCCCCCTGCAGTCGGTGGGCAGCGAGGGCGCCGGCACCACCGCGATGATCGACTTCGAGTACGAGCCGGATCGTCGGCAGGTGCTGGACCGGTTGATGCCGCAGGCGATCGCCATCAAGGTCTACCGGGCGTTGCTCGAGAGCGTGGCCTCCGAGCACGGCGCGCGCATGAGCGCCATGGACAACGCGACCAACAACGCGTCGGACATGATCGGCCGGCTGACGCTCTACTACAACCGCACGCGCCAGGCGGCCATCACCAAGGAGCTGATGGAGATCGTCTCGGGCGCGGAAGCGCTCAAGTAGCCGCCATCAGAACTGCAGGTCGACGTGCGCGTCGGTGCCCGGCGTCACCGTCACCGGCGCGGTGCCCCTCACCTTCGGCGTCACCGCGCGCGAGTCGAGCTCCACCACGTAATCTCCGGGCGCGACGTCCTCGAGCGTGGCGGTTTTCGCCGAGCACGACTCCTGGACCTCCTTCACCTTGTCGGTGAGCGGACCGTTCTGCTCTGCCGGCTTCCGGTAGATGGCGATGTAGTAGGGCAGCACCACGCCGGTCGGACAGCCCGAGCCGTTCGACAGCTCCCAGGTGACGATCACGTCCGCCGGCTTCGGGTGCAGCGTCACCTCCAGGTCCCCGAACGGGCCGGTCTCGCCGAAGGTGGTGCTGGTGCCGAAGTTGATCGCCACGACCTTGCCGGATGCGTCGCGGCCGTCGACGGTGATGCCATAGGTGCCCGCGCCGAACACGCCCATGTCGACGCGGCCGTCCGCGCAGGCGGCGTCCGCCTCCTTCGGCTCGCCCGCGTCGGGCGTGACCTTGACGTGGACCGTTTCCACGCCGTTGGTCGCGCAGTCCCCGCTCTCGAAGGACCAGGCCACGACCAGCGGATGTGCCTCCGGTCCGCCGCACCCGGCCAGAAGAAGAGCCGCTGCCGCACCCAGCATGATTGTTTTCACGCTGTGCCCCCTCGTCGAATCCGCGACCATCGCTGCGCAGAACAGGATGGCCCGGATCGCCGTCCGCAAGCAAAGGCAGCACCCCGCGAGGGCCGAAGGCCCGAGCCGGCCCACTGCAGGCGGAAGACGGTAGACGGCAGACGGACGTCAGTTGATCTGCACCCGGCAATCCGCCGGGCACGTCGCGTCGTCCACCGTGTTCCCGTCGTCGCACGACTCGCCGAACTCGCTCTGCACGATGCCGTCGCCACACCTGGGACCGAAGATGCAGCCGGGTGCGCACATCCCGTAGCCGCCGGCGTTGATGCCGTCGTCGCACTCCTCGTTGGGCGGCTCGGTGACGCCGTTGCCGCAGGTGCTGAGCGACTGGCAGATGCTTCGGCTGGCGACGAAGTTGGTCAGCGTCAGCCGGTAGGAGGACGCGGAGGTGTGGCGCTCGGCCTGGAACACCGCCACCTCGTAGATGCCGCCCACGGTGAGCCCGAGCTGATTTGCGAGGCTGGCCAGGGTCACGGTTCCGCTGGTGGCGGCATGCACGCCGCCGAGGTCCAGCGCGAGCCGCCGGTTGATGAACACCCAGACGTCGTCGTCGCCGCGGAACGAGAGGACCTCGGTGCCCTTGTATTCGAACCAGTAGCGGACCTCGCTCGTGAAGTGGAAGTTGTGCGGCGTGCCCGAGCCGTCGTTGCGCAGCGGTTCGTCGCCGGACGCCACCCAGCCCGCGTCGTCCAGCGGGAAGAAGCTCTGGTCGTCGAAGACGTAGGAGTCGCCCTGGCGGGTGAGCGTCAGCGTGCCGATCACCGTCTTGTTCACGCCCGGCGTGTCGCGGTACCACTGGTCGAACGCGAGCTGTCCGTGGGTCGTCGACGTCGGCCCGGCGTACACGGGCTTTCCGTCCGGCCCGAGCGTGTCGGTGACGATGCCTGTCTCGGCGCCGTTGGCGTTCTCGAAGTCGGGGTGACCGTCCGGCAGATCGTGCCCGCGGAAGTCGCGGTACACGATGGTCAGGGCGATCTCGTCCGGGGGCGTCAGCGTGACGTTCTCGCAGGCGAAGCCCGGCTCCAAGGTGCAGGTGGGCGAGCACCCGTCGTGCGCACGGGTGTTCCCGTCGTCGCACGCCTCGGTGGTGTCGTTGGGGAGGATGAGCCCGTCGCCGCACACCGGCGTGCAGACGCCGTTCGAGCACACGGGTTCGCGTTCGCACGTGGGCGAGCAGCCGTCGCCCAGGTCCGAGTTCGCGTCGTCACACTGCTCGAGGCCTTCGGCGATGCCGTCGCCGCACACGGTCGGTTCGCAGGGAGCGCCCGGGGTAGGGCATTTGAAGCCCTTCTCCAGCTTGCAGGAGGCGCTGCAGCCGTCGCCCGAGGCGGGCGGATCGTCGTCGTCGTCGCACTCCTCGTTGCCGGCCACGATGTGATCGCCGCACAGCGCCGCGCTGCACACGCCCGCCGCCGTGCAGGTCCAGCCCGGCTCTAAAGTGCAGGTGGGGCTGCAGCCATCGTCCGGGTCGAGGTTGTGATCGTCACACCCCTCGGCGCCCTCCTTGATCCCGTTGCCGCACACGGCCTGGGTGTCGCAGCCGGTGCCGGTGCAGCCTCCGTCCACCGGAGGGACCTCGTTGGTGCACCCGGCGCTGCAGCCATCCCCGTCGAGGAGGTTGCCGTCGTCGCATTGCTCGGGCGGCTCGCGCACGCCATTGCCGCAGACCCCGCCGCCTCCGCCATCGCCCGGGTTGTCCGTCCCGCCGTCCGGGAGCTGTGGCGTCGCGCTGCTGCACGCGAAGAACAGCGCCAGCACTCCCACCAGCGCCAGCGGGCGCGCCAGGGGGTGTCCATGCGTCGGAGTCATGGGGCGATCGTTCGGATGGTTTCGGATGGGAGTCAAACAGGGACTGCAGGCCTGCAACTTTCTGACGGGGTGACGAGAGGGCATCGGGCGCCGGAAGCGTTCAGGGTGGAGGCTGCCTGGGGCAGGGCGCATTGGGCTGCTTCCGCGCGCGTGCCGCTTCCATCCGTCGTGCTCGGTGTACGCGCTGAATGCGCTGCTGCGGCATGGTCTGTGGCGCGGGAGCATCCTCGCGCTCGGCAGTGCGTGTGCGGCTGTCACCACCGGGGAGAGCCCATGCGCGCACTCCGGTTGCTCCGAGCGTCACCGGGTCGAGCCCTAGATGGCTCGCGCCTCTCGCCCGCCGGCACTTCGGGATTTGTCGGCGGCAACAATTCTTCCCCATGTGCGGTGGTCGATGGTCCTTGCACACCGCGATGGGGGCACTCGGGGAAGAATCATTGCTGCCGGCCTCTGGGCGCTGCGCTCGACGCGCGCGAGTCGTCCGGGTGAGGCGTCGCGTCGCGGGAGGCTGCCACCGCGTACCCCGCAACCCGCGGAGCCGGTGCTGCCCGCGGTGACGGGTGGGCTGCTCCGGACCGCATCGCTCGTCCCAGCGTGCCTGTCGATGTCCGCTGCGTGAGCGTGTCTCCGACTCCGGTCAACTCCCTCCGCGGGACGAGCCGCTGGGTGGCGCGGGGATGTGGCTGGCGCCTGTGCTGCGCACATGTGGCCCTTCGTTTCCGCGCGAGGTGACGCGCGCTTCTCTTTTTCGTGGCGCTTCGCCCTTCGACTCCGCCTTCGGACCAAGGCAGCCGGTTGGTCCCCCGCATGCTTTCCGAACCGCCACCGTGGCCCATGGCTGCGCGGGTGGCGCGGCCCCGGACGGGCCAGGGAGGCGACTGTGAATGGGAGAATCCGGATGCGGCGGCGAGCGTGGTGGGTCGCCGGAGTGGCGTTGGCGATGTGGGCGTGCGGCGGAGCACCGTCGGGGGATGGTGACCCCGGACCGGGTCGGGGATCTCCCTCTGGCGGTGGCAACACGCAGAGTCACCGCCGGCCGCCGGTGTACGACCGCTCGCCCATCGACATCGACGTGGACGGTGGCATGTCACCCGACGCGGGCCCGGTGGCCGACGGCGGAATGCCGGACGACGGCCACGGCCACGACGGCTCATGCCACGAGGGTGGCACCTGCGAACAGGACAAGCGTGACGATCACGACCGTTGCGAGAGCTGCGAGTCGTGCCACCCGCTCGATCTGATCCGCTTCTGGGTCGCGGACCGCTTCAAGTTCGACAACCATAAGCCCGTGCCGTACTCGCCGAAGTACGACGTTGAGCTGCTGGCCAAAGCGCAGCCGGATGAGTGCTTCAACGGCATCGGCCAGCCGATCGGCCATCCGCCCTGCACCGGTGCGTTCCCCGACAGCGGCCAGCCGAAGACGAACGACGCCTACGTCTGGGGCCAGGTGAACACCGGCGACGCGGTGTGGTTCGGCACCATCTCCAACACCCACTGCCTGGTGGAGGCGGGCTTCCTCGGCGTCAACACCCCGCAGAGCACCTCGAAGTGGGTCTGCGAGTTCAACGCCAGCACCTCGGGCACCGGCGACTTCCGGCCGCCCAACCTCTATCGCTATGACCTCGCCACCAACACGCTGGAGATGAAGAACCCGCCGGCCGCGACCCCCGCGGGCATCCTCCGCACGCTGACGCTCGGTCTGCGGTCGGCGGGCGCGGCGGGCGGTGTCGTGTTCATCGCCGGCCCCGGCGTGCCCGGGCTGAACGGCATCAACGTCTTCGCGTTCGATCAGGCGTCCGGCAACCTGCTCGGCGCCGTCAACCTTCAGCAGTGGGACGACATTCGCAGCTGGGTCACCGTCAACGGCGCGCTCTACGCCGCGGTGAAGAACGCCGACGTCCCCAACGCGCAAGCGCCGGGCGGGAGCATCCTCCGCTGGGTGGGCCAGAACTCCACCGATCCGAACGTGCTCTTCCAGTTCGAGGTCGTCGGCGAGACCCGCGAGGAGGCGGCGAACCTGGCCTCCGACGGACGCCGGCTCTTCGTCACCGGCTGGCCCGTCACCCAGGGCGGACAGACCCGGCTGGCCGGACTGTGGCGCAGCCCCGAGCTGTTGGGCGGCGTCCTCACCTCGGCGGCGGCGCCCTTCTGGAAGCAGCTGTGGCGGATCGACGACTACGACCCGGATCCGGTCGCCGCGGCGGTGACCGGGATGGGCGACCTGGAGGCGTTCGACGGGCGGCTCTACTTCGGCACCATGAACGTGCCCTTCGTGGGGACCGATGTCGCCCTCGAGCTGCACCGGGAGGGCGTCATCGACCTCGACTGCAACCGCGACGGGCAGCTGGGCCCGGAGGAGATCCTCGCCACCGCGCTGGGCACGCACCGGTCGATCAGCCTCTTCGCCATCCCGCTGGACTCGGACTCGAAAGAGGACGTCACCCTGCTGTACGGCGAACGGTTCCTGCCGCGGTACGTGGCGCAGTACCGGCGCTACGCGGTGGCGCCCATTGACTTGTTCCAGAACCGGCTCCCGCAGTCGAACCCGGTGTGGGGCGCCTCCGGCCTGGGCAACTTCTTCAACGCCTACACTTGGGCGATGGAGGTCCAGAAGGGCGAGCTCTTCGTGGGCACGTTCGACTGGAGCCAGCTGGCCCGCGTCGCGCTGCTGGACCCGGTGACCACGCTCAACACCACGCGCGCCACCGCCGCCACGCTCACGCTCGACAGCCTGGGGTCGACCATCCTCCCGCGTGAGGGCGCGGATCTGTTCCGCATCTCCAAACGCGCGCAGGGGGCGATCGCCGAATCCCTGAGCGGGTTGGGCAATGACACCAACTACGGTGTGCGCACCCTCACGAAGGAGGGCGACAACCTCTACGTCGGCACCGCCAACCCGATGAACCTGGATCCGGACGGCGGCTGGGAGCTGCTCCGCCTCAATTGCGGCGTCCCGGGCCTGACCGACACCGGGTTGTAGCCCGCACGGTTCCGACCACGCACCGGCGCTGCCTCAGTGCGGCGCCGGCTGCGTCGTCTCTGTGCCGAGCGCTACCCGTTCGCGGGAACCGGCCGTCGCCGCCCAGCGCGGCAGCCGCACCACGAAGGTGGACCCTTCGCCGGGCTGGCTGCTGACCTCGATCGTCCCGCGGTGCGCTTCGACGATCCGCCGCGTGATGAAGAGCCCCAGCCCCAGCCCGCCGAAGTGCCGCGCCGAGGCCGCCCGTTCGAAGCGGCCGAAGATGCGCTGCTGGTCCTCCGGGGCGATTCCGATGCCGCGATCCCGCACGATGAGGAACACCTCCTCGGGCCCGCCGCGCAGAAGAATCTCCACCGGCTTGCCCGCGCCGTAGCGCAGGGCGTTGGAGAGCAGGTTGGTCAGCACCTGCTCGAGGCGGCCGCGGTCCCACTGGCCGATGACGTTCTCGTCGATGCTCAGCGAGATGGTGGAACCGGCGCGGGCAGCTTCGGATTCGAAGATCTCCGCCACCTCGCGCACCAGCGCGCTGAGGTCGATGGAATCGCGCCGCAGATCCAGCATCCCCGCGGAGACGCGCGAGACGTCGAGCAGCTCCTGCACCAGCCCGCCCAGGCGCGTCACCTGCCGCAACGCGAGCGCGACGTGCCGGCGCTCGCTCATCGGGACCGCCGCCTCCGGCACCGCGCGCAGCGTCCGCTCCACCAACTGGAGCTGAAGCTTGAGCGTCGTCAGCGGCGTGCGGAACTCGTGCGCGGCGATGGAGAGGAACTGGTCGCGGACGCGGATCGACTCGCGCGCCAGGTCGTAGAGGCGGGCGTTGTCCGCGGCGAACGCAATCCGCCGCCCCACCTCCTCCGCGAGCTGGAGATCCGCCGCGCCGAACGGCGTCTCGCCGGGGCCGCGGAACAAGACCAGGCTGCCCAGCACGCGCCGTCGCGCGGAGAGCGGCACCACCAGAAGGGAGCCCGGGCCCAGCTCGCGCAGGAGCGCACGCGCGGGCTCCGCGCCGGCGAGCCGGTTGATCTCCGTATCGCCGAGCTTCGGGATGAGCAGCGACCGCCCGCGTCTGGAGACCTCCGGCACCCACGCGCCCCAGTTGCCGCGCTGGGAGAACACCTCCGAGAGCCGCTCCAGCTCTTCGCGCAGGCGCTCTCCCCGCGCCGCCACCACCCGCCGCTCCGTGGGGGCGCGTCCGCTGGAGCGCAGCGGGCGCGGGGCGGTGAGCACGCACCCCTGGGCGAAGTTGTTCACCATCACGTGGGCGGCGGGACGGATGATCCGCTGCGCGCTCAGCGACGCGTTCACGATCGCCGACACGTCCGCGAGGAGCCGCTGCCGCTCCTCGGACCGGCGCGTCTCCTCCAGAAGGCGCTCCTTGTCCCGCGCCAGCCGCTGCTCGGTGAGATCGCGCGTGATGGTGACGAAACCGCGCAGTGTCCCATCCTGCCGGTACAGCGGCATCAGGACGATGCGCCCCCAGTAGCGGGAGCCATCCTTGCGCAGCAGCCAGCCCTCGCTCTCGAACTTCCCCTCGCGGCAGGCCACCTCCAGCGCGCGCTCCAGACGTCCCTCCTCGATGTCCTGCGGGGTGAAGAGGCTCGAGAGGGGCTGACCGGCGAGCTCCTGCACCGGGAAGCCGTGGACGCGGTGCGTACCGGTGCGGACCCGGCCGTCGGGATCCAGCAACAGCAGCGAGAGGTCCTTGGCGGACTCCACCAGCGCCGCGAAGCGGGCCTCGCTCTCGTTCAACGCCTCCTCGGTCTTGCGCCGCTCGTCGCGCTCCAGGCCCATGGAGATGAACTGCCCCACCGCGAGCGCGAAGGTCTGCTCCTCCGGCTGCCAGATGCGTTGCGGGCCGACGTGCTCGTGGCAGAGCACGCCGCTCAGCCGTCCGTCGCGCCACACCGGCACGTCGAGCATGGAGGAGATGCCATGCTCGGCCAGATAGGTGTCGGCGAACTCGGCGGTGCGCTCGTCCCGCAGCGCGTCGTCCGCGGAGATGACGAGGTCCTCGCGGAGCGCGCGGAAGTAGCGGGGCGTCTCGGGCTCGCTGAACTCCTCTCCGCCGGAGAAGCGATCCTCGTGGGCGCAGTACAGCGTGGTGCAGCGGATGACGCTGAGGTCCGGCTCGAAGGTCCAGAAGCTGACCCGGTCCACGCCGAGGATCGCCGAGTCCGACTTGAGCAACCGGTTGAGGAAGGTCCCGAAGTCGGTGTCCTGCTCCGCCCCAAGCTGGAGCAGCACGGACTGGTAGCGCAGCAGATTCCTCCGGGCCGAGTCTTCGACCGACGTAGTTGAAACGGACGGCACCCGCGAAATGTCGGGATGCGCGTCAAATCCCAACAACGAGCCGGCGGGCGGCGGCCTGCCCGGCGCGCCGGAAGGCTCAGTGCCCCGTCCGCGCGAGCTCGACGTTGAGGTCGTACTGGCCCGAGCACCCGCCCGGCCGCTTCAGCAGGCAGGCGTCGTACTCGCATCGCACCACGCTGTAGGGCCCCCAGCTCTCGCCCAGCGACCGGGGGCCGATCGCGTAGTTGGCGTAGAGGACCCGCTCCGGCGGGTGCTCGGGGCGGAACTCGAGGAAGGGCACGTCGCGATGCAGCCACGTGTAGCCGCCGGTGTCGCCCCAGCCGAGCACGAAGATGCCCAGCCCGCAGAGGTCCGGCTGCATGCCGGCCAGGCGCATCACCTCCAGCTCGCCGCGCCGGAAGGTCCACACGTTCATGGGTTCCTTCTTGTCGGCGTTCTCCGCCAGCGGCGCCATGTCGCGGAAATCGTACCGGAGGGCGCCGCTGGCGGACGCGAAGAGGAAGGCCAGGGCGCCCAAGAGCCCGAGCCGCCGTCGCGTCCGCAGAAGCTCGACGATCCCCAGCGCCGCCGCCAGCACCACCAGCACCAGCAGCGGGAAGAGGAAGCGGTACTCCTTGTGCGAGACGAAGGAGTGGCTGACGAGAATCGCCAGCGCGGCCCACGCCAGCACCGGCGCCCGCCGCGCACCGAGAGCGCCGAGGACGAGCAGGGGAATCGCCCCCCAGCCCCACACCCGCGCCAGCGACACCGGGTACTCCCAGACCGGGCTCTCGCCGAAGCTCTCGGCTTTGTGCTCCACCACGTTGATCCAGAAGTTGAGGAGGATCGACTGGAACGGCCACGACCAGGTCACCGCGTCCAGAAGCCCGAACCCCAGCAGCACCGCACCCGCGCCCAGCGCCATCCAGCCCCAGCGCTTCCAGTCGTCCCGGCACGCCCACCAGAAGGCCACCAGCGCTGCGGGGGCGAGGTGGAAGCGAAGGCCCAGCACGAGGCCCAGCAGCGCGCCGGCGACAAGCAGCGGCCGCCGCCCTTTCTCCTCGCGCGCGCGCACCGTCCACAAGAGCGCCGCCGCCAGCGCGTAGCCGGCGAACACCTCGGTGAGCGCCTTGCTGGAGAAGAACACCAGCTCGAACCAGATCGCGCACACAAGGCCCGCGACCCACGCCGCGCGGATGCCCGCCCGCCGCGCCCAGGCGATCGCCGTCGCCACCGGTGCCAGCGAGGCGAAGCAGAGCGCGACGTTCACGAGGAAGAGCACGCCCCGGCTGCCGGTGGACTCCGGCGCGAGCTTCATCACGCCGGCGAGCAGCCCCGGCACGAGCCACGAACGGATCCCGGTGCGGAACTCCCAGGGGACGATCCCGTAGCCGAACGCGAGGCGGTGCGCCTGTTCCAGGGTCTGGAAGATCTCATCCCGCCACACCTCGGTGGGCCAGGTGACCGCCACCCACAGGTGCAGGCCGAAAGCGAACGCAAGCGTTAGCCAGACGGCATCCTCTCGCCACAACGATTTCGTTCCCGGCGCGGACGCGCCGTGGATGTCAGAAGGCGATGCAGCATCCATGTTGGGAGCGGCGCCCTTCTAGCAGCAATGCCGCTCCGGATGAAGCCTGAAATCCGGATCAGCCAGCATTTCGGTAGCGGAACATCCGCTGGCGGTGGCTGCTGCCGTCGAGCGCGCGGAAGAGGTGCCCACGGAAGACCATTGCCACGTGGAAGAGCGCGCCCGCGACAAGCAGGGCGAGGAGCGTCAGCCCGGGCGGCAGCCGGGACAGCACGCGCGTGACGAGGAGATACGCGCCCAGGAGGAGCAGCAGGTTCGGCACGAACCATTCGATCCACTGCTCCTGCAGGAAGCGGATCGACGCCTGCACGGTCTCAAGGCCGTTGTGCGTGCGGCGCACGTAGATGATCTCCGGCGCGGGGTTGAGGAGGATGAGCAGCACCAGCCACACCGCGTTGGCGATCAACGCGCCATTGGGACTGCCGCGGACCAGAAGGCCCAGCAGCAGGTCCACCACCCAGAGCACGAAGAACAGGTTCATCAGCGACCAGAAGTAGGCGCCGAAGCTGGCCTTGAGCTCCCGCAGCGTCACGCGCGAGGACGCCACCACCTCGCCGGTGAAATAGAGGTAGCAGCTGTAGAGCGCATCGAACGCGAGCGCGAGGGCGATGCCGCCCAAAACCCCGAGCGATCCCACCAGCGGGAGCACCACCAGGTTGAAGGTCACCGCCAGCCCGATGGGCAGAAGCAGCGTCCAGGGGTTTCTGGCGATTCCGCGGAGCGCCGCGGTCAGGCAGCTCGTGTACAGCCGCGTGTAGACGATGAGGATTTTCGTCATCGGTCGTCGGTCGTCACGCCCGGCGAGGCCAGGGTGAGCGCAAACCAGCCCGGCGGATCCGTCCACCGCTGCCGGGGCGAAAAGCCGGCGGCGGTCAAGAGCGCGTCCACCCGGGCGGGGTCGAACTTGTAGCTGTTCTCGGTGTGCAGCCGCTCGCCCTGCGCGAAGTGCACCGTGAGGTCCAGCGCGGCGATGGTGACATCCTGTTCGCGGGTGCTCTCCAGGTGCATCTCGATCCGCGAGCGCTCCAGGTTCCAGAGCGCGACGTGGCGGAAGGCATCCAGGTCGAAGTTGCCGCCCAGCTCGCGGTTGATGCGCGCGAGCACGTTCTTGTTGAACCGCGCCGTCACGCCGGCGTCGTCGTCGTAGGCGCGCTGGAGGATTGCCGGATCCTTGGCGAGGTCGGTGCCGAGCAAAAGCGAATCCCCCTCGGACAGGCCGGCGCGAAAGTCGCGCAACAGCTCCAGCGCCTCGTCGGGATCGAAGTTGCCGATCGACGAGCCGATGAACAGCACCAGCTTGCGGCCGGGGCGGTGGCGCAACGCTTCGAGCGCGATCCGGTAGCGGCCCTCCAGCGGTTCTACGCTGAGCCCGGGCACCGCCGCGGTCACCGACGCGCGCGCCAGCTCCAGCGCCGCGGGGGAGACATCCACCGGGACGAACACGCCGCCACCTTGCGCCTGCACCAGCGCGCGCAACAGGTGCACTGTCTTCCGTGCGCTGCCCGCGCCCAGCTCGACCGCGGTGAGGCGTTCGCCCTGCGAGGCCGCGGCGATCATCTCGCCCGCGTGCCGCTCGAGCAGCGCCTCCTCGGTGCGGGTCAGGTAGTACTCCGGCAGCCGGGTGATCTCCTCGAAGAGCGCGCTGCCCTCGGCGTCGTAGAACAGCCGCGGCGGCAGCCGCCTCGGGTTGGCGGACAATCCCTCGCGTACGTCCGCGGCGAGGTCCAGCACCGCGCGGTCCATCCGCGGTCGACCTGTGGGCATCCTGGGTTCAGCTCCTTTCAGAGGGGCCGCCGCGGGCGAGGCGGATCCCGGTGAACTGCCAACGGGCCGAGGTGGGGAAGAAGTTCCGGTAGCTCGGGCGCAGGTGCGAGGCCGCGGTGGCGAACGATCCGCCGCGGAGCACGTACTGATTGCACATGAACTTGCCGTTGTATTCGCCCAGCGCGCCTGCGAGCGGCCGGTATCCGGGGTACGGCGCGTAGCTGGAGGACGTCCACTCCCAGAGGTCGCCGAACATCTGGGTCAGCCCGTCCGCGCGCGCCGGCAGCGCCTCGAAGCGACGGCCGTCCAGGAGGTTCGGTTCCCCGGTGGCGTGGGCCGAGGCCACCTCCCACTCCTGTTCGGTGGGCAGACGGGCGCCCGCCCAACGCGCGTAGGCGTCGGCTTCGAAGTAACTCAAGCAGGACACCGGTGCGTCGAGCCGCAGGGGCCGAAGCCCATGCAGCCCGAATTCGAACCACGCGCCGTCGCGTTCGCGCCAGTACAGCGGCGCCGACCAGCCGCCGGCCTTCACCGCGTCGAACCCTTCGGAGAGCCACAGCTCGAAGCGCCGGTAGCCGCCGTCCCGGATGAACGCGAGGTACTCGCCGTTGGTGACCAGGCGGTTCGACAGCTCGAACGGCTCGACGAAGACCCGGTGCCGCGGGCGCTCGTTGTCGAAGGCGAACCCTTCGGGTGGCGCGCCGATCTCGAAGATTCCTTCGCCGAACGCCCGCCACGTCAGCGGGAGCGCGCGCGCGTCGGAGGGCGGCGGATCCTCCGGCGCCGGGGCGTACGCCGGCGCGCACGGGTTGAACGAGAACGCGTGGAGCAGATCCGTGAGCAGGAGCTCCTGGTGCTGCTGCTCGTGGTGGCAGCCCAGCTCGACGACCGCCGCCAGCTCGGGCGTGAGGCCTTCCTCGATGCGGCGGGCCATCGCCTCGTCGACGTGCCGGCGGTAGGCGAGGACCTCCGAGAGCAGCGGACGCGAGAGCAGACCGCGGCGGGGGCGCGGGTGCCGGTCGCCCACCGACTCGTAATAGGAGTTGAACAGGTACCGGTACGCGGGATCGAACGGGCGGTACGAAGGATCGCGCGCAAGCACGAACTCTTCGAAGAACCAGCTCGTGTGCGCGAGGTGCCACTTGCCCGGGCTGGCCTCGGTCATCGACTGGAGCTGGAGGTCCTCCGGGTGCAGGCCGGCGATCAGCTCGGAGGTGACCGCGCGGACGCGGGCGAACACCTCGGCCAGGTTCGGCTGGGGTGCGAAGGCGGCGGACATCCGGCGCAGCTTGCCGGTTCCGCGCCGCCGCCGCCACGCGAAGTTGGTGTCCTTCGCAAGGTAGTGGGCGGCGCGAACGTCAGCTCTCCGTCGCGGCGAGGGCTTCCATCCGCTGTGGCCAGGTGCCGGATCGGACCTTCGGGTAGTGCTTCTGCCACTCGGCGATCATCCGCGCGAACGGGAGGTCGGCGAAGGTGCCGTGGTCCTCGACGTACTCCATGAACTTCGTGCCGCCGGGAGCGAACGCCTGGAAGATGGCGTCGGACCGGCCGTCCCAGTCCAGCGGCGGCACGCCGAGCTTCGCGCACAGCTCCTTGTTGAACGCGGGCGTCGCGGCGACCCAGCGGCCCTCGAGGTAGAGCTCGGTGTACCCGTGGAAGACCAGCAGGTCGGTCCCCAGGACCGCCTCCAGCTTCGCCGTGCCGATGTGGTTGCGGACGTTGGCGAAGTGCAGCCTGCTGGGGATCCCCACCGCGCGCGCGGCGGCCGCGAGCAACAGCGCCTTGTCGATGCAATGTCCGCCGCGTTCGAACGATCGCTGCAACGTCCCGCTGGCGCGGTAGCCCGCGGGTTCGAGGCTGACGTCGTACGGGTTGTATCGGTAGCCGTCGCGCACGGCGTAGAAGAGCGCCACCGCGGTGGCGACCGGGCCTTCGGGCGAACGGTGGCGTTCGGCGAAGGCGATCACCGCGGGGTGATCGGCATCTACGAACGTGGTGGGGCGAAGGTAGTCGGGATGCACGGCGGGAGCGTTCATGTCGTCGCCCGATCCTCGTCGATCTCCGTGAGCGGGACGATCGTCGCGCGCAGCGATTCGATCGCCGCCCGGGCCTTTGCCTTGAGCGCCTCCACGTCACCCGGCCCGAGCCCCTCGGTGGAGAGCGGCTGACCCACCGCCAGAAGCCCGCGCGCGCGCCCGAACTTCCAGCTGTGCTTGGGCAGCGCGCGGCGCGTGCCCGCCACCGCCACCGGGAGGATGTCGGCGTGCGCGTCGATCGCCAGCTTGAAGGCGCCCTCCTTGAAGGCGCCCAGCTCGCCGGACGCCGAGCGCGTGCCCTCGGGGAAGATCGCCACCGGGACGCCGCGCTCCAGCCAGCGCTTGCACAGCTCCAGCGCGTGGTGCCCGGACGCCTTCTGCCCACGCGTCACCGGGACATCTCCTGCAAGCCACAGCGACCACCCGACGAAGGGCACCTTGAAGAGCTCCGACTTCGCCAGCCACTTCATCTCCCAGGGGAGCAGCGAGATGAGGAACACGTCGGCGTTCGAGACGTGGTTGCTGACCACCACCGTCCGGCGCGTGGGCCGCGCGGGCGCCTCGCCGTGGATGCGGAAGTGCCAGAACGGGCTCACCTTCGCGAAGCCCACCGCCATCAGCCGCAGCCACCGCCCGCTGATGCGCCGCCCGCGGTCGAACGGCGCGGTGAGCACGAAGAGCACGAGCTGGATGAAGAAGCCGGCGATGACGATCACCACCATCATCGCCCAGGCGAAAACGGAGAGCAGCGCGTCCACGCCGCCCGTCTAGCACGCTGCGCCGGTGCTCAGTCGTAGATGGTGGGCAGGTCCGCAGGGAACGGCTGATGCTCCACCGCGCCGTGCGAGAAGATCGCCTTCAGAAGTACGCAGCGCTCCGGCTCCGCGGCCTCGTCACACTTCTGCGCTTCGCCGCGCACCGACTCCACCGGAACCAGCTCCTGCGGTGCCGGCTGGAGCGCGCGCGACGAGTAGACCGTGGTCCCGTTGAGGGTCCGCTCCGGCTGTTCCTGACCGTGGCAGGTCCCGCAGCTCGTGCCGGAGCCGTTCTGCACCACGCGGGCGAACGGCGCCTCGGGCGCGAGCGGCCCCTCCACCGGGAAGTGGATCTCCGCCTTCACCGAGCGCGCGTTCGGACCGAGCTCGCTCAACTCGAGCAGCGGGAGCCCCGGACCTTCGGGCACGACCGAGACGACCAGCGGACCGGAGAAGAGGAAGACCCGCGGGCTCCGCGTGCCGTTCGCAGGCTGCGCGCTGAAGGTGCTCTCCGAGGCGGAGATCCGCAGCGGGCGATCGAGGCTCTCCAGGAAGCAGGAGAGCGTCAGCGGCTTCGGCAGCGCGTTGATGAGCGTGACCGTCTCGTCGATCGACTGCGGCGCCGCGTTGACCCCAGACGGCGCGCGACAGCCCGAAGCCGGCGTCCCACCATCGGGCTCCGACGAGCTCCCGCCGCATCCGGCGAGGAGCAACACCAGCGCCAGGGGGGCGAGGGCATGCAGTCGCATCGCGCGCATCTTGGACGTGGAGTCGTGTACCACGACCGCGACCCGACGGGGTGCGGGGACGGATACGCCGGATCCGGCCTGCTCGGTGGGCGAAGCAGCTAGGCGCCGCGCCGGGACGGCCGGCAACGATTCTTCCTCGGGTGCGTGCCTCAGCACGTTTAAGGACCGGCGACTACCGCACCGGGGAAGAATTGTTGCGTCGCCGGATCCGACGAGGTCAGCCACCCGGGTCCCCTTCGTCTTCCGCCGCCGCGGCGCCGGGGACGCACGTGACCGCCGTCCTCCGCTGAATCGCGCCTCCGGCGCGTTCCGGTCTGGTTGGCTCGATTCGAGCCGACGAGGCAGGCGCACCCGTTCTTCGGCGCGAGCACAGCCGCTACGTGCAAAGGCACGGCGTGTCGGGCCGCACCTGCTCCGAGCCGGTCGACGTGACCTCCCCGAAACCGCGATGCCGGCGCGAGCCGACCACACCGCGCCGGGGGACCTCCGCGGGCCCGGGAGCTGCTGGCGGAGGTGCTCAGGACTTCACCGCCGGTGTGCCTGATGGTTCCCGCGGTCGACCTCGCCGGACACCTGCAGCACGAGATTCCCGGCCGCGTCGCGGATCTCCAGGGTTGCCGTGTCGTCCACGCCGGGCTCGCCATCGTCTGTGAAGGTGAAGACGATGGTGGCGCCGTCCTCGCCGTTGTACCGGCCGGTGCCGGTACCGCGGAACGTGTCGAAGCCCGCCTCGGGTGGCGCTTCGTCCAGTCCGGTGTCCTCGCAGACCGCAGTGTCCAGATCGGTGAGGTGGAAGCGGTTGCCACCGCCCCAGTTCACCTCCAGGTTCTGCCTCGGATCGTCCGCGTCGCAGCGGAGCTGGAAGCCGTGCGTCACCCGCGCCCCCGCGGCCGTGAACACGCTGCCGCCGCCGGTCATCCGGCCTTCCTGCGGCCGACCCGCGTCGGGCTTCTCCGGCGGGTACTCGCACGCGTCGCCCGCGCCGTCCCAGTCGCTGTCGCGCTGATCCGGGTTGAGGACCTCGGGGCAGTTGTCACACACATCCCCGAGCCCGTCGCCGTCGGTGTCGCATTGATCTTCATTGGGGACCCAGGGGCAGTGGTCGTCGCCGTCGGGCACGCCGTCCCAGTCCGAGTCGGCGAGTGCGCCCCCGTCCCGATCCGACGGCTCCCACTCCGACGGCACACGCGCCAGGCGATCCGCGGCGAGCCGCCCGGCGAGAAGCTGCGGGTTTTGCCCGCTCTGCGCCGGCACCGGCTCCTCGTGCGCCTGTTGCGATGGAGGCCTGGCACCCGGGTCGTCGCCGCTGTGGCTCTGACCGCACGCCAGTCCGATCAACGCTTGCGCGGCCACCCAGCCCACCGCGACGGCGATCCGGCTTTTCCTCTCCAGACACATCTTCATATGGGGGACTCCTTTGGAGGCCTCTGCCCGGGGCGGGCAGGGCTCCCCTCGCGTGGCTGCAAGGCAGAGGCTCATGCCGGCGCGCCCGTAACGTGCGATCCACCGGACGCCGCGCCCCGTTTCACGGTCGAAGGCGCGGGCTGCGCGGTTCCCACGGACGGGAACCCTTCGCCCCATGAAGGCGACGCATCAGGCCGATTGATGCAGGCCGCTGCCGCGAGCGCGCGCCCGCGTTCTCTCTGCTTGACCCTCCCGTAAGGCCGCTATTAAAGGGGCGCCGCTCGCAGCACCCCTCCTGCCGAACCTTCGACAAGGACATCTGAAGTCATGGCCAACGCACTTGCGACCGGGCGCATCACCCAGGTTCTGGGTCCCGTGGTGGACGTCGAGTTCCCCCCCGGCGCCCTCCCCGAGATCCTCACCGCGCTCAAGGTGACCAACCCGAACATCGGCCCGGGCGAGAACAACCTCACCATCGAGGTCGCCCAGCACCTCGGCGAGAACACCGCGCGGTGCATCGCGATGGACTCGACCGAAGGTCTGTCCCGCGGTCAGCCGGTGCTCAACACCGGCGCGCCGATCCAGGTCCCGGTGGGCAAGGCGACCCTGGGCCGGATCATGAACGTCGTCGGCGATCCGGTGGATGAGCGCGGCCCGGTGAAGGCGGAGAAGTACTACCCCATCCACCGCCCGGCCCCGGCGTTCACCGACCAGAGCACCAAGGTGGAGATGTTCGAGACCGGCATCAAGGTCATCGACCTGCTCTGCCCGTACACCCGCGGCGGCAAGACCGGTCTGTTCGGCGGCGCCGGCGTCGGCAAGACGGTGCTCCTGATGGAGCTCATCCGCAACGCGGCGATCGAGAAGGGCGGCTTCTCGGTGTTCGCCGGCGTGGGCGAGCGCACCCGCGAGGGGAACGACCTTTATAGGGAGTTCCAGGAAGGCGGCGTGATCAAGCTCGACGATTTGGAGAAGAGCCAGGCGGTGCTGGTCTACGGCCAGATGAACGAGCCGCCCGGCGCCCGCGCCCGCGTCGCGCTCTCCGCTCTGTCGATGGCCGAGTACTTCCGCGACGAGGAGGGCCGTGACGTGCTCCTCTTCGTGGACAACATCTTCCGGTTCACCCAGGCCGGTTCCGAGGTGTCCGCGCTCCTCGGCCGTATCCCCAGCGCCGTGGGTTACCAGCCGACGCTGGCCACCGAGATGGGCGGGCTCCAGGAGCGGATCACCTCGACGACGAAGGGCTCCATCACGTCGGTGCAGGCGATCTACGTGCCCGCGGACGACCTCACCGACCCCGCGCCGGCCACCACGTTTGCCCACCTCGACGCGACCACGGTGCTCTCGCGCTCCATCGCCGAGCTGGCAATCTTCCCCGCGGTGGACCCGCTCGACTCCACGTCCCGCATCCTCGACCCCGCCATCGTGGGCCCCGAGCACTACTCGGTCGCCCGCCGCGTCCAGGGCATCCTCCAGCGCTACAAGGAGCTGCAGGACATCATCGCCATCCTCGGCATGGACGAGCTGTCCGAAGATGACAAGCTCACCGTGGCCCGCGCGCGGAAGATCCAGCGCTTCCTCTCGCAGCCGTTCTTCGTGGCCGAGGTGTTCACCGGCAAGAAGGGCCGCTACGTGAAGCTCCAGGACACCATCCAGGGCTTCAAGGAGATCGTCGAAGGCAAGCACGACGATCTGCCCGAGGCGGCGTTCTACATGGCCGGCGACATCAACGAGGTCGTGGAGAACGCGCGCCGGATGGCGGCGTAGACCCGTGAGGCTGCACACGCGCACCGTCGCCTGGGCAGCCGTCGCGGCGCTCGGTCTCGCTCTGTGCGCCCGGGCCGAAGAGCCGAAGTCCTCGCGCGTGCGGCTGTCCCACAGCGGTCGCTATGGCGTGAGGTTGGTGGAACTGGGCGAGGGGAAGTGCCGCCTCGAGGTGCTCAAGGAGGACGCGCCGCACTGGACGCTGGAGCGGTGCGTAGGCACCGCGGACGATCTGTATTTCGCCTCGGACGACGGCGAGAAGGTCTGGGTGCTGTACACGCTGCCGAAGAAGCCTGTGCGGCGGCCGTCGCGGAAGGCGAAGCGGGCGGCGTGGACGTATGCGGTGGTGGCGGCGCGCTATGGGCGGGACGGAGAGGCGGATCGGCGGCTCGTGCTGAACCAGCTGATGCGGACGCGGGAGTCGCTGGAGGACGTGCGGCAGTACGAGAAGCACTTCAAGTGGCTGGAGGGCGTGGCCGGGGTGCGGGGAATCCCGCCGAAACTGAACGAGCAGGGCAAGGTCGAGCTCGTCACGCTCGACCACAAGACGCACACGCTGGAGTTTTGACATGGCGAAGATCACCGTCGAGATCGTCACCCCCGAGCGGCGGATGCTGCAGGTCCAGGCGGACGAGGCGATCGTCCCCGGTGGCGAGGGCCTCTTCGGCGTGCGCCCCGGACACACCCCGTTCCTCTCCCTCGTGGAGCCGGGCCCGCTGACCGTCCGCGAGGGCGGCAGCCAGCAAGTCTGGTTCGTGGCCGGCGGCTTCGTGCAGGTCGCCAACGACACGGTCCGCGTCCTCGCCGATCAGGCGGAACCGGCGGCGAACATCGACGTCGAAGCGGCGAAGCGCCGGCTGGAGGAAGCGCAGGCGCGCATGAAAGGCATGACCGCGGAAGACGCGCGCTACCAGGTCGAAGCGGCCACCGTGAGGCGCGAAACCGCTCGCATGGCGATCGCGAAGCGCTGAGGCGCCTCGCGATGTTCGTGGTGACTGGTGAGAAGTGAGTGGTGCACCCTGCCTTCCGGCGCGGTCGCATCATTCGTGCGCTCATGAGTCCGGCGTCTTCGCCTCCGGTCTGGGAGTTGTTTCATGCCATCGCGCATCCGCCTTCGGCCCGGGCGCGGCGGTATGTCACCGACAACGCGCTCGAGGACCGCATCGAGTTCCGCAACGTCGGGTTCGAGTCCCATGCGCAGGCGCTCCGAGAGCGCGGTGGATCGGGTGAGAGCCTTCCTGCGCTGTGGGACGGTCGCGATCTCTATGAAGGCGCGGAGGCGGTCATCGCGCGGCTGCAGACGCTCGTGAACCTCGGCCGAGAGGGCTGAGCTACCACTTCTCTCCGAATGGCCTCGCTTCGACCTCGAACGACCAGGCCGATGGCTTCTGCCGCGTCAGGTCGAAGGCGATCGACGCGACGTCGTCCGGCTGGATGAAGAACGAGTCCGGCTTGTCCGGCATCCGTTCGCGCGTGCGGGGAAGGTCGACGACGCCGTCGATGACGATCAACGCGACGTGGATCCCGGCCGGCCAGAGGTGGCGCGCCATCGACTCGGCGAGGTTCCGCTCGGCGGCCTTCGCCGCCGCGAACGCCGCCGACTTCGGCCCGCCGCGCCGGGAGGCGGTGGCCCCGATGAACACGATGTTCCCGTGGCCCTTGCGCTTCATCGCCGGGATGACCTGCTGCGACGCCACCAGCGCGCCCAGCGCGTTCACCCGCCAGGAGGCCTCGAAGTCTGCCGGCGTCACCTCCTCCACCGTGCCCCACACGCCGGAGCCGGCGTTGTAGACCATCACCTCGGCGTCTCCGAGGTCCCGGGCGATCGCCGCGAACGTCCGCGTCACCGCGTCCGGGTCGGTGACGTCGCACGCGTACGCGCGCGCCCCGGGCAGGGTCTTCGCGAGCTCCTCGGAGAAATGGGTGGTCCTCGCCAGCAGCGCCACCGCGTAACCTTCGGCGGCGAAACGGCGCGCGAACGCTGCACCGTTGCCCGGCCCCACGCCCACCACGACACAGACGGGTCTTCCGCGCTCCGCCATCCCAGCCTCCCTCGCTTGTCGTTCACGTTATCCCACAGCAGGGAATGCGACCGGCGATGCACGCCTGATCGCTCTGTGTGGGGGTGACGGACCACCCACCCGCGTCATACCCTCCCGGGCCGTGGCGGCGGCGAAAGAGAAAGAGGAGAAGGTCCCCTCGCGCCCTCGCAAGGTGGGCCCCTACCGCATTCTCGGCGAGCTCGGCAAAGGCGGCATGGCGCAGGTCTACCGGGGCCTGCACGAGACGCTGCAGCGCGAGGTCGCGGTCAAGGAGCTGCTCCCCCACGCTGCGGCGGACAAGGACGCGCTCTCGCGCTTCCGGCGTGAGGCGCTGGCGCTGGCGTCCTTCCGCCACCAGAACATCGTCACCGTCTACGACCTGGTGGAGAAGACGGGCTCGCAGTTCCTCATCCTCGAGTTCGTCGACGGGCCCACGCTGCAGGAGCTGCTCCGGGACGGCCCGTTGCCGCCGCTGGTGGCCGCGGTGGTCGGCGCGCAGCTCGCCTCCGCGCTCGAGCACGCCCACTTCCACCGGATCATCCACCGCGATCTGAAGCCCGCCAACGTGATGCTCACCCGCACCGGCGAGGTGAAGCTGATGGACTTCGGGATCGCCCGCGATGAGGACCTGGGCCCGCTGACGAAGACCGGGATGGCGGTGGGCACGCCGTCGTACATGTCGCCCGAGCAGGTCACCGGCTCGCCGCTGGACGCGCGCACGGACATCTATTCGCTGGGCGTGGTGCTCTACGAGTGCCTCGCCGGCGAGCGCGCCTTCACCGCCGCCACCCCCGGCGAGGTGTTCGCCCGCGTGCGGGATGGCCGCTTCAAGGCGCTGCCCCGGGTCGCGCCGCACGTGCCGTCCGCGCTGGCGAAGATCGTCAAGCGGGCGATGCAGACCAACCCGAACAACCGCTACTTCGACGCGAGCGAGCTCCGGCGCGATCTGGAGCAGTACCTCTCCAGCCACCTGAAGGTCTCCCCGAACAGTCTTCTGATCGCCTTCCTCCGGCACAAGAACAAGATCTCCGAGAGCGAGGCTTTGGCGCGGCTCACCGCCCGCGAGCTGGATCTGGGCAAGGTCTTCGACGTCCCGGTGACCTCCTCCGCGTCCGTGGACATCCCGCTCGAAGTGGATCGCCGAAGCGGGTTGCGGTGGTTCACCGCGCTCCTCTTGCTCGGGGCGATCGCCGCGGCGGTGTGGTTCCACCCGCTCTGGCTGCCGCGCGTCCTTCCGCTCCTGCACCGCTAGGCGTGCGCTCTTCCCGGCGCCTGCCGGGCGGGCGGCCGGGCGCGCCAATCCCGCGGGCCGATGTCGTCCGCGCGGCACACGCCCCACCTTCCTCGTCGGGCACGCGCGAACGCGCGAGTGGGAGGTGCGGGGTGGCCGCGGAGATTCGGGAACCGGAGTCGGAGCTGTCGACCAGGGAGCTGGTCCAGCACGCCATCACCGAGGCGAAGTTGCTCGCCCGCGCCGAGATCGAACACGCGCGGCTCGAGCTGAAGGCGGAGCTGCGCGAGGCGCGGACGGCGGCCATCGCGTTCGGGGTGGGCGCGGTGCTGGCGCTGTGTGGCCTCGCGGTCCTCTTCGTCGCGCTCGCCCTCGTGCTGCCGATGTCGGACGCGGCCGGCGCGCTGCTGGTGGGGATCGTCCTGCTGATCGTCGCGGGGATCGCCGCGCTGGTGGGCGCGCGCCGCGTGCCGAAGAAGCCGATGGAGCGCACGAGGGAGCGGTTGCTGTCGGACGTGAAGCTGACGCGGGAGCGGTTCGCATGAAGACCGAAGCGCTGACCCAGGCCGAGCACACCGCGGATCGGATCCGCGCGGAGCTGTTCCGGACACTGGACGAGCTCGACCGGAGGCGTCACCTCGCGATGGACTGGAGGCTGCAGCTCCGGTCGCACTGGCGGCTGCTCGCCGCGGCGGGTGGCGTGGTGGCCGTAGCGATCGTCGCCGGCGTGCTCCTCAAGCGGCAGGGGCGCCGGCGCGAGGCGCGGCGCCGGGTTGCGCGGCGAATCGATGCCGGCCGCCGGGCATGGCGTCACCCGGAGTGGTTGGCCCCCGAGCGCCGGCCGGGCGTCTCCGACGCGGGCGCGAAGGTGCTGCTGTCGGTCGCCACGACCGTGGCGAACCAGCTCGCGCGTCGGATCGCCACGCGCGTGGTCGGCTGATTGTTTGCGCGTCTCCGTGAGTCTCCGTGCGCGGTCGACACTCCGCTACCGCACGGCTTCTCCCAGGCGGCGCAGAGCCGTCGCGTGCGAGGTGAGCTCGCTGCGCTTCACGCCGACGCGAAGCCGACGGTCAGAACGAAGTCCGCACACGGCGTGGAGGTCCATGTCGAGCGTGCGCGAGCGCGGCTCCGCCACAGCTCGGGGCCCCCGGCGCGGTACGCCACCGAGCTGTCGCGTGCGAGGCCGGTGAGCAGCTCGTGTGACATCACGCCACCCGGAACACGTCGCTGCGTGTCGCGCACTTCGCCACGGGCTTGCTCCAGCGACGCGAACCGGTCGCCGTCCTGTGGCCCGCACGCGGAGCCGGTCGTCAGAACCAGGTCTGCACGCCGGCGTGGAGATCCACGCGCCCGAGCGGAGAGGTCCGCCGGTACGCCTCGGTCAGGTAATACGTGTAGTCGGCGCCGAGCACGAACGCGGCGTGACTGCCGAGCGGCTGGTAGTAGCCGGCGCCGCCCAGCACGCCGAGGCCGAAGTCCGGCACCAGCAGGATCGGCACGCCGGCGCGGATGAACGCCTGAGGGATGAACTGATAGCGCGCGCCGGGCGTCAGCCCGAGGTCCTGGACCGCGAATCCGGGCGAAAGCTGCAGGTGGGACTGCGTGTCGATGTCCAGCGAGAGGTTGTCGATGAGGAAGTAGCCTGCGCCGACGTTGATGCCGCCCACCACCGCCGGGCCGTTCGGGTTCGAGCCTCCCAGATTGATCGACTGGTTGAGGTCGAAGTCCGCCCCGCCGCGCAGCACGACGCGGCCCTGGCTGAACGGGCCCTTCGGTTGATCGCAGGACACGTCGTGGATGTGCTCGCCCGTTGCCGGATCGTGCGTGATGCAGGCGTCGTGTGTTCCGGCGTGGGCGAAGGCGAGGGCAGGGCCCAGAAGGAGGAGAGCGGCGAAAAGCGGGCGCATCGCCGCGAAGCGTAGAGAAGCGACCCGCCGAGTCAACAATCCCGCCCGGCTAGACCGCCGACGGCGGGCGCACGCCGAGCTCGCGCGCGAGCAGGGCGATCTGCGTCCGGTTCTCCTGGTTGAGCTTGCGGTAGAGGCTGCTCACGTGCGCCTTCACCGTGCGCTCGGAGATCCCCAGGTGCGAGGCGATCTTCAGGTTGTCCGCGCCGGCGGAGATGTACGCCAGCACCTCGCGCTCGCGCACCGAGAGCATCCCCAGCATGCGGACCCGCGCGTCCGGCTCCGGCCGCTTCTGGAGGAGAGACTCGAACGACTGGGCGGGGAAGATGCTCGCGCCGCGCGCGACCGAGCCCACCGCGTCCACCAGCGCCTCGCACGAGGTCGTCCGTTTGTCGAGGCAACCCGACGCGCCGTTCTGGAAGAAGCGATCCACCACGCCGGGGCCGATGTCGTCGGCGAGCACCAGGATGGCGACGTCGGGGTGGAGCTGATGGAGCCGTTCCACCAGCGCGACGGACTCCTCCAGCCGTCCGCCCACGTCGATCAACGCGACCCGGGGACGGTTCTGGTCGATGTGTGGGATCAGCTCGGACGGGTCGCCGCTCTCTCCCGCCAACTGTACGCCGGCGGACGCGAGCACCCGCCCGAGGCATTCTCGAAACAGCGCCTGGGGTGCAAGGATTGCGACTCGGACTTCGACTGACGCGCCGCTCATGGGTGCCGGCGAATAGAGGCATCGAACGGACTTGCAGCAACCCGACTCGCCGCAATCACCCTGCGATGTGTCAGCACGCTGACGCACGCTCCGGCGCGGTGCCCACTGGTCGGCAGAGCGTGACGCCGTGGCCTGAATGGGCACCGGCCGGACAGGCGCAACGACCGCCTGGAAATACTGGCCGGCATCCAACGTTTCCGAGCCGCTTTGTCATTGATCACTCTGCTGGCAACCCTGGGGTTGTTGCTCTCCCACCCGGCTGAAGCGGGGCCGTCCATGCAGGCGGTCCCGGTGGTCCACGTCCCGTTCGGCTGCGGCCTCTCCTTCGAGGTGTCGCAGGCGCACAACGTGGGCAGCCACCTCGACAACGACGAGTGGGCGTGGGACTTCCGGATGCCGGAGGGCGTCCCGATCGTCGCAGCGCGCGCCGGTGTGGTGCGCATGGCGCGCGGAGACTCGACGCGCGGCGGCTGCGATCCGAAGTTCGCCGCCGACGCGAACTACGTGGTCATCGACCACGGCGACGGCACCGAGGCGCAGTACCTCCACTTCAGCAGCGTGGTGGTGCAGGCCGGCCAGAAGGTCAATGCGGGCGAGCTGCTCGGGTACTCGGGCAAGACCGGCTGGGCGTGCGGATCGCACCTGCACTTCAAGATCGCCAAGCACGTGCACGACGGTTGGAACAACCCCAGCATCCCCGCGGCCATCGAAGGCTACGGCGATCCGCAGGTGGCCACGCTGGTCCGCGCGCCGACCTGCCCGAAGCCCGCGCCGGATGTGATCCAGGCGGACGCGCACCCGGCGCAGGACGTGGTGGCTCCGAAGCCCGCGACGGCGGCGGTGGTCCAGGGCGCGCCGACGACCCAGGCGATCCAGGCGGCGCACCAGGCCGATCGCACCGTGCTCCCCGCGAGCGGCCCGGCGCACGCCGCCGGCAACGAGGCCACCGCTGCGCCCACATCGACCGACGTGGCGCCGGATGGAACTGCGGGGTACACGGCGGGCGCGAACGCGGCGAAGTAGCCGCCGCGCCGGTCCGATGAACACCCCCGCTCCGACCTCCGCCAGGATCGACGCCGTCGAGGACGATGGCGACGCGCCGCAGCTGTCCGCCGAAGCCTTCCTCTTGCGGCTCGGCCGCGCGCTCCACCGCCGCGGCGTGCCCGCGCACCGGCTCGAAGAGCACCTCGAGGCGCTCTGCCGTCGGCTCGGACTGACCGCGTCCTTCTTCTCCACGCCCACCGCGCTGTTCGCGCAGTTCGATCGCGGCAGCCGGCCGGATGTGTACCTGCTGCGGGTCACCGGCGCTTCGTCCGATCTCGGCAAGCTCACTGACCTCGACCAGGTCTCGATGCAGGTCTCGCACGGGGAGATCACCCACGACGAGGGCATGGCGCGGATCGATCGGATCGAGGCCGCGCCGCCGCGCTACGGCCCGGCGATCACCACCGCCTGCTACGCCATCAACTCCGCCGCCGCGTCGGTCTTCTTCAACGGCGGCTGGCGCGAGGTGGCCACCGCGGGCGTGCTCGGGTTGATCAGCGGGTTGCTCTCGCTGGTGGGGAGCCGCTCCGGCACCGGCTGGCGCGCGTTCGAGCCGGTGGCGGCGTTCTGCGCGGCGGTGGTGAGCACGCTCGCGGCGCTGCGGTTCGGGCCGGTGTCGGTGCACGTGGCGGTGCTCGCCGGGCTCATCGCCCTTCTGCCCGGGTACACCCTGGTGGTGGCGATCGCCGAGCTCGCCAACGGACACCTCGCCTCCGGATCGGCGCGGATCACCGCCGCGTTCATGGTGTTCCTCACGCTCGGTTTCGGCGTGGCGCTGGGCAACCGCTGCACCGAGCTGTTCTTCGGCGTCGCGCCCACGGTCGAGCCCGTGGCGCTGCCGCTGTGGGTGCAGGCGCTGGCGCTGGGATGTGCGTCGGCGACATTCGGCGTCGTCTTCCGGGCGCGGCGGGAGGACCTGCCCTACATCCTCATCGTCTCGGTGCTCGGATTCTGCGGCGCCCGCGTGGGCAGCGCGTTCCTCGGGCCCGAGCTGGGCGTGTTCCTGGGCGCGTTGGTGGTCACGCTCTGCAGCAACCTGTACGCGCGCGTGCTCAACCGGCCCACGGTCGTGCCGCTGTTCCCCGGCATTATGCTGCTCGTGCCGGGGAGCATCGGCTTTCGAAGCCTCTCTTCACTGATGGCCCACGACGTCGTCTCCGGCGTGCAGACCGCCTTCACCATGGTGCTGGTGGCGGTGGCGCTGGTGGCCGGGCTGCTGCTGGCGAATGCCATCCTCCCTGCGAAACGTGCGCTCTGAATCCGCGCCTCCGTGCCGGGGGTGCTCTATCCTCGCGCGGGTGAAACGACCAGGCGTCCTTCTGCTCGGGATCCTCGCGGTCCTCGCCGGCGGCACGGCGAGCGCGGCCAGGGTCAGCGTTCTTCCCTTCACCGGCCCGCGCGCGAACATCCCGCGCAACCAGATCGCCGACGCGGTCTGCGCGCTGCAGACCTGCGTGAGTGCAAGCAAGGTCACCCGCCGCGGACGGCCGGACTGGAAGAAGGTGCGCCGCGAGGACGTCGATGTCGTGCTGACGGCGGCGGTGAAGGGCCCGAAGGCGAAGCGGGTGCTCTGGGTGGACGCGTTCGATCGCCGCGGCCGCCGGCTGTGGCAGGAGAAGCTGCCGCTGGCGCGCAACGGGATGCTCTCGCGCCGGAACCTCCGGACGCTCACCGCGCACTTCGTACAGGAGGAGGAAGAGCAGCCGCCCGAGGTGACCCGGCGCGAAGAGCCGCCGCAGCCACCGCCCGAACCGCCACCGGAACCTCCGAAAGAGGAGGAGAAGCCGCGCGTGGTGGAGGAGCCAGCGCCGCCGCCGCGGGAAATGGAGCAGGCCGAAGAGGAGCCGGAGCCTGCGCACCGCCGCCGGCCGTCGCGCCCGACCATCGTCGCCGCGGCGGGGGCGGACTTCGTGCACCGCTCCTATCAGTACACGGACCTGCGCGCGCCGAACCTCCGCTCCTACGAGACGCAGCCGGTGTTCTTCGCGCCCCGGGTGCACCTGGAACTCTACCCGCTGCGGCCGATCTTCAGCGGGGTGCCCGGCGGGCTGGGGATCGAGGCGGACTACGCGCAGGCGGTGCTCCTGCGATCGATCGACGAGAACGACGTGGCCCACGACACGCGCGTGACGCGGCTGGACCTCGCGGCGCGGTTGAACTTCTGGCCCGGCGACCAGCTGATGCTCGCGCCGATCGTCGGCTACCGCGCGGCGACCTTCGAAGTCGGAGCGGCGCCGGACGGGACCCGGCTGTCCGGGATGCCGAACATCCGCTACGGCGCGCTCACCGCCGGGGCCGAGGCCGAGCTCGACGACCTCGGGCCGTTCGTGCTGTTCGCGCGGCTCTCGTACCTGCAGCTGCTCGGGCTGGGCGAGCTCGGCAGCGACGCCTTCTTCCCCGACCACGGCGGCAACGCGTTCGAGGCGCAGGGCGGGCTCGGCTACAAGCTGCTCCGGCACCTCGAGCTGCGCGTCGTGGTCCACTACACGCGCTACCGCCTGACCTTCCGGCCGGCGGAGGGCGCGACGTTCAACGCGTCTGGCGCCGTGGACCAGTACACCGGCGGCGCGGCGATGCTTCGGTTCAGCTACTGAACCGTGGCGGGCGCCTCCGCCGTGGGCGCCACCTGGCCGGCTTCGATGAACTGAAGCAGGTCCTGGTTGAAGGTGTCCGGCATCGTCTGGGCGAGGCCGTGCGGCGCGCCCGGGTAGACCTTGAGGACCGCCCCGGGGATGATCTTCGCGGACAGCTCTGCGGACGCGGCGATGGGGACGATCTGATCGTCGTCGCCGTGGGCGATCAGCGTGGGGACGTCGATCTTCTTCAGGTCCTCGTGGAAGTCCGTCTCGGAGAACGCGCGGATGCAGTCGTGGACCGCGTTGACGCCCGCCATCATCCCGAGGAACCAGAAGGCGTCGATCAGCGCCTGCGACACCTGCGCGCCCGGGCGGTTGAAGCCGAAGAAGGGCACCGCGAACTCCCGGAGGAACTGCGAGCGATTGCGAAGCACGCTCGCGCGCAGCTCGTCGAACAAGGAGAGCGGCAAGCCGCCGGGGTTCTCGTCCGTCTTGAGCATCAGCGGCGGCACCGCGCTGAGCAGCACCACCCGTGAGACGCGCCGGGTCCCGCGGCGGCCGATGTAGCGGGTGACCTCGCCGCCGCCCGTGGAGTGGCCGACCAGCACCGCGTCCTGCAGGTCGAGCTGGTCGAACAGCTCCGCGAGATCGTCCGCGTAGGTGTCCATGTCGTGCCCGCGCCAGGTCTGCTGCGAGCGTCCATGGCCCCGGCGGTCGTGGGCGATCACCCGGTAGCCGCGCCGGGCGAGGAACATCATCTGGTTGTCCCACGCATCCGCGCACAGCGGCCAGCCGTGCGAGAACACCACCGGCTGTCCTGCGCCCCAGTCCTTGTAGAAGAGGCGCGCCCCATCCCTCAGTTTCAGGTAGCTCATGCAGCAAGGCTAAGGACCCGCGCGGTGGGCTCCATCGTGCGCGGGCAGGTGGTCTCTGCCCCACCATTCGAGCCAGCGGGAGCTCTGCACCTCGCGCGGAGCGGCGCTCACAGCTTCAGCGGTTGCAGATCCGCCCACGAGCGCCCGGCTTCGACGCCGACCTTGAGCGGGACCTCCAGCTCGAAGGCGTGGCGCATCGCGTGCGAACAGACCCGCGCGCACGCCTCCAGCTCCGCCTCCGCGACTTCGAAGAGCACCTCGTCGAAGACCTCCACGATGGGAGACGCGGAGAGGCCGGCCTTGCGGATGGCGCGGTCCGCCTCCAGCAGGGCGCGGCGCGAGACGTCCGCCACCGAGCCCTCGTGCGTGCCCCGCCGCGCCATCCGCTCCGCGTAGGAGCGCAGCATCGGATCCAGCGACTCGAGCCCGCCGATCGGCCAGCGGCGCCCGGCGAGCGTGACGATGTAGCCGCGTTCCTTCGCCAGCCTGAGCTGTTCGTCCTGGAACGCGCGCACCTTCGCGTAACGGCGATCGAACCGCGCGAGGTACTCCTTCGCCTCCGCCGCGCTCACGCCGAGCTGCAGCGCGAGCGCGCTCGCGCCCTGACCTGCGAAGGTGGCGAAGTTGATGACCTTGCCCAGCTGCCGCTCGTCGTCGGTGAGCGATTCGGGGGGCTTCTCCAGCACCGCGGCGGCGGTGAGGCGGTGCATGTCCGCGCCCTGCCGCAAGGGCTCCACCAGCGCGGGATCGCGCGTGAGGTGCGCCAGCACATGGAGCCCGAGCTGGTTGAAGTCGACCGACATCAACAGCCGCCCTGGCGGCGCCACGAAGGCCCGGCGGATCTCCGCCATCTCCGGCGTGCGGCCGGGGACGCGGCTCAAATCCGGGTTGGTGCAGACGATCTGCCCGGAGAACGAACGCGCCGGATGAAACCGTGCGTGCACGCGGCCGTCGGGGTGCACGTTCCGGCGCAGCGCGCGCACCCAGTTGTCGCCCAGCCGCCGCAACAGCCGCCAGCGCAGAACGAGCCCGACGATCGGATGCGCGTGCTCGATGCGCTCGAGCGCCTCGTTCGAGGTGCTGAACCCGGTCCGGGTGTGGCTCACCACCGGCAGCTTCAGCTCCTCGAACAGCACGCGCCCGAGCTGCGCGGAGGAGTTGATGTTGAACGGGTGTCCGGCGAGCGCCTCGATCTCCGCCTGCAGCTCGCGGCCGATCCGTTCGAACGCCACCTCCGCACGGTCGAGCTGCGCCAGGTCCACCTGGACGCCGTGCAGCTCCATCCGCACCAGGGTGTCCGAGAGTTCGAGGTACTCGTCGATGAGCCGCCGCTCGATGTTCGGCGTCAGCGCCCGGAGGATCGCCGCCGACGCATCGGCGCGTTCGCCCGCCACCTTCGCGGCGGCATGCGTCCCGAGCGCGTGCCACGACCGACGCTGCGTTCCGGTGGCGCGGATCTGCTCGTCGTCGGGGAGCGAACGCCCCAGCACGTGCCGGGCGACCAGCGGCAGCTCGTGCGGCGCCCAGGCGCTCGGCTGCGTGAGGTGGGACGCATGGGCGGAGTCGCCGCGCAGCCCCGCCATCTGCACGCCCTCGTGGTGGAGGGCCACCCGCATCGGTCCGAGGTCGTGTCCCGCTTTGGGCGCCGAGGCGTCCTGCAGCCAGGCCACCAGCGTCGGCCACGCGGCGCTCTGCCGCGGGACGTAGACGGCGGTGCCATCGCCCGTGGAGAGCCCGACGCCCTCGATCGCCTCCCGTCCCTGCTCGTCCTGATCTTCGAGGAGCGCGTTCACGCTCACCGCCGCGTCGCCGAACGCGGCCAGCGCCGGGGTCAACGCATCGGGCGTGTCACAGACGGTCACCTGCGTCGTCGCCGCCGTCGACAACAGAAGCTCGACGAAGCCCAGCTTGTCGAGCTCGGCGTTGAGCGCGCGCGCGTCGGGAGGCGTGAAGGCGCAATCGGCAAGCGGCACGGGGAGCGGCCGCGATCCGAGCCGTGCGTGCGCGAGGTGGCGAGGCAGCTCGGCGCGCGCGGCCTCCAGCGCCTTGCGTGCGCGCGTGTCCAGCTCGGAAAGATGCTCCAGCGCCTCCTCCACGTTGCCGAAGGCGGTGAGCAGGCCGGTCGCCCCCTTCGCGCCGATGCCGCTGATGCCGGGGACCTGGTCCTCGTCGCCCACCAGCGCCAGCCAGTCGCCCACGCGGGCCGGCTCCACGCCGAAGCGCTTTCGGACGATCTCCGGCGTGTAGCGGACGTCCTTGTTGGCGTCGTACCACCACACCCGCTCACTCACGAGCTGGGCGTAGCGCTTGTCCACGCCGGCGATCACCACGTCGTCGCCCGCATCCAGCGCCGCGCGCGTGTAGCTGGCGACGAGGTGCGGTTCGTCGGCGGCCTCCACCACATGGAGCCCGAGCGCCCGCAGCAGCACAGGCAGCGCGTCGAGCTGCGGCACGAGCAGCTCGGGCCAGGTGCGCCCGGCGCGATCGACGATCGCCACCGCGCGCGCCGGCTGCTTCCAGCCGAAGACGTGCAGCACCGCGCGCGCCACCGCATAGAGGCCGTTCACCGGCGCGCCGGTGCGCGACCTGCGATCCGTGGGGACGACGAGGAACCCGCGCGCGAGCAGGTTCGTGGCGGAGACGATGAGGGTCCGCGCGGCGCTCAAGTGCGGGGCCCGTCCATCCGGTCCGCGGTGGAGGGCTGCGCCGGCACCTCGCGGCGCGCGCTGATGCAGCGCCAGGCGGCCGGGTTCCCGAGCGGTCCGAGCTCGAAGTGCGTCGCGGACAGCTCACGGATTTCCAGTGAAGGCTCAATCGCGTTCACCACGTCCCGGGCGGAGCGGCGCGGCGGCCCCATTTCGCGCGGCCCACCTTCGGTGCTGCCGATGAGGCTCACCCACAGCCCCTTCGGCGCGAGCAGCCCGGCGACGCGTTCGGCGAAGCGGCGCTGCTCCTGTGGCGTGTCGAAGACGTGGAAGCAGCCGAGGTCGAACACCAGGTCGAACGGCCTCTCGTCGATGCGATCGCTCAGAAAGTCCAGCGCGGCGAAGCGGCAGCGGACGTTCGCCGCGGCGGCGCGTCGCCTGGCCCGTTCGATCGCCGCGGGCGCGATGTCCACGGCCACCACGTCGTAGCCTTGCTGCGCCAACCACACCGCGTTGGTGCCCGTGTCGCAGCCCACCTCCAGCGCGCGGCCGCGCGGGAGCCGCTGAGCGTTCCACAGCTCGAGCAGCTGTGGTTCGACGCTGCCGGTGTCCCACGGCGGAGGCGCCGCGGACAGGTAGCTCTCGTTCCAATCCGGGTGGGGCATGGCCCGATCCCCTATCAAGCGGGCCCGGGCCGTCCAACCCGGCAGTCGCTCAGGGGAAGCCGAAGCCTTCGATCTGCGACAGGTAGCGCGTGCGCCGCCACACGCCCTGCTGGCCCGTGGACGGGTTGGTGGTGTTGCCCTCGATGGTGACGATGCTGCCGTCCGGGTTCACCTTCTCCACGATGCCGATGTGGTCGGCCAGGCCGCCGTCCCAGTCGAAGATCACCATGTCGCCCGGCTGCGGGTTGCTCTTGCCCTTCCAGTGCCCCATCGCCTTGAGCTTGTTGACGATCGACGGGCAGTACGGGTCATTGAACGGCTTGCCGGCGTTGGTGAACACCCACGAGACGAAGTCGGCGCACCACGGCTCGTAGCCGCGGCCGAAGAAGTTCTGGTACTTGAGCGCCGGCCCGCCGTTGTTCCCGTACTCGAGCGTGCCGATCTGCGAGCGCGCCAGGTTGAGGATCTTCTCGCGCAGCGTGGACCCGCCGATGTTTGGGTTCCCCGAGACCGGCCCCGCCTTCGCGAGCTCCTTCCACGTCTGCGGTCCCACGACGCCGTCGACGGCGATCCCACGCGACGCCTGGAACGCCAGCACCGCCGCGCGCGTGTTCGCGCCGAAGATTCCATCGGCCGGGCCGGGATCGAACCCGCGCGCCTTCAGCGTCTTCTGCAGCGTCACCACCGCCGCGCCCTTGGAGCCGTACTTCAGCGTCGGCTGCGAGCCGCTGGATTTGGAGGAACCGGCCGGCTTCGACGACGATGCCGACGACGCGCCGAGCGCCTTCCACGTCTGCGGCCCCACGATGCCGTCCACCGTCAGCCCGCGCGCACGCTGAAACGCGATGACCGCCGCGCGCGTGTTCGGGCCGAAGATGCCATCGGCCGCCCCCGGGTTGAACCCCTGCGCCTTGAGCGCCTTCTGGAGCGTGACCACCGCGGAGCCCTTCGAGCCCATCTGAAGCATCGGCTGCGCGCCGCCCGAGCTCGACTTCGCCGAAGTGGAAGTGCTTCGAAGCGCGGCCCAGGTCTTCGGGCCCGCGATGCCGTCGGCCACCAGACCGTTCGCCTTCTGGAAGGCGATGACCGCCGCGCGGGTCTTCGGGCCGTAGACGCCGTCGATCGGTCCCGGGTTGAAGCCGCGCGCCTTGAGGAGCTGTTGGAGCTCGCGCACCGCCGCGCCGGACGAGCCGGACGAAATCACCGGGGTGCTGGAGGTGGTGACCTTCATCGCGTTCTCTCCCCTCGGAGTCGAAAGAAAATCCAGGGTGATTCTCGGAAGGAGAGAGCCGCTGTTTCTGTGTGCGGATGTGGGTGTCGGTGCCGTTTACAAAGCGCGAGGCGCTCCGAGGGAAGCGGCGCCGGCCGAGCGATCGCCGGGTGGAGCATGCGCACACCAGTCGCCGGAATTCGTCAGCGCTCGACGATCTGCGTGATGGAGCTCACGCCGTCGGAGAGGGAGATCTCCAGCGCGCCGTCGGGCGGCAAACCGTGGGTGGGGAGCGTGGCGCGGCCGCCGGTGAGCCACAGCGCGAGCGTGGTGCGTGTTTTGCCGAGGTGGGCGACGCTGGCATACGGCCAATTCACCACGTCCCACTCGAGCGAGATCGCCTCCGCCGTCTCGATCACCCGGGGCTCGAACAGAGCCTTCGGCGTGTCGGGCGCGTCGCGGCGAAAGGGCGGGGCGCCGGGACGGGCGATCTCGATGGCGCGCAGCGGCCCCGGATCGGGCACGACGAGCGTGAAGTGGGACTCGTCGATCTCATCGATCCGTTCGGTGCCGAAGCGCGTCTCGCGCACCGTGCCGTCGGCCGTGTGCAGCCGCAGCGTCCACTCCCCGTCGACGTGGTGCTCGAGCGGGCCGTGGAAGCGGACCAGCGGGCTCAGGTCGATCGTCCCGTCCGCCATCACTCGGCCGCTGACGAGCAGGAGCGCCTGGCCGCTGCCGGCGATCGCGAACGCGGTGGGCGGATGCGCTTCGAGCGCGCTCTGTGCCGCGCGGTAGTTGTAGTCGGAGATCCAGGCCGGGTCGCAGTACGACATCAGGTCGTAGTGGCTGGACGGCGAGACGAGCGCGCCGGTCTGCGCGTCGTAGCCCCAGCTGCCGATGCGTCCGCCCGCGTACGGGAAGTTGGGATCGCCGCTGGTGCCGCAGGGCGCGTGCGGGCGGCCGAAGTTGTGGCCCAGCTCGTGGACCATCGTCTCCAGCGAGTCGTCGCGTCCGGTCGCCGCAGGCGAACCGATGTATCCGATGCCTGCGATCCCCGAACCGTACGCCACGTGGACGAAGCCGTAGTAGTAGCGCTGGCTCCCGTCGGCGGCGCTCACCGCGGCGATCTGCTGCAGCAGCGAGCTCCACGCGGAGGAGTTGGATCCGCTCAGCGTCCCCGTCCAGGTGTACGGCGCGCGCGTGGTGCCCTGCACGGATTGGAGGGGCCAGAACCGCACCAGATCGGAGTCGTACGACGATGGCACCGTCGCGGTCGTCCCCTGGTGCACGACCGGCACCGCCGTGAAATAGAGGATCGTCCCGGCGCCTACGTCCGGCGTGAGCACACGGGCGTTGTTCGTCTCATCCGTCTCCGAGATCGCCCCGTCTGCGTCCGCCAGTACCTGGAGCTCGAGTCCCGGTTCGATCCAGGAAGCTGGCACCGTCGCGGTGAAGCTCTTCGAGAGAGAGCTCTCCTGGATGGCGGTGGGCAGCGTCGTGGGCCCGGCGAGCGTGAGCGTGCCCAGCGGCGTCCCGTTGCGCGTGCCGGTGGCGCGAACGGTGATGCCCGAGGTGTGGCTGGCGTTGGAGAGGACGTGGACGCGGAGCAGCGCCGGCTTGCCTGCCACGAGGCGCGGCGTTTCGGAGATGACGCTCTGGCCCCAGTCGACGCGAGCGATCGAGACATCGACCGAAAGTGCCGGGGCCGTCGTTCCCGTGATGGAAACGGTGCGGGTCGCCAGGCCGCCGGCCGAATCCAGAACCGTGAGCCGGGCCTGCCAGCTCCCCGCGGTGGAGAAGGTGAAGCGCGTCGTGGACGTGGAGGTGCAGTCGGAGAGGGTGACGTCGTCCACGCCGTCCCCGTCCCGATCGAGGCGACAGGTGAGCGCGTCGCCCTCGGGGTCGGAGATTTGCCAGGAGAATGTCACCTCGAAGGGCACCAAGGCGCTGGCCGGCGTCGCGGTGAACGAAGCGATGACCGGCGGCTGACTGGGGGCGCGGGTCTCCACGAGAACGTCGCCCTCCGCCTGGCCGCCGCGGCCGTCTTCGACGCGGAGTGTGAGGTGGCGCTGGCCCGAAGTGGAGATCCTAAGCGACGCCGATCGGTTCGTTACGCACGGCTTCGCGCGGCCGCCATCGAAGGAACAGGTGAGCGGGTCGTCGTCGGCATCGCGCACCGCCCAGGTGCAGGTCACGTCGAGCGGCACCGTGCCGGTCGAAGGCGTGCAGTTGAACGTGACGATCTCCGGCGCACGGTTTCCGGGAGGGTGCCCCGGATCGGCCGCACGAGGCGGGGCTCGCCTGGCCGCCGGCGTGGGCGCAGGCGTCGAAACCGCGAGCGGAGGCGCGCTGGGTGCTCCATCGCGCTGCACGTCACCACAACCGCCGACCACGGCGGCGACGCCGAGAGCCATCGCCACCGGAGCGAGCTTGCTTGCCACACAGCCTCCTGTCCGTGGCCGCGACACTGCGGTGCGCGACCGCGCGCCAATCGCGCCGAGCACTCGCATTGCGTGCAGGGCAACGCGCGAACGCACGGCGCGGGAGCAGGAGACAGCACGAAACGGACCGCATTCCGGGCGGCGGAGGAGGGAGGCCACGCCCGGTTGCCGAATCAGCCGCGCGCAGTGGAGGACGCAGGCGGGCAGGCGGAGCCGCGTCACGCGACCTGGCCGGTCGTGGGATTGCCGATGTCGTGGTGCGACAGCCGGGGCCGTCACGGGTCTCCAGCACGAGGGCCATCGCGCGAAGAGTGCGACTGCGCACCCAGTTGCCGGGGACTCGCCGTCGAGCGTGAGGAGCGCGCGCGTCGACGCTCCATTGAGCCGCTCACGCCCACGACCGTGCAGCACGTCGCGCCGGTCCTTTTGGCAGGCGTCGTCCGTTGTCGCGACCCCACGACGGTGGGCGCTCGAGCGTGAAGGAGGTGTGCAACGTTGTCGGCATATGACGCGCGCGAGCCGGGCCGGAGCTGAACGAGTCGAGGGCGTCGGCGTCCTGCCCGCCCGAGATGCACCGCACGCCTGCGCGCTCAATCGCCCACCGGATGCGATGGGCACCATGATGAAGCCGCGCATCGAGCATCGAACAACGATGGGTGCGATCGACCTTGCGTGATCGCCTCACGACGCGCGCGAGGCGGGCAGGGTCACCCACTGCGCGCTGCTCAGGGTGGCAGATGTGGCGCAGCTGGACGAGTCAGGCGCGTTTGCGGGAGGCCCGCCCGGGATGCGGTCCGTGCCAACGACTTTTAAGCGCCCGCCGAATGCGACGGGCAGCTGAAGGAGCGAGGCCCGGCCTGACAGCATCCGAATCAACGTTGAGGCAAGCGGCCGACGTTTTCGCCTCGTAGCGCGCGAGCCGGCCCGAGTCGCCCACGGTGCGCCGCTCGATGGCGGAGGTTGGCGCCGCCAGGCGAGTCGGGCACCGCCGAGATCACACCCGTCTGAATGAGCCCGCGCCCGCGCGGCTCGATCGCCCACCGGATTCGACGGGCAACCTGATGAGGGGCCTCGGATGCGAACAGTCAACTGAGCGAGGGCCTCTGGCGGCTGCGCGACGATAACGCCGCTCCAAACCGATGCCCGGGTAGAGACGGTGAGGTGATCATCCGACTGAGCCGTGACCGAAGAGGTCGGAGCGGTGCTGTCGGGCGTCGTCCGGCCGATCAGCGCTCGGCGCTCTACGGGGTGTGACGGAGGCGCCCCCAACAAATCTTTCTGGTGGCTGCGGGTGGGCGGCGCCTGGCCTCCCTTTTTGCTCCGCAAGGGGGGGACAACCCTCTTCGATGGCTTGAAAGGCCAATTCGGACAGTAGAGGGTTGTCCATTGGTGCGCAAGGAATTGGCCGCGCATTCAAGCGCCCCGCGGACCGACCGCGATGATTTCGATGGCGAAGTCCGTGCGCGCTCGTCGAGGCTGACGACTTCCTCCCCGCTGATCTGGGCACCGCCTGGCAGCCACGACGAAAACATAAACACTGACGCCGCAAACCTGCGCCCGGTCGGTATCAGTAGCTATTTACAGCGTCCGCTCCCGGACTGTTCCTGAATTCGTACATAGAAAGACAGACTTGACTTGCCGATCCTCCCGCGCGCCGGTGCAAGCAGGCATCGGCGTGAACCCGGAGGAAAGACAACAATGATGAAGACAACGATGTCAGTGGTGATCTCGGCGGCGGCTGCGCTGTTCTTCTCTGCCTGCGGCGGGAGCGAGGCGGTGCCGACGCGGACCGGGACCACGACGCAGGCGCTGACCGACGACGACTGCACCATCCTGAGGGAGACCATCAACAAGCTCCGGGAAGAGGTGAAGTCCTGCAACCCGGCGGGCACCATGAACCAGTGCAACCTCGTGCTCGAGGACGTCTGCTGCCCGATCTCCGCGTCGGGCGGTCCGGTCCAGGAATTCAAGGACGCGGTGGCGAAGTACAAGGATCAGTGCAACTACGCCTGCACGGCGGTGATGTGCCAGGATCCGAGCCAGGGCAAGTGCGGGCTCGACGGGCAGTGTCACCCGTAGCGCGCAATCGATGAGCAAAACGGCCCGGGGATGAGACCCATCCCCGGGCTTCGTCGATGTCGCAAAGCTGCTCCCGGACTGTTCATGAAATCTTACATCGAAAGACAGACTTGCCTTGCCGATCCTCCGGCGCGCGCCGGTGCAGGCAGCCATCCGGCGCGAACCCGGAGGAAGACAACGATGATGAAGACAACGATGTCAGTGGCGATCTCGGCGGCTGCGCTGTTCCTCACTGCCTGTGGTGGCAGCGAAGCGGTGCCGTCCCGGACCGGGACCACGACGCAGGCGCTGGCCGATGACTGCACGACCCTGAGGGAGACCATCGACAAGCTCCGGGAAGTGGTGAAGTCCTGCAACCCGGCGGGCAGCATGCTGCAGTGCAGGCTCGTGCTCGACGACGTCTGCTGCCCGATCTCTGCGTCAGGGGGGCCGGTCGAGGAGTTCCAGAAGGCGGTGGCCACGTACAAGGACCAGTGCAAGTACTTCTGCCCGATGGTGGCCTGTCAGGATCCGAGCCACGGCATGTGCGGGCTCGACGGGCAGTGTCACCCGTGACGCGCGATCGATGAACGAAGCGGCTCGGGGATGAGACCCATCCCCGGGCCCTGCTCTGGGGTCCAGCTTCGTCGCAGGCGCGCGGGCTCCGTCAGTACGAGCGCCCGTCGACCCGCGTGATCTCGAGCGCCCGCAGGTCGATGCCCTCCACGCGAGCCCAGGTTGATGCGGAATTCGTTCGTGCGCTCGCTCGTCCCGTCGATGAACGGATACACGCCGCAGCGCGAACAGAAGGAGTGGTTCACCATCCTGTCGCCCCACAGGTACACAGTGAGCTTGGCCGCGCGGGTACCAGCGCGTGGACATCACCAGGCCCCTCCGGTCGCAGAAGGTGCAGTTGCACGTGATCCCGGTTGTGACCGGCTCGCTCCGGAACCGGAAGCGGACGTCACCGCAGTGACAGCGACCCTCGTAGGTGATGAGCATGACGTGATCCCAAAGCGTTGGAGCAGCCGCGGCACGGCTCAGCGTAGGTGGAATCGGGTGGGGACCTTCGGCGTCCCCGGACGGGCGCGCTGTCCCGTGTCACTTCGCCGCGCAGCTCAATCGACAGGCGGGATTCGCATCGCGTCCGCGGTCCATCTCGTCCAGGGCGCGCAAGAGCTCGACCTCGGCCGGGAGCAGCTCCGGCGCATGACGGAGCTGGCGGCGCCATGCCGTGCGCGCGGCATCCTTCCAATGCGCGAGACCATCGTCCCGGCTGAGGACGCCCGCGCAGAGGGGCGCCCGCGTAACGGCGCACGGGCCGGGTTCGTTGGCCGTTGGGCCGGGGGCGGAGGCTGCGGAGGCTTGGGTGAGCCGCCGCTCCGTTTACACGCCGCCAGCGCCAGGGCCGCGGCGACCCGTGCTGCGATCGGGCGCCGGGGCAGCCGCATTCGTCGTCCCGTGCGTAGAACCGCGTGCTCTCAATGTCCGACCCCGGGGCCCCCAGCCATCACCGGCACAAACCCGCTCGTCCGGCCCGTCCGCTTCACCCAGCGGGAACCATCGTCGACCGACGGCGATACCCCGGGGCCTGGAGAGCATCGGGAGGCCGCGCGCCCTCCGGCACCACGACCGCGACAGCGCGGGATCCGAGCGCAGCACGCCGCCACGCGCCGGCACGAAGCCAGCGCACTCTTCGCGGTCGCTACCGCCGCCGCCCGAACAGCCGCAGCAGCGCGAGGAAGAGGTTCACGAAGTCCAGATAGAGGACCAGCGCGCCCGCGACCGGGAGCGCCGCCGTGCCCTCCCTGCCCTCCATCGCCGTCATCGCGGCCCAGGTGCGGAGCTTCTGCGTGTCCCACGCGGTGAGGCCCGCGAAGACGACCACGCAGGCGCAGGACACCACGAAGGAGAACCCCGGGCTGGTCCAGAACAACTGCACCAGGCCGGCGAGCACCACGCCGATCAGCCCCATCACCAGGAAGGTGCTCCACGCGTCGAGGTTCCGCTTCGTCACCGTCCCATAGATGCTGAGCGCGAGGAACGCGCCGCCGGTGAGCAAGAACGCCTGCCACACCGAGCCCAGCTCGTAGACGACGAAGATGAACGAGAAGATGAGCCCGGTCAGCGCCGCGTAGGCGAGGAACAATACGCCGGCCACAAAACCTGAAAGCCGGTGCGCCAACGCGGAGAGCACAACCACCAACGCGAACGTGGCGAGGTAGAACACCCAGCGCAGGTTGTAGACGAACTGGAGCACGGCGAGGCTGCTCGCCGTGTAGAGCGCCACACCCGCGGTGACGACCAGCCCGGCGAACATCCATCGGTACACGCCGGCCATGAACCTCGCGACCGAGCGCTCCACGTGCGTGGCGACCGCCTGGGAGGGATTCACCTGGGGAATCACGTCGCGTTCTCCTTCGAGGACACCCGTTTCAGACGGGGGCTCATCCGTCAACCTTCGCTGATCCGGTGAACACGCGGAAGGGAGCCTTGTTCCCGGATTCCCGAGGTCGGGTGTGAGGGGCTCTGCTATGGTCGCGGCGTCCTCAGGAGGACCCATGGACGATCAGGAACTGGAGAATCTGCTGGATGAGCTCTCCGAGATGGCCTCTCCCGACGCGCCGGAGCTCGCGCACATCAAGGATGACACGCTGCGCACGCTCTACGGTGCGGTGCGCTGGGATCCGCACGCGGTGCTTCGCGCGGCGACGGCGCTGCGCAAAAAGAGCGGCAAGCGCAAGAAGGTCCGCGACGAAGAGGCGCTCCTCCGGTTGATGATGTACGCCGCGGAGCTGGCGCTGGAGGACTTCGAAGAACACCCGGATCACGACGAAGGCGGCGACGCGGAGAAGGCGCAGGAGCTGCGGAACGAGGCCCGGGCCGCGCTCGATGCCATCAAGAAGCCCACCAGCGACGTGTTCGATCGCTGGTACGCCGCGGTCAAAAACAAGTGGTCCGGCGGCGGGGATGATGAAGAGGAGGGCGATTCAGACGGGGAGGACGGCGGCGAGATCAGCAGCGTCGACGATGCGGTCGAGGCGCTTGGTTCCACATGGCGCGCGAGCGCGTTGCTCTTCTTCGCGCGCGATCCGTCTGCCACCGACGAGGAGCGCGCGGCGGCTCTGGACGTGGGCCGGTCGCTCTTTGCGAAGATCGACGAGCTCGGAAGCAAGCTCGACGACGACGAGCGCGACGACTTCGAAGCGTCGATCCAGTTCCTCAATCAACTCCGGGACTGGGCGATGGATCTCGAGGCGAAGAAGATCGCACCGATCGACCTCTCGGACTACATGGCCGATCGATTCGCCCGCAACCTGTTCGCTCAGGTAGGCACCACCTGCAACAACCTGGAGGAGGCGATGGAGGAGGACGCCGATCCCACCCAGCGCGCTGAGGCGATCGCCGAAGCCCGGGCGATCCGCCGGGCGTGGGAGGTCATCCAGCTGCGTGCTGATGAACAGCTCCGCAGGATGATGGATCGGGACTCCCGGAAGATGGACCGCCTCGTCAAGCTGCTGGAGAGCGCGCGCTGAAGTAGTTGTGGGGCGCTCGCCATCGCGGAGCGCATCGGCAGCTCGAGGTTCTCTTCCCGGTGCGCGTCCGCCCGGTGGCCCCCCGAACGAACCGGTGCTCTGCGTGTCCGGTGGCGCGGTGTCGGCGCGGATCACATATGAAGCAGCTCATGCTCCGCGCCGCGCTCGTCCTCCTCCCGTTGCTCTCGTTCACCGCCTCCGCTTCGTCCGATCCCCTGTGCCGGGGCGGGATCGCCGCTGCCGCGAAGCGCCTTGGGGCGGACGGCACCACTACGCCGCAGCAGCGTTACCAGACGCTGGTGAAGACCTGCGCGCAGGACGAGATCGTGCCGCTGGCGAAGACGCTCATCTCTTTTCAGACCGTGAGCGCGGACTCGCAGCGCCACCCGGTCGAGCTGAAGAAGATGAGCGCCTTCCTCCGCCGCTGGGCAGCGCAGCACGGCTTCTCCTTCCGCGCGATCGGGAAGAACGACGTCTTCGAGCTCGCCCGGGGAAAGGGGCCGGTGAAGCTGGCGTTCGTGTTCCACGGCGACGTGGTGCCGGCGCCCCGGCACGAGTGGACGCACGATCCGTTCGACGCCGTGGTCGAGGACGGGAAGCTGATCGGCCGTGGCGCGGACGACGACAAGGGCCCGTTGGCGGCGGCGCTGGTCTCTCTCGCGGCGGCGAAGGCGGCGGGCGTGACGCCGGACGGACAAGTGCGGATCATCATCGGCACCAGCGAGGAGAACGGCTGGGACGCGATGATGGCGTACGCGAAATCCGCGCCGAAGGCCGAGCACACCATCTCGGTCGACGCGGGCTTCCCGGTCATCGCCGGCCAGTCGGGGTTCGTCGCGTGGACGCTGACGGCGACCCAGAAGAACGAAGCGGGCCCGAAGGACGGGCGCTTCACCGTGACGGACATGGCCGCCGGCGAGTTCCTCACCCAGGTGCCGGGCGAGGCGAGGATGACGCTGTTTTTGTCCGGGCTGAAGGAGGACGCGGCGCTGAAACGGGTGCACACCGCGATCGACGAACTCAGCCGGTCGCGCCAGGACTTCCACGCGGACGTGGCGCTGAAGGACGGCGAGCTGATCGTCACCACCCACGGAAAGCCGGTGCACTCGTCGGTCGCCGAGCAGGGTCACAATGCGCTGTGGGATCTCGCCGCGCTCGCGGTGAAGCTGGACGTGCGCGAGACGCCGTTCGGGCGCCTCCTCCGCGAGGTGGCCGAGCACTTCGACGGCGATCACCGCGGAAAGAAGCTCGGCGTCTTCTACGAGGACGAATTCATGGGCCCCCTGGTCGTCTCGCCGAACGTGCTGCGCGTGGAGCGCAAGCCGGGGACGAACGAGGCGGTGGCCACCCTCGCCGTCAACATGCGGAGGCCGCAGGGACGGGACAACGCCACGTTCGCGGCGTCGCTCGACGCGGCGGCGAAGGCGATCTCCGACCACACCGCCGGCGCGGTGACGGAGGTGGTCGGTTCACGCCACATCGGCGATCCGCACCTCGCCGACACGAGCGGCCCGCTCGTGGAGACGCTGACCGCCATCTACAAGCAGTACCGCGGTGGAGAAGACGCGAAGCCCAGGTCGATCCGCGGCGGCACCTACGCGCGCCTCTTCGACGGCGCCGTCGACTTCGGCCCCGGGTTCCCGGGCGATCCGGTCACGGCGCACGGGGCGGACGAGTGGATTTCGGTCGACCACCTCGGGCTGCTCGCGCAGATGCTGTCCGAAGCGGTGCTCCGGCTCGCGGTACAGCCCTGAGGCGTCGGCGGCCTGAACCGGGGTATGCAAACTTTTCCCCGGTTGGTGATGTCCCTCGCGGTGGGGTGCTCTCTTTTCGCTGGCTCGAGCGCGCTGGCGGCTTCGGACGCGGAGGCGACCGCGAACCTTCCGGGTCCCGTGGCGGGCAAGTGGGGGCTGCGCTTCGCCATGAAGGGCGACAGCATCCAGGTCCCCTCGGTGGGCCTGCGGTTCTTCGCGTCCGACGCGCTGGCGCTCGACCTCGACGCCGGGCTCAGCCTCTCGCATGCGGCGAGCACCACGTCGATCTCCCTCGGCTTCGGTGCGGCGGGGCAGTACTACTTCGGCACCGCCAGCTGGCCGGTGCGTCCGTTCGGCGTCGGCCGCCTCAACTTCGGGTGGCTGCCGTACAGCTACCTGAACCAGGTCGTGATCGGCGAATCCCTGCAGGTGGGGATCAACGGTGGCGCTGGGCTGGAGTACTGGCCCGTCCGCTTCCTCTCGGTGAGCGGGTCGATGGCAGCGGGCGTGTCGATCGCCAGCGTGAGCGCCAACGCCGGCCAGTTCGGGTCCACCTCCCAGACGGTCATCACCTTCGGGACGGTCAACCCGCAGCTGGCGGTCACGCTCTACACGCCCTGATCCCGGCGCAACATCCGTTCAGTGTCAGCCCTGCGTTGTATTCGTCTCCTGGTCGACAGGAGGCGGCATGCACACGACGCAGGGAGAGGACCTGTTCAGCTGGGCGAAGCGGACCGCGCGGAAGCGGCCTTCGCGGAGGCCGAACGTCTCCGCCTTCCACCGGGCGCTCGCGCTGGTCATCGAGTACGGGCGGCGGGCGGAGGCGATGAAGCAGCTTCAGGCGGTGCGTCCGAAGTGGACGACCTGTCCCCGCTGCGGTCACTCCGGGCCGGTCGATCGCGATTTCGGGACCCGGAAGGTGAACGGCGAGGTGCGCCCGCAGTCCTGGTGCCGGAGCTGCCGCGCCGAGACCACCCGGGCGAAAGCGCCGCGCCGGGACGTCCAGGTCCTCGAGCTCGACTTCGGAGCCGCCGGCCAGGGACTCTCATAGCGGCAAGGACGTACCGGCGACCGCGTCAGCCCGCCGTCCCTCACGGTCGCAGGCTCGGTGCGGCTCACCGGCGCAACAGCAACGCGTACACTCGCGAGCCGGTAAGGGATGGTGGACCCGCCGCGCTCGGCAGGGGAGGGCGCGCCAGTCCGGCATCGGAACCGGCCAACAGGTGGCGCACGAATTCGAGGATGCGATCGAGCCAGCTCAATGGGCGTGACGGTCCCCGGTGGCTGGACATGCTGGCGACAAATCTTCCCCGGGGTGCCAGGACCCAGGAGCTTGCACATGAAGGGTCCGCCACCCGGGGAAGACTTGTTGCCGGTCACGCTTTGCGGCTCCCCGCGGGACAAAGCCCGCAGCGCCGCGCGGCGATCCAGCGTCCGTACCCAGGTGGCCGCGCCCCAGAGCCAACACCGCGCGGTTTGCTGCAGACGGTAGACGGAAGACGGCAGGCCGTCAGCTCGCCCGCCGCCGTCGCATCAACATCATCACCACCGCCCAGCCCATCGCCGTGCCGGGCGCGACGCCGCACCCGCAGCCCTCGGAGCCCGGTTCCGGTTCGGGCGGCGCGGCCGCCACGTAGAGGTGGCTGGTGATCGTCCGCGGCTTCCCGTCGACCAGCACTTCGATCCGGTAGCGATCCTCCTGACCCCCGGAGTCCGGCGGGCTTACCTCCTGCTCCCACGTGAACGGATCGCTCGTCACGTCGAATGGCGCTTCCGCCTTGCCGTTCCGGACCAGGCGCGCCTGTTGCCCGGCGGCGCCGGTGATGACCGCAGTGAGCTTGATTTGATCTCCCCGCGCAGCGTTGCCCGTCACCGTGTCGCCCACGCGCGCGTCGCCGGCGCGAAGGTCGACCATCGGGTCGTCCGGGCCCTGCGTCTTCACGACGGTCCGCCCCGCGCGGATCCCATCGAGGATCGCCTCCGCCGACAGCTCGGAGGCCCACACCAGCGTCGTGGGCGAGCCGATCGGGCTGTCGCCGGGATCGGCCCCCGCGCCGCCCAGGTGATCGTCGCTCCCGCCGATCGCCGGCGTGTGCGGCCTCACCCGGAGCACGGACTCCCAGAACTGCATCGCAGGAATCAGGAAGATCACGCCCGCCTGCTCGTAGCCGCCGGTCTCGATCTCCACCGCGTCGATCTGCCGCGGATCGAGCGGCTGGTCCCACTTGCACCCGATGCACAGCGTCCCGAGGTCGAGCGCGGGGTGGTTCACGGAGAACAGCGCGCCCATCTCGTGGAACTGGCGCACGGCCTCATCGATTCCGCCGTCCTGCGCGGCCAGCCGGAAGTCGACGAAGCGCGTGGCGCCGATCCCGTTGGCGTGGCCCGCGTAGGTGGTGAACTCCACCGAGGGCATCAACAGCACATCGGGGCTGCGTGACTGCGCGTCGACCAGGTAGTCCAGCTGCGCGACGGTGTTGTGATCCGAGATCGCCACGAAGTCGAGCCCGCGGCTCTTCGCGAACGCGGCGATCTCATCCAGCGTGGGGTGCGCGTCGCCGCTCTGCCAGGAGTGGACGTGGAAGTCGCCCGCGTACCAGCGCGCGCCGGTCTTCAGCGGTGGCGAAGGCACATAGGGCGTGCGTTCCGTTTGGGGAGCGAGGGTGGGCGCACCGCGCAACTCGACTTCGACGTGGTAGCGCGCGGGCGGGTCGACGATCTTCGCCTTGCCCACGATCACCTTCCACGTGCCCGCCGGCAGCGGCCCCGGCAGATAGCTGCGCGACGCCGCCGCCTCTCCGACGATCGCCGGCTCGGTGTTCCCACCACCCCAGCCCCGGAAGCGCTTTGGGTCTTCGAGCCCCCAGTCGAGGATGTTCTGGTCGGAGAGATCGTCGTGACGGACTTCGATCTCCTTCGTCCCGGCCGGGACCTCGAAGGGCAAGGAGAAGAACGCCGCGCCGTCGTCGGGCACTTCGCCCTCCAGGACGAGCGGCTCGGCGTTCCCGGTGCGGGCGATCAGGGTGAACGCGACGGCGATGGGAAGAAGGGAGCGGAAGGCAGTCGGTGCGCGGCTCACGAGGCGAGTGTGCCCCGGTGCGTGAGTGGCTCCAAGGCGCGCGCGTCAGGTGCCCGCGTACGCCCGCTCCAGCGCGGCGATGTCGAACTTCGTCATCTTCAGCATCGCCTCCATCACCCGGCCCGCCTTCGTGCGGTCGGGATCGCCCACCAGCTCCATGAAGCGCCGCGGGACGATCTGCCAGGAGAGTCCGAAGCGATCCTTGAGCCAGCCGCAGCGCGACTCCTGACCGCCGTTCGCGGTGAGCCGGGCCCAGAGCGAATCCACCTCCTGTTGATCCTCGCAGGTGACGAAGAGCGAGAAGGCCTCGTTGAGCTGGTGGGCGGGTCCGCCGTTGAGCGCCTGGAAGACGATGCCGGCGAGCTGGAACTGCACGCCCATCGCCTTGCCCTGGGGGCCGGGCATCACCGAGAGGATCTTCGAGTCGTCGAAGAGCGTGACGTAGAACTTCGCCGCCTCCTCGGCCTGATCGTTGAACCAGAGGAAGGGCGTAATCTTCTGGGGCGTGGCCATCGGGGAGCTCCTCGGCAGGTCCGCGCCCCTCATCGCAGCCGGGTCCCGGAGCGTCAAGCCGCAGACGGCCAAAAGTAGACGGAACACGGTAGACGGCAGACCGTTACCGACTCGCGTCGACGATCCGCAGCACCTGACTGAAATTCGATAGGTGGTGCGTCGCCGCCTGTGGCACGTGGGTCTCGCCCTCGGTGACTGACGCCGCGTGGCGGCGGGTGATGGAGTCGGCGGAGACGATGTCGAGGCGCTCGCGGTACTCGCGCGAGTAGTAGGTCCCGTACTCGGCGAAGGCGTCTATGGCGCCGACCTTCTTCGCCACCGCGATGTCCTTCTTGAGTGAGTCGCCGACAAACAGCGTGTCGCGCGGGTCGACCTTGAAGTCCGCGCAGATCCGCAGGTAGCCCTGTTCGTTCGGCTTCTCGAACTCGCGCGGCAGCTCCACCACCGGGCACTTGGCGCGGTAACGGCCCTCGCGCTCGCGCGCCTGAATGGTCTTCGAGACCAGCGTTTCACCCGCCTCGTTGGTGGGGAACACGAAGCCGGGCAGCGTGTACAGCGCGGCGAGGTGCTGATCGAGCTCCATCCGCCGCGCGCGCTGTTCGGCGGGGTTCCGCGGCGCGTCGGTGAGCGCCACCACTGGGATGCCGCGGCGCCGGAGCTCCACCAGGGTCTCCATCACGCCCGGGAACGGCTCGAGGTAGCGCCGGCGCGCGGTGGCGAAGGCCGCCTGCGCAGGCTGGATGACCAGCTTGTCGAAGCTGCCGAACTCGGGGAACTCCTTGAAGAGCGAGCTCTCCTGCAGCGCGAACGGATACTCGTTGGATTCGTACTTCTCGTAGACGGCCTTGAGCGACTGGATGACCTTGATTTTCGGGAAGCCGGTGGCCTGCACCACCGCCTCGACCATCGCCTCGACCGCGGGGACGATGTAGTTCACCCACGAATACAGCGTGTTGTCCATGTCGGTGACGACGAGGCGGATCGGCACGCGACCGGAATACCACGAATGCCCCCGTGGGCCGCCGCCATCGGAGCGCTGCACCGGGGGCCGGAGTTGACCGGGCAGGCCTCGAGCACCACCCTCTCCGCCTCCCGCTGCACACCGCGCCCTGCAAGGCGGCAGCCATGAAGCTTCCGACAGGTTCCCATCAGGTACTGGCAGAGCTGTCATGTAGGAGGGAGCATCGGCCGGCCGGCTTCCCCAGCGCTGCCTCTGGCCCGGCTGTTGATCTACCGTTCCGAACCATGCGCCGCGCCCTTCCCCCCATCGGCGTCGTCCTCGTGATCCTCCTTGCGGGTTGCCCCGACGACCGGGTTGTGAAGACCCGTCCGCCGGACGTCTTCGTCGACACCTTCTCGCAGCAGTCCGCCACGAAGGTCGACGTGCTCTGGGTGGTCGACAACTCCGGGTCGATGGCGGACGAGCAGGAGAACCTGGCGAAGAACTTCGGCGCGTTCATCAACCTGTTCACGCGTGGGAGCATTGATTACCGGATCGCCGTCACGACCACCGACACCTTCAAGGACAAGGGGCAGTTCCGCGGCAACCCGAAGATCCTCACGCCCCAGACCGGCAACGTGGAGGCGGCGTTCGCCTCCAACATCAAGGTCGGCATCAACGGCAGCCCCAACGAGCGCGGGCTCGAAGCGGCGTTGATGGCGCTGGAGCGTCAGCAGCAGATCAACCAGCCGAAGCTGGAGGCGATCGAGCTGTGCAAGACGAAGTGCGGTTCGGACGCGGCGTGCATCCAGGACTGCCCGGAGAAGACGCCGATCGACTTCCTCCGCCCGGACGCCTACCTCTATCTGATCTTCGTCTCCGACGAAGAGGACAAGAGCGACTACGACGTCCTCTACTACTGGCGCGCCTACGAGATCGCCAACGGCATCGGCAATGACGGGACCGTCAACGCCGCGGCCATCGTCGGGCCGAAGGACAACACCTGCAACGCTACCTACGGGTCGCGCTACATCGCGCTCACCGAACGCACCAGCGGGGAGATCGGTAGCATCTGCGACAGCAACTTCTCGGTCACGCTGCGCAAGCTCGCCAACAACGCGGTGGGCCTGAAGCGCAAGTTCGCGCTCACCCGTAAGCCGAACGTCGAGACGCTGAAGGTCACGCTCACCTATCCCTGCAACGCGCCCTCGGACTTCACCCGCGCCTGCCAGTCGGTGGACGACAGTGCGTGCGGCGACGACGTGGCGCCGGATGCGCTCGCGCTGGTGTGCACCCCGAAGCAGGGCGGGCCGGACGGCTGGCAGTACGAGCCGGAGACCAACGTCATCTTCTTCGCCGGCGAATCCGTCCCCGGCCTCAACGCGCAGATCGACGTCGAGTACTACGAAGAAGGGAAGGGACCGTGATGTTCCGCGTGAGCCGTGCACTGCTGTTCGCCTCGGCGCTCGCGGGCGCCTTCGCCGCCTGTGGTCCGGACCAGACCAGCCAGGTCCAGCCCCAGCTCGTGCCGCCGCCGGACACCGCCGACTTCGGTCCGGTGCCCGTGCTCAACGAGAAGCACCTCGGGATTGACGTGCTCAACGTGGGCAGAGCCAGCCTCAAGGTGTTCAGCGTCACCCTGAGGGAGGACAACGTCCCCTTCGAAATCGTCAGTCACCCGGACGAGCTCGGCGCCAGCGAGTCCGCGCCGATCGACGTGGTCTTCCGCCCGCCCGCCGAACAGGACTACTCGGCCACGCTCACCCTGGCTACGGACGATCCGGAATCGCCGCTCGTGGACGTGCACCTCGTCGGCAAGGGCAGCACGCGGGCGGTCATGGAGGTCGAACCGGATGCGATCGACTTCGGCCGCGTGGCCGAGGGTGACGCCGCGGTGCAGGCGATCACCGTTCGCTCCACCGGGACCGCCGATCTGATCCTCGAGGAGATCGCCTTCGCCGAGGGCAGCTCGCCCGCGTTCCAGTTCCTCGGTTCGGTGACCACGCCCGCCACCGTGCCGCACCGGAAGGAGAACGGGCTGCCGGGGGAGATCAAGGTCACCGTCCGCTACACCGTGGAGCCGGGCGCGCCGGACGTGAACAACGCCGTCGTGCGCATCCGCGGCACCGACCCCGACCAGCGCGAGAAGACGGTGGCGATCACCGGCACGGTCAACCGCGCGCCGATTCCGGTCATCGCCGACCTCGGCGTGGGCGCGCCGGGGATGGAGGTGACCCTCGACGGATCGGCGTCGACGGATCCGGACGGCGACGTGCCGCTCAGCTACCATTGGGTGCTGCGCTCGAAGCCGCTGGGCGCCATGACCACCATCGCCGGCCCCGAACAGCCGGTCACCACCATGACGCTCGATCCGAAGCTCCCCGGCGAGTACGTGGTGGAGCTCGAGGTCACCGACGCCGCCGGCGCCACGAGCCTCACCCCGGCCCGTGCGAGCATCGTCGCCGCGCCGGCGGAGAAGCTCCTGGTGGAGATGTTCTGGGACAACACCGTCACCGACATCGACCTCCACCTTCTGGAGGATCCGTCGGTGACCTTCGGGACGATCCCGGGCGACTGCTTCTACCAGAACCCCAACCCCGACTGGGGCGTCCAGGGTGACCCCACCGACGATCCGACGTTGATCCGCGACGCCCTCACCGGCTACGGGCCCGAGGTCATCGGCTACGTGAACCCGCCGGAGAACAAGACCTACCGCGTGTTCGCCGAGTTCGCCCACGACCACGGCGCGGCCAATCCGGCGAGCGCGGTCACCGTCCGCATCTACGAGTACGGCAAGGTCCAGTACGAGAAGACCTTCACCCTCAACGAGAAAGGCGAGGTCTTCGGCGTCGCTGACATCGATTGGCCGAGCGGAAAGATCAAACCCCTGCAATGACCCGCGCGCTCTTCATCCCTCCACTGCTTCTGGCCGCGGCGCTCGCCGGCTGTCCCAGCTCCGGACCGTCCAACGAAGACGGCGGCGTCGACCCGCTCCACTGCGAGGTGCGCGAGGACTGCCAGATCCCCGGGCAGATCTGCACCACCGATCACCGCTGCGCGGACTGCGAGTCCTCTGGCGAGTGCCGGCTGAAGGAGGAGTGCCGGATCGACGCCGACGCGGGGACGCAGCGCTGCGAGCTGCGCGAGGGCTGGGGCACCGAGTGCGAGACGAACTCGGACTGCACCGCCGGCCAGTGGTGCATGCAGGGCCTCTGCACGCCCGAGGACCAGGTGCGGCTGTGCCCCAACGGCACCAACGAGGAGTGCCTGCAGCACGAACGCTGCAACACGGTGAACTTGGTCTGCGAAGAGGATCTCGGCTGCACGAGCGACTTCGACTGCAGCGCGCTGGAGGTGTGCAACGTCGGGCTGCACTCGTGCGTGCCGAAGTGCACCCCGGAGACCGCGGCGCAGGTCTGCGCGGGCGGCGAGAAGTGCGTCGACGAGCACTGCGTGCAGTGCGCCTCCAACGAGGAGTGCGGCCTCGGGCTTCTGTGCGATCCCGCGGGCCGCTGCGTGGCGAAGGCGCGCTGCTACCAGGACCGCGACTGCAAGGTGCCGTTGGTCTGCTACCAGCAGACCGGCCAGTGCGTGGAGAAGCCGCCGCCGTGCGTCTCCGACGAGAACTGCGCGCCGGACGAGCGCTGCAACGTGGGCACCGGCAAGTGCGTCCCGCGCGACTGCCAGCCGGACCGCTTCGAGCCGGACGATGACGTCTCCCAGGCGAAGTCGCTGACGCCGGGCCTGTTCACCGGGCTCACGCTCTGTCAGAACGACGTCGATTACTACGTGTTCACGCTCTCGCGCGGGGACCAGCTGGGCGTCAACGTGGAGGCGGACCCGTTCGCGGAGAACACCTTCACCACCGCGGTGCAGGACTCCAGTGGCCGGACGCTGGCGGCCGGGAAGCTTCTCACCAGCTACGTGGCGCCCACGCCGGACAACTACTACGTGGTCATCACCACCACCGACAAATACCAGCCGTACGACGTGAACTTCCTGCTCTCGCGTGGCATCCCGTGCGACGACGACACGTGGGAGCCGAACGATCTGCCCGGCCAGCCCACGGAGCTGAACTCCTCGGGGCTGGTGGACGGTGTCATCTGCCCGCAGGACCGTGACCACTTCTCGCTCGCGCTGCCCGCCGGCAAGGGCGTCACCGCGACGTTGACCGACTACGACTCGGGCAAGGGCCTTCTGCGCCTGTGCCTTCTGAACGGCGCCAGCGAGACCTGTTCGGACGATCCGCAGGCGCCCACGGTCAGCGCGCCCGCGGCGGACGTGGGCGGGAAGACGGTGCTCTTGAGGGTGGATGCGCCGGACGAGCGCACCAGCAACACGTACACGATCGAAGTGCAGGTCCAGTGAGTGCCCCGATGAGGAGCGACGCGATGCGAGCCAACCGGAGTCTTGTGCTGGGTGCGCTGCTGCTCTCCGCCGCCTTGTACGGGGGCTGCAACTGCGGAGGGCAGCCGTCAGGTGAGGACGCGGGGGTCGACGCGGGCGTGGTGGAGGACGCCGGGACGGATGCGGGCGAGCCCCCGGACGCCGGGCCCACCGACGCCGGCGAAGATCAGGACGCCGGACCGCCGCCCGAGCTGAAGATCGACCAGGTGCTCCCGCCGCGCGGCCCGACCACCGGGGGCGTGCGCGTCACGCTGCGCGGATCCGGGTTCCTCCGTGGCGTCGCCGATCGCGCCACCGCCGCCACGAAGAACACCCAGGTGAAGTTCGGCTCCAACCCGGCCCAGGACTTCCAGGTGATCGACGACGGCACACTCGACGTGCGGGTGCCGCCGGGCAAGGCCGGGCTGGCCAACATCACCGTCGAGAACGCCAACGGGATCTTCGTCTGCGAGGCGTGCTTCACCTACTTCGAGGAGCTGTTCATCAAGACCGCCACCCCGAAGGAGGGGCCGCTGCGCGGCGGGACCGAGGTGACCGTCACCGGCGGCGGGCTGACGCCGGACGTGCAGGTGCTCTTCGGCGGGCTCTCCGCGCCGCAGATCACGGTGGTCGACTCCAAGGAGCTGACCGTCGTCGCGCCGCGGGCCACCGCGCCGGGGCCGGTGGACATCACCGTCTTCTCGAAGAACGGCGTGGGCGTGCTGCGGAACGTCTTCCGCTACTACCCGGACCTGCGCGTCTCGTCGGTGACGCCGCTCAGCGGACCCCTGGCCGGCGGCACGCAGGTGACCCTCTCTGGCACCGGGTTCTTCGGCACCATGAGCGTGAAGTTCGGCGGCGTCGAGGCGGCGTCGTTCACCGTCGTCGACGACGACCAGCTTACCGCGGTGACGCCCCCGGGGATGGCGGCGGGGAAGGTGCCCATCACCATCACCACCACGCGCGATCAGTGGACCGTGCGCGACGGCTTCTACTACGAGGGCGGCGCCGGGTTCGTGCTCGGCGGAGTCGCGCCGCACGTGGGGCCCGCGGCCGGCGGCAACACCGTCACCCTCTTCGGCGAGGGGTTCGATCCCGGCAACGTGTCCGTCACCATCGGCGGGCAGCCGGCGTCGATCGTCAGCGCCTCCGCGAACGAAGTGCAGGTGATCGTCCCGCCGCGAAACGGTGCCCGCCTCGCGGACGTCACCCTCACCGACGGCACCAACACCCAGACGCTCGCCGACGGGTACACGTACCGCATCGAGCTGACGGCGATCGCTCCGGCGCGCGGGCCAATCACCGGAGGCACCGCGGCCACCGTCACCGGGACCGGAATCCCCGCGGACGCGCAGGTCAACGTCGGGGCGCTCGCGGCCGAGGTCCAGGGCGCGCCGTCGGAGACGTCGATCGCGCTGCTCACGCCGAAGGGGCAGGGCGGCGCGCCCACCGACGTCTGGGTGCGCGAGGCCGCGGACCCGGAGAACGAGGCGGTCCTGAAGGACGCGTTCACCTATGACGAGGTCTTGACCATCGGCCGGGTGCAGCCGGACCGCGGAGCGATCGCCGGCGGGACGCTGGTGAGCGTGCTCGGCACCGGGTTCGGCGAAGACACCATCGTCCGGTTCGGAAAGTACGTCGCCAAGGACATCAAGGTCGTCGACGCGCACACGCTCACCTGCCGCACCCCGAAGGCCGACGACATCGGCGCGGTGGACGTGCAGGTGGAGCGCCTCGGCGCGAGCGATCCGCTCCCCGGCGGCTTCGCCTACTTCGATCCGCGCAGCATCTCCGGCGGGCTCTCCGGCGGTCCGCTCTCCGGGACGCTGAACGTCACCGTGCTCGACAACACCTCCCAGGCCACCTACGGGCTCCCGGTGGAGCTGGCCACGGTGATGCTGGGCACCGACCCGTTCACGCCGTACCAGGGCGTCACCGACCAGCGCGGGCAGATCACCTTCTCCGATCCAGCCCTGGTGAAGGCGCAGACGGTGACGGTGTTCAAGGAGGGCTACCAGACCGCCACGGTCACCAACGTCAACGCGGAGAACCTCACGGTCTTCATCGCGCGGACCGGCGGGGATGGAAGCCCGGCGCCTCCGCCGCCCGGCCCGCCGCCGTCCATCATCTCGGGGCACGTGACGGGCTTCAAAGCGCCGCGGCCGCTGGGGCCCAACGAAAAGCTCGAGGCGCGGGTGTTCCTGGCGATGCCCTCGCCCTACTACATGGCGCCGTTCGCGAACCCGCCCAACCGCACGGGCCAGAAGTGGCAGGTGGTGAAGGATGGCGGTGAATACCTGCTCGCCACCAACAGCGGCCTGCACGCGGTGTACGCGATCCTCGGGATCGCCAACAACCAGGCCAAGTCCTTCGAGCCCTACCTCATGGGCATCAAGCGCGGCATCACCGTCACGCCGGATCAGCCCGCCACCAATCAGGACATCATCCTCGACATGCACCTGGACATGACCGTGCCGGTCACCATCCAGGATCCGATCAGCCCCGGCGGCGTGCCGGCGATGAACTACCTCTACGCGTGGTTGGATCTCGGCGCCGAGGGGTTCATCCCCAACCCGAACAACTGGGCGAGCGGTGAGGGGAGCATCTCCTCCATCGGAACCACCGGCACGCAGGTCGCCTTCCCGAACTTCCCGCAGCTCGACGGGTCGAACTTCGTGTTCATGAACGTCGCCCAGGACACCGTCATGGGCACGCAGAGCATCTTCTTCCGCCGCCAGCCCGGCGACATCAGCAGCGCGGGGGGCGGGGTGACCATCGGTCCGATGTTGCCCATCCCCACAATCACCGAGCCCCCTCCAGACCAGCCCGTCTTCAACGGGAAGGTCTCCTGGGTCACGGATCCGGGGCCCACGCCGGACATCACCCAGGTGTCGATCTTCAAGCTGACGCTGCTCGGGCCCGTCACGCTGTGGTCGATCGTCCTGCCCGGCACGGAGACCAGCGTGACGCTGCCGCCCGCGGCGGTGCAGAAGCTCCGCAACGATGAGCCGAACACGCCGCTGTTCGCCCAGGTGGTCAGCAGCCGGTCGCCGAAGTTCAGCTACAACCAGTGGACCTACGAGACGCTCTCCCAGCTGACGTGGTCCTCCTACACGTTCGCGCTGAGCACCGCCTTCACCCCCTGAGATGACCGGAGATCCCTCGTGAGCATCGATCGCATCGCCCGCTGTGCTGCGTTGGGAGCGGCGGTGGCGCTGGGAGTGGCGACGCTGGCCGGCTGTCCGGACAGGACGAAGACCCAGGGCACGGGGTGCTCGCAGGACTCCGACTGCGGCGAGCCCGCCTCGGGGTTCCGCTGCGACACACAGACGGGCATCTGCTACTGCCGCACCAACGACGGCTGCACGCCGCGCGAGTTCTGCAACTCCGCGGGCTACTGCCAGGACAAGTCCGGTTGCGAGAAGAACTCGGACTGCCTGGGTGCGGATCTGTTCTGCGACACCGGCACCGGTTCGTGCATCGCCAAAGGCCAGTGCACGATGGACCTGCACTGCCCGCAGGGCCAGGTGTGCGACACCGCGCGGCGCCAGTGCGTGGAAGGCTGCCGGCGCGATGGCGACTGCCCGGGCATCTCCTGCCGCTGCGGCGATGAGCCGTGCGCGTGCACCGGCACCACGCAGGAGGAGATCCAGGCCTGCGAGATCGGCGTGTGCGATCCGCAATTCTGCTCCAACGACACGTTCTGCAAGTACGGCGAGACCTGCGGCATCCCGCCGGACGCAGGCGTCACGCAGAACACCTGCTACAGCGACTACGACCCCGAGCGCCGGCCGTACTGCGACAACTGCTCCTTCGGCGGCGGCGTCCAGGTGTGCGGGAAGGGGCCGAACTACTGCCTCGTCGACACCCAGCACCCCGGCAATTCGTACTGCGGCGCGGACTGCTCGGAGGGCCAGACCTGCCCGCGCGGCTATGCGTGTCAGGATGTGATCGTGGTGGGGTTGCCCGGGACGCAGCAGTGCTCCGCGGCCGCGCCGGCGTGCAACCCCAACCCCAACATGCCCTGCGCCGAAGACAGTGACTGCCCCTTGGGCGGCGTCTGCGCGAAGCAGGCCGGACAGCAGACCGGCTTCTGCATGGGGCGCTGCGCGCTCGACGAAGGCGATCCAGTGGGCTACTGCACCTGCCTCACCGACGCCGACTGCGGTCAGGAGAGCTGCAGCGCCGGCGAGTGCTCCATCTCACGCAAGCCCTGCATCACCTCCGACGACTGCCACTCCATCCGCTGCGTCGAGTTCAACGGCGTGGGCGGCTGCTGGATCGGCTCCAACTGCGCGCCCAGCGACGGGCTGAGCTGCCTCGAGGTCCAGCCGCACTAGCCCGTCTGGCTGCCTGCCCTGGGCTCACCGTCCCGTGGCGGTGGATGAATAGAACGGGAACCGGTCCGTCTGCTCCGGCAACAGCAACAAGGAGCCCGACAGATGGACCTGAAACGGAAGATTCTCGGAGTCGCGATGGCCGCCGCGATGTTCGTCCCCGCCGCCGCTTTCGCGCACGACTGGGGCGTCCACCACCACTCCGCGAGCTGCACCCACGGCCCGATGCCGGCGGCGCGCCCGGGGGGCCACTACGAGGTCCGCACGGTACAGACCTGGGTCGATGGCCGCTGGGTTCAGGACTACGTCCCCGAGCGCTGCGTCACCCGCCACAAGGGCCGGCATGGCCGCCGCACGGTGACCTCCTGCACGCCCGCGCACTACATGAAGCGCTGGGTCGACGGGCACTACGAGAACAGGGAGGAGTGGGTGTTCGTCCCGGATCCGGTCCCCTCGCGGGCATACCCCACCGGGCAGGTGACGGTGAATGGTCCGTACTGGCAGGCCACGGCCCGCTGGTAGCGCGAAAAGCTGATGCCGCGCGTGGGTGGCGCGCGAGCACGACGGACGCCTCGGGCACCTTCGCCCGGGGCGTTCGCATGTCTACGGCGGGTGCTCGGCTACTTGGGCTCGTCGTCGTCGAAGAGCTTCATCAGATCTTCGGTGCGCATCTCCTCGCCGGAGGGTTCGGCGCGCGCCTTCAGCCGGGCGGTGCGCAGCGCGAAGGAGGCGGTGGTCGGCGGTGGTTCGGGCGGTGGGGCGATGAGCGCGCCGCCGGCTTCGCGGTAGGCGCGGGCGCTCTCCTGAAGCGCCGCGTGAGCGATCCGGATCAGCTCCGGCAGCGCCTCCACGTCGCCGTCCTGCGCCTGCTGGAGCATCAGGTACAGCTCGAGATCGTCCCTGAGCTGCTTGCGCAGATCCGCGAGGCGTGCGCGTTCGAATTTCGAGGTCACGACAACAGCGCCCTCTGTGCGGCCGCCACGCCCACGCCGGGCTCCAGCTTCATCCCGCAGCGCACCAGCGCGCGCTCCACCGCGCCGACCGTGGCCAGCACATCCGCGGGGGTGATGGCGTTCATGTGGCCCACCCGGAACGAGCGCGCCTTCAGCTCGGGGTGCAGGCCGCCCGCGACCACCACGCCCTCGTCGCGGATCCGCCCGAGCAGCGCGCCGTCCACGCCTTCGGGCAGACGCAGCGCGCTCAACGTGTTCGCGGCCAGTTCCTCGGAGCGGGGCACGAGCTCGAGGCCCATCGCCGCCCACGCGGCGCGGAAGGCGCGGGCCATCTCGCGGTGACGCGCGAACCTCCGCTCCATCCCTTCGGCGAGGATCTGCCCCAGGCTCACCTCCAGCGCGCAGACGAGGTTCACCGCCGGCGTGGCGAAGTACGCCGGCCTGCCGGCCGCGTAGGCCTCGTGGATCGGCAGCCACTCGCCGAAGTCGGCGTAGAGCGAGCGCACCGGGGTCTTCCGCTGGCGCCACGCCTCGATCGCGCGCGGGCTCACGGTGAGCAGCGCGAGGCCCGGCGGCACGCCGACCGCCTTCTGGCTGGCGGTGAGGTAGACGTCCGCGCCCCAGTCGTCCTGGCGGAACTCCTCGCCCGCCGTCGCGCACACGCCGTCGACGATCGACAGCACCCCGGTCCCGCGCAGCGCCTCGAGCAGCGCTTTCACCGGCGCGCGCACGCCGGTGGAGGTGTCCACGTGGGTGAGGGTCACCACCGCGTACGGGCGCTCCGTCAGGGCCGCGCGGAGCTGTTCGGCCGTGGGGGCGTCTCCCACCGGCGCGCGGAGGTGCGTCACCTGGGCGCCGTGGCGCTCCAGCAGCATCCCCATCCGGTCGCTGAAGTAGCCGGTGTTCACCACCAGCGCGTGCTGGCCCGGTTCGACGAGGTTGGCCACCGCCATCTCCATCGCCAGCGTGCCGCTGCCGGCCACCACGAACGGCTGGGCGCTGGGCGCGAGGCACACCTGCCGAAGCTGGCGGAGCACGTTTCCGAAAGTGGCGATGAATTCGGGGCTGACGTGGCTGCGCGAAGGCGCGGAGAGCGCACGAAGGACGGCGGGGTCGAAGGCCACCGGGCCGGGGATCATCAACAGCTCGCGTTCGTTCACGGGGGCTCCTGTTCGAAGGTGGGTGAACCTAATGATCCTCGCAGCGGCTGCCCAGCCCGGCACGCGCCTTCCGGTGGAGTGACCGATCGCTCTAAGCTGTCGCTCCACCCCACCTTGTCCACGCTGACCGCACAGCTTCCGGTCCTCGTCCTTCCCTCGGAAGGGAGCAGCCCGCGGCTTCGCGCCGCGCTCGAGCGCGCCGGTGTCACCTTCGCCAGCTCGTTCGAGGAGGCCGCGCTGGCGGTCGTCGACCTCACCCACCCGGAGGGAGAGAGCGCGCTCGGGCGGCTCCGGGAACAGCTCGGGCCGCACGGGAGCATCGCCACCCTCGCGGTGCTGGCGTCGCCCACGCGGGAGGAGGTGGAGCGGCTGGATCTCCCCGAGTTCATCACGCCGGCGAACTTGGAGCAGGAGCTGCCGGCGCGGATCTGCAAGGCGCTGCGCCGCCACACCGCGCGCGAGGAGGTGCGGCAGCGCGAGAAGGAGCTCTCCAACCTGCTGCAGATCACCGCGGACTTCGCCGCGTCGCTGGATGTCGTCCGGCTGCTCCACGACGTCACCCGCCGGCTCGCGGAACAGATGGACATCGAGCGCGCGGCGCTGGTGGCGCTCGACGAACGGCAGGAGCACGGCTTCATCATCGCCGCCTCCGACGACGCGTCGGTGAAGGACCTGCGGATCGACCTGTCCCGCTACCCGGAGATCCGCGAGGTGGTCCGCACCGGCCAACCGGTGATCGTGGAGGACGCGCCGTCGCATCCTTTGCTGGAGGACGTGAAGGAGCACGTCTCGTCGAAGAACATCCACGCCATCGCCGCGGTGCCGCTGAGCGTGCAGGGCAAGCTGCTGGGGGTGCTCCTCGTACGCAGCAGCGCGCGGCGCAAGGCGTTCACCCGGCGGGAGGTGGACTTTCTGTCCACCGTGGGCCACGCCACCGCGGTGGCGCTGCGGAACGTGCAGCTGCTGGAGACCGAGCGCGGGCTCACCAAGCGCGAGAAGCACGCGCGCATCCTCGCGGAGGAGCGCGCGGCGGACCTGGCTCGGTACGAGGGCTACTTCGCCCACATCTCCGAGGGGATCGCCATCCTCGACGAGAAGTCCTGCGTGCTGTCGCTCAACCCCGCCGGCGCGCAGTTGTTGGACGTGCAACCGCAGGAGGCGCGCGGCCGCCACATCAACGCGCTCACCAACCCGGTGGACGACGGGCATCTGATGGAGCTGTTGCTCAAGGTGTCCCACGGCGAGGTGATGCACTCGGTGGAGCTTCCGGTGCGGACCTTGGCCGGGCGGCGGCTCATCCTGAGCGTCTCCGGCGCGCCGATGCGGGAGGGCGCCGGTGCCACCATCCTCTCCTTCCGCGACGTCACCCAGCAGCGCGAGCTGGCCGAGGAGCTGCGGCAGACGAAGGACTTCCTCGAGCGGGTCATCGACTCCTCGGTGGACGCGATCATCGCCGCCGACCTCAAGGGGCGGATCATCGTCTTCAACAAGGGCGCGGAGGCGATCTGCGGCTACACCGCGGAGGAGGCGAAGGAGAAGCTCAACGTCCGCGATCTGTATCCGCCCGGGGTGGCGCGGGAGGTGATGAGAAAGCTGCGCGCGGATCCGCGCGGGCAGCTCTCCATCACCCGGCAGGAGGTCATCAACAAGAACGGCGAGCGTGTGCCGGTGAACATGACCGCGTCCATCGTCTACGAGGGCCACCGCGAGGTGGCGACGGTGGGCATCTTCACCGACCTGCGCGACCGGATGGAGCTAGAGGCCAAGCTCTCCACCGCGGAGGAGCGGCTCGAGGCCTCGGAGAAGAACGCGGTGATCGTGGCGCTGGCGGGGACCGCGGCGCACGAGTTGAATCAGCCGCTCACCTCGGTGATGGGCTACGCCGAGCTTCTGAAGCGGCGCCTCAAAGAGGGGGACTTCGCCTGGCGGCCGGTGGACATCATCTACCGCGAGGCGGAGCGGATGGCGGAGATCGTCCGGAAGATCGGAAAGATCACCCGCTACGAGACGAAGTCGTACATCGGTGCTGCCAGGATTCTCGACCTCGACAAGGCGTCCTCGCATGAAGACTGAGCCCGAACGGCCGGCCGGCGGCCGCTCCCAGGCGTCCTTCGCATCTCCTCCGTTCCAGGCCTTCTTCGATACGTTGAAGAACCCGGCGGCGGTGTGCGACGCGCAGCTGCGGCTGGTGGTGGCGAACCCCGCATTCAGCGCGCTGGTGGGAGACCGGGCGCTGCAGGGCAGGCCGCTGGGCGAATTGTTGAAGGGCGCGGTGGACGAGCCGCCGCCGGACGGTGGGGCCGCGGAGGTCGCGGTGGAGCTCGCCAACGGCCAGCCGCTCACGCTCACGCTGTCTCGGCGGGGCGAGACCATCGCCGTGCTGGCGCGGGAGATCCCCGACTCGGCGATCGAAGCGCTGCGCGCGGCGCAGGCGTACCAGGAGCGCCACGAGCAGCTCCTTCTGGAGCTGGGGCGGCAGGTCGCCGGCGCCACCAGCGAAGAGGAGCTCGTGGCGGTGGTGGCCGACGCGGTGAAGCGCCTGTTCCCGCAGCGCCACTTCTGCATCCGGATCGCCGATCACCGCACCCGCGGCTTGACCTCGCTGTACGCGGAGGGCCGCCTCCGGGATGGCGACCGCGAGGTGATGGTGCTCAAGCGCAGCGCGCTAAAGAAGATCCACCTCGACGCCGCGGCGATCGACGAGAAGCGCGTCAAGCTCATCGACGGGCAGGCGCCGCTTCTGTTCGAGAACACCGTGCGGGGGATCTCCGCGCCGTTGGTCGCGTCCGGGCAGCTGTTCGGGATGATCAACGTCGAGTACCCCGAGGGGCTCGACGCGGACCTGGTGGTGGACGAGCGGCTGTTGCACCAGCTCGTGAACCAGGTGGCGGTGGCGATCCGGAACGCCAAGCTGATCGACGAGCTGACCTTCGTCCGCAAGTACCTCGAGGAGCTGCTGGAGCACGCCAACGCGCTCATCCTCGTGGCCAACCGCGAAGGGCGGATCGTGGTGTTCAACAAGCTGCTGGCGAAGCTCACCGGCTACTCGCGCAGCGAGGTGCTGGGGCGCGAGCTATTGGACCTGGTCCCCGAAAGCGAACGGATGCGGGTGATGCGGGTGATCGCCACGTCGCTCAAGGGCGAGTCGGTGAGCAACTTCGAGACGCGCATCCTGGGGCCCGGCGGCAAGGAGGTGCGGGTGTCCTTCGCCACCTCGTCGGTGATGACCGCCGAAGGCGAGGTGGAAGGGGTCATCGCCATCGGCCAGGACCTCACCGTGGTGCGGGATCTCGAGCGACGGGTCATCCACGCCGAGAAGCTGGCCACGCTCGGGCAGCTGGCCGCATCCGTGGTGCACGAGATCAACAACCCGATGACCGCGGTGGCCACCTACGCGCACGCGATGCTGGCGCGGCTCACCGGCAACCCCGCCGCGGACGCGGGCGATCAGGACAAGCTGAAGAAGATCCTCGCCAGCGCCGAGCGGATCCTGAAGTTCACCCGCGACCTGGTGAGCTACGCGCGTCCCGCGCAGGACCGCGCGGAGATGGTCGACCTCCACCAGCTGCTCGACACCGCCGTGAGTTTCTGCGACCACGTGCTCTCACAGCACGGCATCACCGTGGAGCGGAGCTACGGGTCGCTCCCGCGGATTCCGGCGGTGAAGGGCAACATGGTGCAGGTGTTCGTGAACCTCATCACCAACGCCTGCCACGCGATGACGCCGGGCGGGAAGGTGCGGCTGGTGACGACCACCGAAGGCGACGAGGTCATCATCCGCGTCTCGGACACCGGGCACGGGATCAAGCCCGAGCACCTCGGCCGGATATTCGAGCCGTTCTTCACCACCAAGCCGGACGGGAAGGGCACCGGCCTGGGGCTGTCGATCGTCCAGGGGATCGTCGAGAACCACGGCGGGGAGATCACCGTGGAGAGCGAAGTCGGCCGAGGCACTACCTTCACCATCCGGTTGCCCGCTCAGGCGGGTGGCTCCAGCCGTCGGAAGAACGACGCCGGATGAGCTGCGCCCGGCTGGCGATGCGAGCGCGCCATCCCCACGGTGAAGGTGAGGACATTCCGCCGGGGGGATCATGGAACGCGCTTACGAATTGGATGACGGCCTTTACGTGCTCACGTCGTGGATTCCGGTCCCGACGATTGGGCTTCTGCCGGCGAACGCGTTCCTGGTGAATGCGGAGCGGCCGTACCTCGTTGACACGGGCGTGCTCACCGAGGGAGAGGCCTTCGTGCGCGAGGTCGAGGCGGTGATCGATCCCGCGGAGCTGGAGCTCATCTACCTGACCCACACCGATCCGGATCACATCGGCGCGCTGTTGCCGCTGCTGGAGCTGGCCCCGCGGGCCAAGGTGATCACCACCTTCATCGCCGTGGCGAAGCTCCAGCTCGGGTTGCGGGCGCTGCCGCCGGATCGCATCCACCTGTTGAACCCCGGCGCGCAGATCGATCTCGGCGACCGTACGCTGGTGGCGATGGCGCCGCCGGTGTTCGACTCGCCGGAGACGACGATGGTCTACGACAGCCGGCTGGACGCGCTCTTCTCCGCCGACTGCTTCGGCGGCCCACAGCAGGCGCCGGTGATGTTGGCGAACGAGCTTTCGGAGGAGCGCCTCGCCGGGAGCCAGAGGCTGTGGGCCGCGGTGGACGCGCCGTGGATCCACTCGATCGACCGCGACCGTTTCGACGCGCAGCTGGCGGAGCTCGACCGGCTCGATCCCGCGTGGGTCCTCTCCTCGCACCTTCCGCCGGCGCGGGCGATGACCAGCACGCTGTGCCGGAACCTCGGCAGCGCGCCGGACGCCCCACCTTTTGTGGGGCCGGATCAGCCGGCGTTCGAGGAGATCCTCAAAGCGGCGGCGCTCGCTGCAGCGACACCCGTTCCCACACCGCCCATGGCGTAAGAAGCACCCCCATCACGGGCAGGTGAACTGCGACAGGTCGGTGTCCGCGTTCCCCGTGTTGCGCGGGTCATGCTGGTACTTCGGCCAAGGCGCGCTCGTGTCGATGCCGCGGCTGTCCACCACGAAGGCGTATAGCTTTCCGCTGTTGGAGCCGACGTACAGGACACCCGGCAGACCCTTGAGGGCGGCGCCGGTGGAGTCCCGCGTGCAGTCGATGTTCGGCGAGGCCTCGATAGCGCCGAGCTTGTCCACGCTCCAGCGCAAGTCGAGTGTGGACGCGCTCCAAGCCTCTACAAATCCGGTCGTACTCGCCGTGTAGAGCCAGCCACTTTCGCCGACCAGCGGCGCGCCATGGACGGAGCCTGAGGTAGTGGCAACGAGGGGGGTTGATGCACCGACGACGATTCGGGTGAGTTTGTCCCCTTTGTCCCCAATGAAGACGACGTCACCCGCTCCCACCGACGGGTTCCATGACTCCACACCACCACCACCAGAAGTCCACGGCATCCCTGCTGTGTAGGGGATTGCAAAGACACCACCCGGGCCACCGGGAACTCCGGCTCCGATGACGTCGGTCCCGGTCAGTGCGAGGGCGTGGACGTATGCGCCCGTCGTCACCGGCCAACCGCTTCGAACCGTCCAGCCAGGCGTGTCAACGAATGCGTAGCTTGTTACCTGGTCCTCGAATCCGTTGGTGGCCTCGGTACCGAAATAGACGTTCGACCCCTCGATGGCAACGCCGCCCAATGTCCTCACATTGCCTGCATTGGCGATGTCCACGCAGTCGGTTGCCGAATTTCCGCCGGGACGAAACCCGACCAGTAATCCTCCCCCTCCCCCCGGGTAATTGATGACAAAAGCGGCAGTCTCAAGCGGTGCTTCCCCCTGAACCTGTGGAGAGAAGACTCCAGGTGAGCTCTCAATGGTGCCTCCGCTGTAGGGTCC
>JADGHL010000220.1 GCA_019686135.1 Myxococcaceae bacterium | reverse complement strand
CAGGTGCCCACCGCCCACTCCCCGCCGCCCTCGCGCGGCAGGTAGCTGACCTGAAGCAGGCAGTGGATCCTCCGCCCGCCCCTGCCGAGCACGAGGATCGGATACGCGTGGCCCGTGGCGATCTCCCCGCGGTTGCGCAGCTCGTAGCGCTGATGCAGCCGACGGATCTCCTCGGGCGCGCTGTACGTCTCCCACAAGGAGCCTTCGATCGCCTCGCGCGGGTGGCCGAGCATGGCGCAGTACGCCTCGTTGACGACCCAGACCCTCGTCTCGTGGGACGCCGCCATCGGCACCTGGAACGTCTCCAACAGCTCGCGGAGCGCCTCGAGCGACCAGATGCGGCCAGGGCTCATCCCCGCCTCAGGACCCGTTTGTCCCCCACCCGCAGGGTGACCTTCTCGCGGTCGAAGAACTCGGAGAGGGGGATGACGTACTTGCGGCTCTGACCGACCAGATCCTTGAACGCCTGGGTGGTGATTTCCTTGTTCGCCTTGAGGTGATCCACCAGCTTCGCGCGGAGCGCTTCGATCGCCGTGCGGTGGAAGTAGAGCTCCTCGCTGACGCGGAACACCTCGGCGTCCCGGGTGAGCACCTTGAGCAGCTCCGCCACCCGCGGCGCGCTCAGGCCGCAGAGCTTCGCCAGTTCGTCGATCCGCGGCGGCGCCAGGCCGGCCTCCTTGAGCGCAGCCGCGAGCTTCTCCCGGGCGATCGCCTCGTCCCCGGTGAGCGCGCGGCCGCGGCCACACAGGCGCAGCAGCTCGCCCTGCGCCTCGATTTTTTTCGCGTCCACGAGCGACTGCACCAGGCGGGCGAAGATGCGCGGCTCGAGCGTCTCGGAGAGCCGGACCCGGAGCTCCTCCTTGCTCATCCCCTCCTTCATCGTTTCGCGCTGGTGGAACGCCTCCAGCTGCGCCAGCGCCCGCGCGCTCATCCCTGCGAACACCTCGCCGGAAAGGTACAGACGTCGCTCTCTGTCCACGAGGAGCGCCGCGCCGCGCGTGCCCAGAAGCTGCAGCGCGCGCTCCATCGCTTTGGGGGCGGCGCCGGCGCGGGCAGCGAGCGCCTTCGCGCTCAGCCCGGCGTAGCCCGCCTGGCGCAGAAGCCACGCCGCCTTCGCCTCGAGATCGCCCTCCAGAAGCGGGCGGAGCAGCTCGGAGGCGCCGCGCCGCCGCCGCGCCTGGGCCAGCGCCAGCACCCGCCCGCCGGCCACGGTGGCGCCGCGCCCGGGGAGCACCTTCGAACCGCGGAGGATGAACCGCTGTCCGGGCAGCGCCGCCACCGGATGCGCCAGCCGAAGCTGCGCCAACGCCTTCTCTCCGGGCCGGAGCTCGTCGAGGTCGAGCAGCGCGGCGGTGCCCTCCACCTGCGCGGTGCCGAGGTGGACGAGGAGCTTCTGCCGCTTCGGCAGGGGCGTCTCGGCGGCCGGGAGCAGCTCCAGCTCCACGTCCAGCATCCGCACCGCGGGCAGCTCGTCGAACCGGGTGAGCACCATCCCCCGGGAGATCGCCTCCGCCTCCACGCCGGCGAGGTTCACCGCGGTGCGCTGCCCCGCAAGGACCTCCTGCTCCGCGCGCCCGTGGACCTGCAGCCCACGCACCCGGAGCGGCCCCTCCAGCCCGGGCAGAAGCGACACCTGCTCCTCCAACGCCAGCTTCCCGGAGAGCAGCGCGCCGGTGACGATGGTCCCGAAGCCCTTGAGCGAGAAGGCCCGGTCGATGGGCAGGAACAGGGGGCCATCCGCAGGGCGCCGCGGGAGCGATTGGGCGACGCGGGTGAGCGCGGCCCTGAGCTCGGGGATACCCTCGCCGGTCTTCGCCGACACCGGGACGACCTCCGCGCCCTCGAGGAAGGTGCCCGCCACCAGCGTCTGCAGATCCGCGCGGAGCAGGTCCATCCAGTCCGGGCCGAGCTCGCCGAGCAGATCGCTCTTGGTGACGGCGATCACCCCGTGCTGCACGCCGAGCAGCCGGCAGATGTCAAGGTGCTCGCGGGTCTGGGGCATCACGCCCTCGTCGGCGGCGACCACCAGGATGGCCACATCCACGCCACCGGCGCCCGCGGCCATCGCCTTGACGAAGCGCTCGTGGCCCGGGACGTCCACCACGCCGGCGACCGTCCCATCGTCGAGCTCAAGGTGCGCGAAGCCCAGCTCGATGGTGATGCCGCGCCGCTTCTCCTCCTCAAGCCGGTCGGTGTCGATCCCGGTGAGCGCCCTCACCAGCGTGGTCTTGCCGTGGTCGATGTGCCCCGCGGTGCCGATGATCATGACGGCGCCCCGCGCCCTTCAGCGCCGCGCCGGGCCGAAGCGCGCGTCTTCGATCAAATCGTAGTCCCACGGAAACACCACCAGGTCTTCGGTGGCGAGCGCGAGGTAATCGGGGCGGTAGCCCTCCTCCTTGCACACGAGGCACGCGGTTTCGATCGCCTTCGCCCCGACCTTCTCCGCGAGCGCCTTCGCCAGTTCCAGCGTGTCCCCGCTCGAGGCCACGTCGTCCACCACCAGCACCCGCCGGCCCTTGAGCTCTTTCGGCATCTCGCCGTTGAGCTTCGACTTCTTCACCTGGTTGGCGCCCCTGTCGCGGCTGCGGCGGCTGATCCGCACCGGGAAGAACTCGACGCCGAGCGCGCTGGCGATCGCCCCGCCGACGAACACGCCGCCGTGCGCCACCCCGACCACCGCGTCCGGCTTGAACCCCCGCTTGAGCCGAAGCGCCATCGACTGGACCAGCCGGTCGAACTCCGCCCAGCTCATCTCCTTGACCGCCGACTGGAAGCGGCGCGGACGGTCCAGCGCGGCGAGCGCGCGCGGCACCTCCGCCTGCGGCGCCAGCACCACGTCCTCCGGAATGGATTCAATCCGCTCGACCTTCGCCGACTTCGGCGCCTTCCGACCTCTTGGAGCCACGCGTCTTTTCCTCATCTGTGCGTCGCCGCGCGTGCTTACGGCACGCACGCGTCGAACGTCTGGAACATGCCGTCCGGCCGAACCACGCGGACGCCATTGGGTGTGCACGTCGTCGTGCCGGGGCAGTCCGGAGCCGAGGGGTCGCACGGCTGCAGGCAGGTCCGGGCAGAGCTCATGCCGACGAAGGCGCATACCCCGCTCGCGCACTGGCTGTCCTGCGTGCAGGCGTCCCCGGCCAGCAGCGTCCCGCCGGCGACGGGCGCCCGGCAGGCGGTGATCAACCCCCGCGGATCCACCGGATTCCGATCCGCCGTGCAGCGCGAATACGGCGCAGCGCAGTCCAAGTCGGCCGTGCAGGGGCCGCCGGTGCACAGCGAACCGCGGCCGACCACGTCGTCCTGGGTGTTGGGGGCGTTGTCGGGCCCGGAGGAGAACCAGGTCGCAGTGGGGACGCACGCGGTGGCAACCCCCGCCGTGCCCCCGTCGGCCAGAGGCGGCGGCACGCAGTCGGCGGGTTGCTCGCACGGGTGGCTGCACACGCCCTCGCGGAACGTGGTGCCGCGTCCATCCCGCACCAGGCACAGCCCGTCTCGGCAGTCGCTGTCCGATTGGCACCTCTCCCCGAGCAGCTTGTCACCGCGCCTTTGGCCGCAGACCTGATCCCACGCCGCCTTCTTCACGTTGGGGATGGCCAGGCACACGTAGGGGTCGCCCTTCGGAGCGTAGTCGGCGCAGTCCGCGGGAGAGGCGCAGGCCGGGCGGCAGCCGCGCACCGGCTGGCCGGGCGGGAGCACGTAGGTCGTGGTGAAGAGGTGATCGGTGTCGCACAGGCCGGTCCGGCCGGCCGCGCTGCAGTCCGCGTCCTCGTCACAGGCGGCGAAGCAGAAGAAGGCTTCGGGCCCCTGCGAGGGGTCGTTCCGGCACGCGCCGCTCTGGCAGTCCGAGTCCGACGTGCAGGGCGCAAGCGCCGGCCCGGGTCCGTGCGAGAAGGTGCAGGCGGTGGAGAGCCCGGAGAAGACCGACGGGTCGTCCCGCGGCACACAGTTCTGGCCGCTCGCGCAGTCGCGGTCCGCGGTGCACGCGTCCCACACGCCGTTATCCGGGTAGCACAAGCCGTACTCGTGGCCCGCGTAGTCGCCGGGCAGCGCGTGGCAGATCTCGCCGGGCGCACAGAACGGCGCGAGCACGTCGCAGTACGCCTTGCAGGTGCTGTCGGTCGCCGAGTCCGGCACGCAGGCCAGGTTCGGCTGGCAGTTGTTGGCGCAGGGCGCGTGGTAACCGGGGAGGCCGTTGATGGGCGGGTAGCAGACGCCCACCGGCCCGCCCTGGTCGAACACCAGCGAGGGGCTGTCCTGGAAGGTGAGCTTGATGCAGATCTCGTTGTCCGGACAGTCGGGCGTGTAGAGGTTGCACGCCTCGAGGCACTGGCTGACGGTCCCGACGTTCACGCACATGAGCCCGAGATCGCAGCTCACGCTTTCGCTGCAGGACTGCCCCTTCTGGGCGCCGACGCAGATCCCGCCGGGTCCGCACTTGAGCCCGTTCGGGCAGTGCGCGTCCTCGATGCAGTGGCGGCACGATCCGGTGGCTTCGTCGCAGTACTGGGGCCCCGGGTAGGTGCAGTCCGCGTCGGATGCGCACCGCACGCAATGCCCGTTCGGGGTGCACACCGGGTTGGAGGCGGGGCAGTCCTCATTCACCGAGCACTCGGTGCAGGCGTAGAAGTCGGTGCGGCAGGTGCCGACGGCGCAGTCGTCATCCGTGATGCACCCGGTGAAGCGGCACTGTCCGCCCTCGCACGTCTCGCCGAGCCCGCACTCCACATCGTCGAAACAGGGCACGTCCGCGGTGCACACGCCCTGACGGCACACGCCGTCGAAGTTCTGGCGGCGGCAATCCTCGGGGCTGTCGCACGCTACGGGCGCGACCGCGGCATCGACCTGTTCACCGGCATCGGGCGCGGGCTGAGGGGATTTCCCCGGGCAACCGAGGAGCGCGACGGCGAGGACTGGCGCAAGGAGGGATCGCACGGCGTGGCGCAGCATAGCCTCGAAGCCGCCCCATTCGTGAGCTTCAGCGCGCAGCGGCGGCCGTGGGCCGCCGTGACTGGTGACTAGTGAGTAGTGAGTCGTGAGGGGTGAGTCGTGTTGCGC
>JADGHL010000219.1 GCA_019686135.1 Myxococcaceae bacterium | reverse complement strand
CGCCCTTCGCCAGCGCGCCCGGCGACATCCCGCGCGCCCGCGCCCCCAGATACGTCATCCGGTTCACGGCCCTCCCCCCGCCTAGCCGAGCCGAAGCCAGTCTCGTGCCAGTCACATTGGGAAAACTCTTTCCCACGCGCATGTCAGAACGGGTCGTGGACCTTCTGCGCGCTGGATCCGGGACGGACGTCCTGTGGCCCGAGCGGCGCTGCGCGCACCCGCCGCCGCCGGCGGATCGCCGCCACCACGGCGCCGCCCACGAGACACACCGCGACGCCCCCAAGCACCCACCGGAAGGCCATGTGGACGTCGTGAAGCACCGCGGCGCCGAACTTCCACCCCAACCACACGACGATCGGCACGAGGATCAGCGCAGCGGTGGCATCGGCGACGATGAACTTCCGGTACGGCAGGCCGGTGGTCCCCGCGCTCAGAAAGGTGACCGAGCGCAGCCCGGAGGTGAACCGGGCGATGAAGATCGTCTTCGCGCCGTGCTTCGCGAAGTGGCGCTGCGCCCAGGCCACCCGGCGTGGCGTGAGCAGCTTGCGGATGCCCCGGGCGCTGACCGCGCGCGGCCCGAGCCGATGACCGATCCGCCAGAGCAGCGAGTCCCCCGCCAGCACGCCGACCCACGCGGTGGCGATCATCCCCCACAGGCTGCCGCCGCTTTTGCCCACCACCAGCCCGCCGGCGATCATCACCAGCTCTTCGGAGACCGGCGCGCCGAAGCCGGCGGAGACGAGCAGGAGGAACACGGCCGGGTACGAGAACGTCTGGATCCACTGCTCGACGTGGGCGAACTCCACCGGCACCTCCGGAGCGCAAGGGTGCGCACCGCGGGACGAGGTGGCCCGGCACCCCGGGTGCCCGGCGGCCGGCCGGGCTGGAGGGTCAGCCCGCGGTCAGCAGTTGCGCGGGCGACGGCTCGCCCCAGTCGACGATCTCCCAGTGCCGCGACAGAGCGATCCGCCTGAGCCGCCCGTCCGGGTTGACCGCCACCGGCCGGCCCACCGCGGCCATCACCGGGAGGTCTGCGAACGAGTCCGTGTAGAAGGCGCACTCCGACAGCGACACGCTGGCGGACCGCGCATAGCGCTCGGCGTGGAGCAGCTTGCCCTCGCCGTAACAGACGTCCCCCAGCGGGCGTCCGGTGTAGAGCCCGCCGGCGTCGACCTCGAACCGGTTGCACAGCACCGCGTCCAGCTGGAGGTCTCTGGCCACCAGCTCCGCCAGGTAGAACGAGGTCGAGGTGAGGAGCACCAGCCGGTCGCCGCGGGCGCGGTGCTCGTCGAGCGCGCGGCGGGCGCCGGGGCGGTACAGGCCGCGGACCTTGCGCTCGTAGAAGGCGATCGTCCGTTCGCGGAACTCCGTCTCGCTGCTCCCGGCGAGCGAGGCGATGGCGTGCTTCAGCCCCTCGCCGCGCCCGGCGAACCCGAGGTGGTAGCGCGCCACCCAGACCATGGCGGCGAGCGCCTTGAAGGGCGAGATGTGCCCGAGCCGGAGCTCGCTGCGCAGCCACAGCACCGCCGAGTTCGCCGCGATGAGCGTCCGGTCGAAGTCGAAGAAGGCAATCGCCACGCGCCCAATCTAGGGGAGCCGCGAGGCTCGGAACAGAGGCGTGTGGCGGATGCCGCTTGACCCCGGCGGATCCCGCTCCGTATGAGCGGCCCCGATGACCGTGGTCCCCCTTCGCCCATGAACGCGCCCGTCACCCCGCTGGAGATCGGGCTGTTGGCCGGCGCCGCGTTCGTGGCCGGAGTGGTGGACGCCATCGCCGGCGGAGGCGGGCTGCTCACCGTGCCGGCCCTGCTCGCGGTGGGGCTCCCGCCGCACTTGGCGCTGGGGACGAACAAGGGCCAGTCCGTGTTCGGGTCGACCTCGTCCCTGCTCCGCTTCCACCGCGCGAAGCTCGTGTCACTCCGGCGCGGGAAGGTGACCTTCCCGCTCGCGCTGGCCGGATCGTTCTTCGGCGCCGCGCTGGTGCTGTGGATCCATCCGGCCACGCTGCGGCCGATCGTGCTGGTGCTTCTGGTGGCGGTGGCGATCTTCCTTGCCGTCTACCGCCGTCCCGAGGGTCCGCCGCCCGACCGCCACCCGCTGCACACTGCGGCGATCGCCGGCGGGCTCGCCTTCGTCATCGGCGCGTACGACGGGTTCTTCGGACCGGGCACCGGGACCTTCCTCATCGCCGGCTTCGTAGGGCTGCTCGGGCTGAGCCTGCCGGAGGCCACCGCGGACGCGAAGATGGTGAACGTGGCGTCCAACCTCGCGGCGGTCACCCTGTTCGCGGTGCGCGGCGTGGTCCTGTGGCACATCGCCCTGCCGATGGCCGCCGCCCAGGCATTGGGCAGCTTCCTCGGCGCGCACCTTGCGGTCCGCGGCGGCGCGAAGCTGATCCGCCCGGTGGTGACGCTGGTTGCGGTCCTGCTCTCCATCAAGGTGGCGGTGGACCTCTACGGCGCAGGCTGAAAGCGGCCGCGAAGAGAAGCGTCCACGGCACGAGGCGTGTGCCCGTTGCATCGCAGCCCACCGCCTGCAGCCCGGGCGTGCCGCGGTTCACCGCCAGCACCTTCTCGTCCACGTCTTCGCAGGGCGGCGTCGGCTGACCGGCCGGGTAGATCTGACAGAAGCCCGCAGCGGTCCCGGTGTCGATGATCCGCTTGGAGGTCTCCCCCAGCGGAGCGGTCGCCTCCATGGTCGATCCGGGAATCTCCTCGTGGTCCAGGCCGATCACGTGGCCAATCTCATGCGTGAGCGTGTTCTGCACGTCGGTGGCCACGCACAGCGGGGACTGCTCGTCCGGATCGCACGGCGGCGAGGAGATGGTGGTGAAGAGGAAGCGCTCGCCGTTCGCCTGCGGCGCCGCGTTGAACTCGATGTCCGCGTCGTAGATGACGCCGGTGTTGAAGCTGAACGTGCTGGTGGTGATGGCGATGGTCGTGTCCGACTCGTCCCAGCACTGGTAGACGTTTCGGCAGGTCCCGTCGGCGAGGCAGGGATCGCCCGGCGCCACCACGTCCCGGCACGCGCGCTCGCGGAAGACCAGCACATTGGTGTTGTTGGACGACGCCTTGTCGTAGCCGATGATCGCCACGCCGACGTACGGCCCCTTCTCGAACCGGAAGTCGCTGCAGGTCCGGGAGAGCGCGCGCCAGGTGTCGAAGGCCGCGTCCATCGCCACGAACTCGGCGGTGCCCGGCGTCTGCGAGCTGCCCTGCGAGTGGTAGTTGAAGACGTAGGTCCGCTGCGGCCAGAACAGGCAGAGGTTCTTGTCCGGGACGTGCGTGCGGATGAACCCTTCGGACGGGGACTGCGCGGCCACGAGCGCCGGGCACAGCCCCGCCGCCAGCGCGAGCGCACGCACCACCCGTCCAGACCTGCTCATCCCCGAAGTCCCGTTCGGGACCGCCGCCCCCGCAGCACCCAGAGCGCCAGTCCGATCAGCAGAGGTGGCGCGCCCGCTTCGCTGCAGCCGCAGCCACCCGCGGCCTCACCCAGCTCGCTCTGCGCCACGGAGATCACGCAATCCTTCGGCGGGGCGTTCTTCGGATACACGTCGCACAGGAACTGGCGGGTCCCCGAATCGAGGACGCGCTTGGAGGTCTCCCCGGCCGGCGCGGAGCGGAACATCGTGGAGCCCTCCTCGTCGGTGTGATCCAGCCCGAAGGCGTGGCCCAGCTCGTGGGTGAAGGTGTTCTGGACGTCCGTGGCCACGCACTGCTCGGTGAACGGCCCGCCCATCGGACAGGGCGGCGAGTCGACGGTGGTGAAGAGGAAGAAGGCGCCATTGCCTTCCACGTCCGCGTCGAAGATCTGTCCGGTGCGGCGATCGTAAGTGGTCGTGGTGATGGCGATGGTGGCGCGCGCCTGATCGAAGCAGTCGTACTTGTTCTGGCACGTCTGGTCCTGCCAGCAGGGATCCGACGCCGGGACGAGCGGCTCGCCGCCGTTGCCGGGGTTCCCGCAGAACTGCATCCGGTAGACGATCAAGTTCTCGTTCGGTCCGCCCTCCACCCAGCCGATCTCCCGATCCGCCACCCGCGGGCCTTCGGAGAGCGTGAGCGACGAGCACGCGTTCGCGGCGGCCTGCCAGGTGTCGAGCGCCGCCGCGAAGGCGTCGAACTCGTTGGGCACGCGCCCGTCTGGCACATCGGGGTTGCCGGCCTGGTTCTGCTGGAAGGTGACGTGGGGGTCGCCCCACCACAGGCAGTGGGCGCGCGGGTCGTTGGCGATCCCCGTGTCGACGCGGCTGCGGCGGTACGGCTCCGTTCCGGTCTGGCCGAGCGCCAGCGCGACGAGCAGCGGCAGCGCGGCGACGGTCACGGGCTCCCCCGCGCCTTGCCCGGGATCGTGGGCAGCATGGACGAAGGCGGCGGATCGGTCACGTCCGCGAGCGCCCGGGCGACCTCCATCCGCAGTTCGGTCAATGTCCGGGGCTTCTGCGTCACCTGCACCGGCGCGTGGGTCGACGGATCGACCACCCGCGCGTCGGCCACATGCGCGTCGGGGATGGCGAGCTCCTCCTTGCCGTCCGCAGAACGTTCGATCCGGTACTTGCCCTGGGCGGCGCCGCTGACCACGAACGAGCCGTCCGGCCGGCGCTCGAGAAAGAGCAGAACCGCCTCGCCCTCATGGAACGACGGGAACCCGTCCACCCGCTGGCCGATGTCGCCCACAACCCCGCCCGGCTGGCGGATCAACACAACCTCGCGCGGATCCTCCGGGTGCGTGTCCTTCCAGACGTCCTCCACGCGCACGCTGACGTCGGTGACGATGCGGCGGTGATCACCGGTCCAGCGGCTCTGCTGACGGACGACGGTTCCCCGGACGATCGCATCCGCCTGGCGCGCCAGCGCGGGGACGTCCTGATACAGGACCGTGGTGGCGAGCGCGTCGAGCGCGCACAGCGACCACACGGCCAACACCCCGATTCTCCACCCTCGACCCACTGCGTGATTCCTCGCTCTTCCCGGACACACCGGCCCTCCGGCCGGCCACCGGCGCGTCGCGTATTCAACCTAGCGTAGTTCCCCTCCCGTTTGTGCTATTCGCCCCGCCCCATTTCAGGGGCATATTCACAAGTTACGCTGCCGACGATATG
>JADGHL010000218.1 GCA_019686135.1 Myxococcaceae bacterium | reverse complement strand
TCGCGGACCGGCTGGAGAAGCCGCTTCTGTTCGTAGGCCAGGCCGGGGTGGGCAAGACCGAGCTGGGGCGGGCGCTCGCAAGCGCGCTGGGCCGCGAGCTCATCCGCCTGCAGTGCTACGAGGGCCTGGACGAGGCGAAGGCGCTCTACGAGTGGGAGTACGCCAAGCAGCTCCTGTACACCCAGCTGCTCAAGGAGAAGATCGGCGAGGCGATCGCCGGGGCGAAGACGATTGGCGAAGCGGCGGATCGGATCAGCGGCAGCGACGCGGTCTTCTTCTCCGAGCGCTTTCTGCTCCCCCGCCCCATCCTCCGGGCGTTGATGAGCCAGGCGCCGACGGTCCTGTTGATCGACGAGGTCGACAAGTCCGACCCCGAGTTCGAGGCGTTCCTGCTCGAGGTGCTGGCGGACAACGCGGTGACCCTCCCGGAGCTGGGGACGATCCAGGCCCGGCACGTGCCCCGCGTGGTGCTCACCTCCAACGCCGCGCGGGAGCTGTCGGACGCGCTCAAGCGCCGCTGCCTCCACCTGCACATCGACTTCCCGACCCGCGAGCGCGAGCTGAAGATCCTCCGCACCCGCCTGCCCCAGGTGAGCGAGAAGCTGGCGGAGCAGGTGGTGACGGCGGTGGCGAAGCTGCGCGCGCTGGATCTGAAGAAGGCCCCGTCGATCAGCGAGACCCTCGACTGGGCGCAGTCGCTGGCGCTGCTCAACGCCGATGTGCTGTCGCCGGAGCTGGTCGCCAGCACGCTGAACGTGGTGCTGAAATACGAAGGCGACATCGAGCGGGCGCGCCCGCACGCCGCCACGCTCACCTCGCCCGGTCAGTGAGCCCTACGCACGACTCACCCGCCACCACTCACTGATCGAAGTAGCCTTTGTAGCCGAGCTTGATGCTGTCCTTGGTGAAGGAGACACCGCGCTTCTTGTCGGTGACCATCCACTTCCCGCCGGCCTTGCCGACCAGGTAGGTGGCCATCTCGCCCTCGGCGACGCCCTTCTCCTGGATCTGGAAGTTGTCCTCGGAGGTTTCGATCACCCAGGTGTCGTCGGGGCCCGGGACCGCGTTGGTGATCCGGTAGTCCTTCAGGTAGTAGGTGTCCTTCGCGAAGTACCACGGCGCCATCGGGTGCTCTTCGTCGCCGAGGTTCTTCTTCCGCTTGGCGATGTTCTGAAGCGTGCGCGGATGGGTGAGCTTCTTCGCATCGGCCCACTTCTTCGCCTTCACCGCATCCAGATACCGGGTGAGGACCTCCACCGCAGGCTTGGCCTCCTCCGGGATCGACCTGGCGGCCTCCGCCTTCGCCTCTTCCTGCCCGGGGCTGATCTCGCCCTGCTTCTGCGCGAACGCCGCACCCGCGACGAGCACCGCGGCCGACACCACCAAAGAACGGAACGCTGACTTCATGGAGACTCCTCGACGCATTGTATCGCCGTCGTTCTCGCAGAACGCACAGGCGATTTGAAGATTCATTGACGTGTATGCTCGGTCGCTGCGCCGCATTCCTGCGAAGAGGATCGTCACGTGGCCCGAAGCGACACGGTCAACGTTCTCATCGTCGACGACGACCGCGCCATCCAGCGGATGCTCGCGGACGCGCTCACCCGTCAGGGCTTCACCGTCACCGTGGAGCGTGACGGCGAGTGGGCCTTGAAGACGTTCGAGAAGAAGCCGTTCGACGTGGTGATCCTGGACCTGCTTCTGCCCGCGCTCAACGGCTACGAGGTCGCGCGCAAGATGCGGTCCACCCCCAAGGGCCGCAAGACGCCGATCATCATGATCAGCGGCGTCTACAAGAACGCCCTCCACCAGCGCGAGGCGGTCCAAAAGCACGGCGCGTTCGCCTTCATCGAGAAGCCGATGAAGCTGCAGACGCTCTACAAGACGCTCCGCGACGCTCTGGGCGACGCGTACCCGGACCCGCCGGCGAAGACACAGCAGATCCCGGTGGCTCCCCCGCCCTCCTCGATGGACGGCGCCGAGGGCGTCACCGACCGCTTCGCCGATCCCACCGCCCGGGAGGAGGTCACCCACGTCGAGCGCGCCTCCCAGAGCGTCTCGCACTTCCAGTCCATCCGCGGCGACTTCGCGCAGAAGCCGTTCCCCGAGGTGCTGGCGGAGATCCACCGCTGGAAGGGCACCGGCGCCCTGCTGCTCCGCCGCGACCGGGTGAAGAAGATCGTCTACTTCCGCGACGGCTTCCCGCAGTCGATCAAGAGCAACCTGCTCTCCGAGTGCCTCGGCCGGATCATGGTCAGCGAGAAGATGATCTCCGAGGCGGAGTGCGAGGAGTCGCTCAGGCGGATGAAGCAGTCCGGCCGGCAGCAGGGCACGGTGCTGATCGAGATGGGCTGCATCAGCCCGCACAACCTCAACTACGCGCTCAACCTCCAGCTGCAGCGCAAGCTCTGGGACGTGTTCCGCTGGGACGACGGCGAGTACCAGTTCAACCCGCGGGTGATGCCCCCGGCGGACCCGGTCCACCTCGACATGTCCGCGGCGGCGGTGATCTACGAGGGGATCCGGAGGTCATACGACGAGGCGCGGCTCCTCCGGGTGGCGGGCGAGCTGGGGCCACTGTACGTCCACCCCAGCGAGAACCCGCTCTACGCGCTGCAGGACACCGGGGTCGGCGAAGAGGAGCAGCAGCTCCTCCAGGCGATCGACGGGCACAAGACCGTGGCCACCCTGCGCGCGCTCGCGCTGTTGCCCACGCACGAGACCGACCTGTTCGTGTGGGCCATGAAGTGCGCCCAGATCGTCGAGCTCAAGACGCAGCCGGCCGAGGGCCGTCCGAAGGTATCGATCCCGAAGATCGTCGCGGCCGCCCGGCCGATGCCGCCACCGCTGCCGGAGAAGGTCACGCCGCCGCCGCCCCCGCCGGAGGCGATGGCCTGGGAGGCTCCGCCGGGCGATGTGGAGGCAGAGCGTCCGTCGCCCCAGCCGAGGCCGGCGGTGAAGGCCCGCGCGGTGGGATCGCTTCTGCCCGAGCTCTCCGGAGTCCACTCCCCGTCCTCTGCCGAGGACAGCCTGTTGCGCGAACGGCTGGCCGCGAAGGTGGCGGCCATGCGCAAGCAGGACTACTTCGAGATCCTCGGCGTGCCCACCACCGCCGGACGCGAGGAGATCAAGCGCGCCTACTTCGCGATGGCCAAGGAGTACCACCCGGACAAGCACTTCGGGTCGTCGTCCGCGGAGGTGCGCCAGCTCGCCGCGCAGATCTACGACCTCATCTCCACCGCCCACGACACGCTCACCGATCCGGTCGAGCGCGAGCGCTACGCCAAGGAGATCGCCGCCGGGGTGAAGCGCGACATCGGCGACGAGGTGGGGAAGATCCTCGCCGCCGAGGGCCGCTTCCAGAAAGGCGAGGAGCTGATGCGCCAGCGGCAGTACGAGGCCGCGCGCAGGCTCTTCGAGGAGGCGATCCAGCTCTACGACCAGGAGGGCGAGTTCCACGCCTGGCTGGGCTGGAGCATGTTCCAGGCGAACCCGGGGGACGCCGCCACCGCCGACGCCGCGCTCCGCGCGCTGGAGAAGGCGATCGCGCTCAACCCGAAGATGGACAAGAGCTACCTGTTCACCGGCTACATCTTCAAAGCTACCGGGCGCCCGGACAAAGCGGAGAAGCAGTTCGAGAAGGCGATCCAGTGCAACCCGGACTGCACCGAGGCGCTCCGGGAGCTTCGGCTGCTCGGGCGGGCGCGGCGCTAGGCGAAGAACCGGCGCAAAACGGCGATCATCTTCTCCACGTCCGCGGCGGCGGCCATCTCCCGGATCGAGTGCATTCCGAGCATCGGGTTGCCCACATCGATGGTCCGTATCCCCAGCTCGCCCGCGGTGATGGGGCCGATGGTGCTGCCGCACGGCAGATCCGTCCGCACGACGAAGTGCTGCGGCTGCACGTCGCACGCGCGGCAGAGCGAGACGAAGAACGCCATCGACTCCGCGTCCGTGGCATAGGACTGATTGACGTTCGACTTGATCACCGGCCCCGCGCCGAGCACCGGCTGGTGCCGCGGCTCGTGTTTCTCCGCGTAGTTGGGGTGGATGCCGTGCGCCATGTCCGCGGAGATGAGGAACGACGCCTGGATCGCCCGGTGGAACGCGTCGCCCGCCCCGTCGGAGTGCGCGAGCGTGATGCGCTCGAGGCAGTCGCGGAGGAACGGCGAGGCGGCGCCCTGCGCGCTGCGGCTACCCACCTCTTCGTGATCGTACAGGACGATCCCCACGGTGCTCCGGCGATCGCGCTTCTCCAACAGCGCGGTGAGCCCGGCGTGACACGAGGCGAGGTTGTCCAGCCGAGCGCTCTGGATGAATTCGCCGACAAGACCGCTGCGCGCGCCGGGCTGCACGTCGTAGAGGCACAGGTCGTAGGCGAGCACGTCTTCGACCTCGACCTTCACGCCCGTGCGCGCCAGCTGCTTCGCCACTTCGGCCCGCACGCCCGCCCTGTTGCCCTCGCCGTCCAGCGCCCACACCGGCGCGAGGTGCTCCTGCGGGTTGAGCTTCAGCCCCTCGGTGTTCACCGACCGGTTGAGGTGGATCGCCAGGCTGGGCACCCGGGCGATCGCCGTGCGCCCGAAGTCCACCAGGTGCGTTCGCGTTCCACCGTCCGGGGTGGCCACCACCACGCGGCCCGCCAGCGACAGATCACGGTCCAGCCACGTGTACCAGAGCACGCCGCCGTAGACCTCGACCGCCAGCTGTTGGAACCCCGCCTTCGCGTACGCGGCGTTGGGCTTGAGCCGCAGGTTCGGCGAGTCGGTGTGCGCGCCCACCAGCCGGAACCCGGTGCGGTCGACCGGCTCGGTCCCCAGCTGGAAGGCCGCGACACTGGTCCCGGCGCGCACGACGTACACGCGGTCGCCCGCCTTCAACGTCCACTTCTCGCGTTCGTCGAGGCGGCAAAAGCCCGCGGCTTCGAGGCGGCGGGTGGTCTCGGCCACCGCGTGCCACGGCGTGGGCGCAGCGTCGATGTAGCGGAGGAGATCGTCGGCGAGGTCGTTCGGCATCGGCCGGCAGACTCCCCAATGATCGTTCCGGTGTCGAGTCCTGGCGTGGCCGTGCGCCCGCTGGCACGCGCCCTGCTCCATGGGACGGAGGGTGGG